>NZ_CP013141.1:4182552-4253768 GCF_001442535.1 Lysobacter antibioticus | reverse complement strand
CGGGTTCCGGGGCCGGGGCGACCGCCGGGGCCTCGCGACGCGGCGGCGCGGCGGCTTCCGGGGCGGCGCCGTCTGCGCGTTCGTAGGAAGCGCGGAACTTGGCCAGCAACGGCAGGCCCAGGGCCTGGGCCAGGCGGTCGGTCTCGCTGGTGCCGTAGGCCAGGGCCACCGGCAGCACCCCGGCGGCACGCAGGCCGTCGAGCAGGGCCTGGGCGGTGCCGGCGTCCGGAGTCTGGCTGAGACCGCCGAAATCGATCACCACCGCGGCCCGGCCGAACATGTTCGGGGCGCGCTGGACCCGGCTGCGCATCTCCTCGACCAGGCGTTCGACGTCGAGGGTGCGGATGCGCAGGTTGGCGATGCCGACCTGGCCGATCTTGAGTTCGCCGGCCTGTTCGTAATCCACGGCCACGTTCACAGGCCGGTCCCGGTCGGGCGCGGCGCCTGGACGGCGACCTGGCCGTGCTGGACCGGCACCCGCGGACGGGTCAGCCAACTGGCCTCGGGCAGGGCGTCGCCATAGGTCTCGCGGACCCAGGCATAGCTGCACAGCGGCTTCATGAGCATGGCCGCGCGTACGCCGGCCTCTTCCATGACGTGCTGGCCGACCTCGCGGAAGCCGAAGCTGCCGTGGAACAGCAGGGCCGGGTCGTTGCCGCCTTCGAGGAAGACCTCGCAGGCCAGCTGCGGATAGCGCAGCTCGGCGTAGCTCTGGGCGTCGGCATAGAAGGCGCGGCCGACGCCGCCGCCACGGCGCCGGCTGGCGACGACGATACGGTCGATATAGAAGAAGTCCGGATAACGCTCGCGAAACCAGCGGAAATTGCTGCTGTCGTGGTCGCTGCGGGCACCGATGCCGATCAGGAATCCGGCCAGGGTGCCGTCACGTTCGGCGACGCGGAAATATTCGGCGGTGTCGAAAAAATGACGCAGTCGGGCCGCATCCAGCGGCAGGATCGCGGGCCCGGCGGCATTGTTGAGGGCAAGGACGGAATCCAGCTCGTGCTCTCGCACGTCGCGGACAACGATCGACATTCCACGCTCCAAGTATTCAAAAGCCGGCACGCGTTCCGTGTCGGCGTCCCGATTATCGCATGGCCGGTCGGCCCGGGGCGAACGCCGGAGTGCATGACTTCTGGACGGCTCCGGCGCGTGCCCCATACCGTTAGCATGCATTCATGCTGGCCCGCCTGACCCATACCCGATTACTACGTTACGCCGGCCTGTTCACCTGGGGCCTGGTCGGCTCCTGGCTGTTGTCGATCTGGCTCGACCCGGATTATTTCCAGCCCGGCCACGGCGAACCGGTGGCCGGCCTGTATTTGCAGATTTTGCGCTGGGTCGCGGTTTACGCCACTTTCGGTGCGGTCTACTGGTGGATAACCCGCTCGCTGGGGGAGCGCCGCACCGGCCTGCTCGATTACCTGCAATTGCTGGTGCTGGGCGGGTGCGCGATCGGCATCAGCTATTACTCCGGTACCGGCCTGGGCAGCGTACTGCTGATGGTCCTGGCCGGGCTGCTGCCGTGGATGGTGCCGCTGCGGGTCGGCGTGATCGGGCTGATGGTCCTCAACCTGGTCATCATCCCGGTGTTCATCGAGGCGGTGCAGATGCCGCCCTTGCTGGCGGTGCTGCAGTCGCTGCTGTACACCGGTTTTTCCGGTTTCGTGTTCCTGACCGCCCTGGTCGCCAAGCAGCAGACCCAGGCCCGCGAAGACCAGCGCCGGCTCAACGCCGAGTTGCGCGCGACCCGCGCCCTGCTGGCCGAGAGCGCGCGCATCAACGAGCGCACCCGCATCTCGCGCGAGCTGCACGACCTGCTGGGCCACCACTTGACCGCGCTGAGCCTGAACCTGGAAGTCGCCGGCCACCTCTCGGAAGGGCGGGTCAAGGAGCACGTCCAGCAGGCGCATACTCTGGCCAGGCTGCTGCTCACCGACGTGCGCGAGGCGGTGAGCCAGTTGCGCGAGAACGGCGCGATCGACCTGGCCCTGGCCCTGCGCCCGCTGGCCGAAAACGTACCGGCGCTGGATATCCGCATGGAGATCGAGACGCCGCTGACCCTCGACGACCCGGAGCGCGCCCACGTGCTGTTGCGTTGCACCCAGGAGATCGTCACCAACACCGTGCGCCATGCCGGCGCGCAGCATCTGTGGATCGACGTACGCCGCAGCGGCGGCGACATCGTCATGAGCGCGCGCGACGACGGTCGCGGCGCCGATCACCTGGTCACCGGCAACGGCCTGCGCGGCATGCGCGAGCGTTTGCAGCAGTACGGCGGCCGGCTCAGCATCGAAACCCGTGCGGATGCCGGCTTCTGCCTGCAACTGACTCTGCCCGCCACCGCGGCCGCCATGGCCCGCGAAGGAGCTTTGACATGATTCCCAACCCCATCCGCGTGCTGCTGGTCGACGACCAGACCCTGGTCCGCCAGGGCGTGCGCTCTCTGCTGGCCTTGGCCGACGGTATCGAAGTCGTGGCCGAGGCCGGCGACGGCCGCCAGGCCGTCGAGATCATCCCAACCGTGCGCCCGGACGTGGTCCTGATGGACATGCGCATGCCGGTGATGTCCGGCCTGGAGGCGCTGCAGGCCCTGGCGCGCTCGGGCTATCTGCCGCCGACCATCATCCTGACCACCTTCGACGACGACCAACTGGTCCTGGCCGGGCTCAAGGCCGGCGCCAAGGGCTACCTGCTCAAGGACGTGTCGCTGGAGCAACTGGTCGGCGCGATCCAGGCCGTGGCCGACGGCGGTTCGCTGGTTCAGCCGGCAGTAACCCAGCGCCTGTTGTCGGGCCTGGAGCACATGCGCAACGATTTCGTCAGCCTGGACCGGCCCGACCCGCTGACCGAGCGCGAGACCGAGATCCTGCGCCTGATGGCCGGCGGCTTCTCCAACAAGGAAATCGCCAATTCGCTAGGCGTGGCCGAAGGCACGATCAAGAACCACGTCTCCAATATTCTGTCGAAGCTCGGCGTGCGCGACCGCACCCGCGCGGTGCTCAAGGCCTTCGAGCTGCAGTTGGTCTGAAGCATCGGCGCAGCGGCCTTGCGCAGACGATGCGCGTTAGGGCATTCGGCGCGTTGGACGCGCGCCATGCCGGTCCCTGCCGGTGCGTTGGCGCGGTGTGCGATTGACTGCAGTTGCGCATCGGCGGAGCGGCGAGGGGCGGGGCATACCCACGCGAATGTGGCGGCTTGGCGGCGAAAAGCCGGCTGTTTCCAGGTTTTTCGCCGCGCATTGCCGGGTCCGGCTCGGCCTCGGACCCGCACCCGGCGCCGTGCAGGATGCGGCCCGTCGATTTTCTTGCCTGTGATGGCTGCCCTTGCCGGGATTTATCTTGCTACGATTGTGGGTCTGCGCCCCGGCCCGATCCGGGCCCGGCCCTGGAGAACCTGAATGACCCGTCTGATCGAGATTTTGATTTCACTGGCGATCGTCGCCGTGCTGTTTCTGGTTGTCGGCGTGGTTTTGCCGTCGAGCCGCCATCTGTCGCACTCGGTTGAGACCAACCGCAAGCTGACCATCGTGTTCGACACGTTGAACAGCGTGCGTCGCTTCAAGGATTGGAACCCGCTGGTGCTGCGCGACCCGGCCATGGAGGTCAAGCTGACCGGCAAGGATGAGGGCGTGGGCGCCCGCCTGGAGTACTCGTCCAAGGAACGCGGCCTGGGCAAGGGCAGCTGGGAAATCGTCAGCAGCGAGCCGGGCAAGTCGGTCGGCTACAAGATCGTCAACGAGGAGCGCGGCGACAACAAGCGCACCGAGTTCAAGCTGCGTCCGACCGGCAAGAACAACCGCAACGTCGAGATCACCCAGACCTACGACGTCGACTACGGCTGGAACCTGCTCGGCCGCTACTCCGGCATGTACGTCAGCAGCAACGTCGGCGAAGACATCAAGATGGGTCTGGCGCGCCTGAGCAACATGCTGGCGACCGTCCCGAACTACGACTATTCGAAGCTGTCCGAAGTCGACCCGGCCAATGCGCCGAAGGTCCTCGACCGTCCGGCCGAGAACGTGCTCAGCGTGACCGCCGCGGTCGCGCGCGACAACGAGAAGATCAAGTCGCAGATCCACTCCAACATGGAATGGATCAAGAAGGTCATCGCCGCTAACGGCCTCGAAGCGGTCGGCCCGATCCGCGTGGTGACCAACGAGTTCGGCAGCGAGACCTATTCGTTCGACGTGGTGCAGGTGGTGCGCAAGATCGGCGACACCAGCACCGAAGCGACCAAGCTCGACGTCAAGATCGAAGGCGCGGGCAACCCGGTCAAGGCCGAGCTGCTGCCGGCCAGCAAGGTCGTCGTCGCCACGAGCGGCGGCCACAACATGGCCGCGCTGGCTCCGGTCCGCGACGCCGTCCGCGCCTGGGCGCTGACCCGCGGCTACACCACGACCGAGCGTCCGTACGAAGTCTGGAAGGCCGGCATCGACCAGAGCTTCGACCCGGCTCTGGGCCAGTTCGACGTGTACTGGCCGATCAAGTAATACCGAGTGCGAGGTCCGCTGCGGCGGACCTGCGATCGACGAGACGCGCCGCGGCTTCCGCGGCGCGTTTTTTTGTGGGCTTATCACCAGGGAGGGCTGGGCCTTAGGGGGTAGGAGCGGCGCAAGCCGCGACCGCGCTGCAACGGGTTCGCGACGCCTCTCTCAAGCAAGATCAGGATCAGGATCAGGATCAGGATCAGGATCAAACGCTAAGAGCTTCCGCCACTAAAGCGGCGGGTTACTTTCTTTTGTCTAAAGAAACAAAAGTCCGTCTGGATTCCCTTCGGTCAAAGGTAACCAAAGAAGTTGCTTTTCTTTGAATCACAGGCCCGCACGAGCGGTGCATCCGCAGGGCTCTACATACGGGACATCCTTGTCCCGATGAAGAATGGCCCGCATCCATGCGGGCCGCCCTCCGGGTCTTCGATTGCCTTCGCTAGTGCGGCGCTACGCACAGCAGGCAAGGCAGTAGTTACAACGGAATGTGCAAAATCCTCCCGACCGCAACATCCGCATAGCCACGCCCGCGCCACCATCGGACTTGGCTGCTATCGTGCTCATCCGGCGGCGCAGGCTTGGCGTCTGTCGCCCTGCACTGAGGTTCCCGAACGCATGAATTCTTCCTCGCGCGAACTTTCTCCATCGGCACCCGGCGGGGCGCGTGCGCTGGCCGCGGCCGGTGCGGTGCTGGCCGCTCTGGCGGTGGCCTTGTCGGCGTATGCCGCGCACGTCGCCGACCCGGCGGCGCAATCGCGATTGCAGACGGCGGCGGTGTTCGCGTTCGGGCATGGCGCCGCCCTGGCCGCGCTAGCGCCGATCGCTCGGCGTACGCTCGCGCGGGTCGCTCTGCTGGCCTTGCTCGTCGGTGTGCTGGTGTTTTCCGGCGGCCTGGCGGCGGCATATTTCTTCGGCGCCTCGACCCGTCTGCTGCCTTACGGCGGCAGCCTGATGATCCTGGCGTGGCTGGTCTACGCCGCCGATGCGCTGAGGCGCTGAGATGCCGCGACATGTCCGGGGGTTCGACGCCGAGGCCGCGCACGCTTATCTGAGCAAGCGCGACCGCAAGCTCGGCGCATGGATGAAGAAGGTCGACCGGCTGGAGAACGGCCCGATTCCGACCGATCCGCGCTGGCGCCAGCGCTTCGATCCGGTCGATGCGCTGGCGCGGGCGATCCTGTTCCAGCAGCTCAGCGGCAAGGCCGCCTCGACCATCGTCGGCCGGGTCGAAGCGGCGATCGGCAGCGGCCGCCTGCATTACGACACCCTCGGCCGTTGCGACGACGCGGCGCTGCGCGCCTGCGGCGTATCCGGCAATAAGCTGCTCGCGCTGCGCGATCTGTCGGCGCGCGAATCGCGCGGCGAAATCCCGGACCTGCGGCGCATGGCGACGATGGACAACGACGCCATCATCGCCGCGCTCGTGCCGATCCGCGGCATCGGCCGCTGGACGGTCGAGATGATGCTGATGTTCCGCCTGGGCCGCCCCGACATCCTGCCGGTCGACGATCTGGGCATCCGCAAGGGCGCACAGCGCGTCGACAAGCTCGACGAGATGCCGCCGCCGAAGGCCTTGGCCGAACTCGGCGAGCGCTGGGGGCCGTACCGCAGCTATGCCAGCCTGTATCTGTGGCGGATCGCGGATTTTTCCGAGGTCGCCAAGCCCAGGACCAACCGCTCGCAGGATTGAGCGCGAGCCGATTCAGGCCTCGTCGATTTCGAGCGCGGCGCTGGCCGCGTTTCACCGGCAGCCGACAGCGGCGTGCGGATTACTTCGCGTCGTAACGCCAGTGCCACGGCTCGTAGACGATGCCGTGCGGGTTGTCGCGCGGATAGCTCATGACGTAGCCGTAGTCGCCGGCGTTGTCGCGCAGCCAGGCGAAGGCGGGGGTGTGCTCGAAGGATTCTTCGGCCGGCGGCTCGCCGGGGGTGCCGATGTCGAGGGCGAGGCCGCTGTGGTGTTCGCTGTAGCCCGGCGCGGCGTTGACGGTGAGGATCTCGTCGACGCCGAGGCCGCGCGCGAGCTTGCGTTCGAAAATGCCGAGTTGGTAATGGTGGCTGCGATAGCCGGAGATGGCGTCGAGGACGATGCCGTCGTGCACGGCGGCCTGGCGCAGGTGGGACCATGCGCGCGCGGCGCCGGGATGCAGCCACAGCGGCCGGCGGAAGCGGTCGACGCCGGCGTAGGCGAGGCGGTCGGGTTCGGCGATCAGACCCAGACCGGTTCGCGCTTCGTAGCCGTCGCAGTCCAGGCCGAGCGCGGACAGCCGCTCTTCGATCCGATCCAGCGGCAGCTCATGGATTCGCAGCAGCCCCTCGCGGCGGTATTCGACGATGGCGTCGAGCGCATCGAGGGCGTCGCCGATGCCGCCTTCGTGGATCAGCCGGTGGACCAGCGGCAACAGGCCTTCGGGCAGGTCGGCGGCGAGGAAGCGGCCATCGCGCTTGCGCCGCAGCACGTGCCGCGCACGCGACAGCGCGCGGGCGTCGTGGTTGCTGCGCGCGCGCAACAGCCCGCCCGGCCAGAGCTCGATCTCGGGCGTGTTGATCAGGAGGTGGCCGTGGCCGCGCATGCGCTCAGATTAGCCGGCGAGGGCGCGCTGCGCCACGTGCGCCGATGGCGCTGGGGGGCATGGCGCCATCAGGCCGGCTGCTTGAAATACAGGCGCGTGCCGAGAATGCTCGGGTCGTGCTCGACCGATACCAGCTCCCAGCCCTGTTCGCCGCGCGTATCGAGTTCTTCCTGGATGCGTTGCCGCATCGGCGACTCGAACAATTGATAGGTCAGCTCGACGACTTGATGTTTCCACTTCTGGGTCATGGGTCTTCCTCGGGAGTCGGGGTGTCCTGGCGCGCCAGCCGTCCATTCTTGCGCAAGGCGTCGCGCAAGACATATTCGATCTGGGCGTTGAGCGAACGCAACTCGTCGTCGGACCAGCGCTGCACGGCGGCGAGCACTTCGGCGTTGATGCGCAGCGGGTAGGCTTTCTTTTCGCTCACCGCCGGCGCGCCCCTTCGTTGCCGCCGGGGCGGTCGCGATAGCTGCGCCGGGCGGCGCTGATCGCGAGGATCAGGGCGACGGCGAGGCCGTTGACAGCGAGCAGCAAGGCGACCACGACCAGGGCGATGCGGCCTTCATTGTCGCCAGCCCAATAGAAGCCGGCGCCACCGAGGAGCATCGCCACGCCGGTCGCCGCCAGCAGGCGGGCGAGTTTCGCCGCGGTGCGGGCCGGGTTGGGCAGGCGCGAGGCGTCCAGGCCATTGATCAGGTGCAGGTTGCCGCGCGCGACCAGTACCGCCGAAACCAGGATCGGTACGGCGCTGACCGCCATCGCGATGGGAACGAGGTAGTCGTGGACGGTCATCGCAGCGCGCTCAGTACAAGCTGCCGGCGTTGACGATCGGCTGCGCGCCGCGGTCGCCGCACAGCACCACCAATAGGTTGCTGACCATGTGCGCCTTGCGCTCTTCGTCCAGTTGCACGACGCCGTTCTTCTGCAGCTCGGCCAGGGCCATTTCGACCATGCCGACCGCGCCGGCGACGATGCGCGTGCGCGCGGCGATCACCGCGTTGGCCTGCTGGCGTTGCAGCATGGCGTGGGCGATCTCGGGCGCGTAGGCGAGGTGGCTGATGCGCGCATCGATCACGTTGACGCCGGCGTCGGCGAGGCGATCCTGCAATTCCTGCTGCAGGTGCAGGGATATCTCGGCGGCATGGCTGCGCAACGACAACTGGCCGTCTTCGTGCTGGTCGTAGGGGTAGCTGGTGGCCATCGCGCGCAGCGCCGACTCGGACTGGATGTGCACGAAGGTTTCGTAATCGTCGACGTTGTAGACCGCCTCGGCCGAATCGACCACCTGCCAGACGATCACCGCGGCGATCTCGATCGGGCTGCCGTCGAGCTCGTTGACCTTCAGCTTGCCGCTTTCGAAGTTGCGGATGCGTTGGCTGACCTTGCGCTTGGCGTAGAGCGGGTTGTTCCAGCGCAGGCCGTTGTCCTTGACCGTGCCCACGTACTTGCCGAACAGGCTCAGCACCGCGGCCTGGTTGGGCTCGATCTTGTACAGGCCGGACAGGCCGAAGAAGGCGAGGGCGCCGGCCAGGATCGCCACGACCACGCTGGCCCCGCTTTCGCTGGCGACGCCGCCAAGGAAGGCATAGGCGCCGACCGCGCCGAGGCCGAGGCAGCCCAGCAGGACCGGAATGCCTGAGAGGGATTGGGTGGGGTTCTCTTTCATGACGTCCGTCTCGCTCGTTGTCCAAACATATTGATATCAGATTGATATCAAGCCTGGAATGCCCGGCCGTCGGAAAGGGCGACGGGCCGGGCAGGCAGGCGGAGCTGCTCGGATCGACAAGTGACGGCGAAACCACGGCCCATGGCCACGCCAGGGGAACGCCAGGGGGAACGCCAGGTGCCTGTAGCGCGGCGCGAACGGCCTCAGGGGGTGATCCGGTAGAGCGGCGCCGGGATGAACTCGCCGGTGGCGTAGAGGCTGCGGCCGTCGGCCGACCAGCCCAGGGCCTCGGCCTGCGGCAGCCAGGGCAGGTCGCTGACCCGGGGCGGGCCGGCGACGGCGTGGGCCCAGCTCTGGCGCGGCTGGCGCGGGTACAGCAGCAGATAACGGTAGGTCATCACCGCCAGGGTGTTGCCGTCGGGCGAGATGTCGGCAGCGGTGACCTGGCTCTGCAGCTTGGCCCGGGTCGGGTTGCTGCGGCGCAGTTGCGCATCGGGTTCGGGGATGCCGGCCAGGCCGCCGAGCCGGGTCGCGGTCTGCAGGGCGTTGCCGGCCGGCATCAGCGGCAGCGAGAACAGCTCCGGCGGCTGGCGCTTCTTGGAGATCAACAGGACTTGCTTGCGCGCGATGTCGACCGCCACCGCCTCGCAATCGCGGGCGCCGTCGGGCCAGCGGAAAGCGATCGACCAGGCCGGCTTGAGGCGCGCGTTCTCGATCTTGGCCGGCTCTTCGATCACGTGCAGTTGCAGGCTGCGGCGCAGGCCGCCGTTATCGCCGGTGTCGGCGATCAGCAGGTACTGGCGGCCGTCGAGTTCGAAGGCGGCGATGTCTTCCCAGTCGGTCTTGGTGACGCCTTCGATGCGCAGGGTCGCCAGCCGGTCGCCGTTATCGGCGACCGCGAACAGGCGCTCGGGATTGCCGCCGTCGTCGTGCATCCACAGCACCCCGGGATGGCGGCGCGAGGCGGCCAGGCCGCTGATCTCCGACAACTGCGGGTCGAGCATCATGCCGGCGAGCTGGCTGCTGCCGTGCGGCGGCGCCTCGGGCTCGCCCGTGCACGCCGCGAGCAGCGTCGCCGCCAACAGCAGCGCCAACCGCCGCGCCGCACGGGGGCGGCGGGCGTGGTTGGACTGCGGTGCGGGGGCGACGGCGCGCGACGCGGGCCGAGGACGGGCGAAGGGCATGGCCACAGCATCGCATGGGCGATGCGCGCCGCCATAGCCCGGCGCCGCGCTGATCGCCCGGAAAGTTAGACTAGGCTCATCCACCCCATGGTTTTACGAGGATTCCGCATGACCACGCTCGGCACGCCGCTGTCCCCGCACGCTTTCCGCGTGCTCCTGCTCGGTTCGGGCGAACTCGGCAAGGAAGTGGCGATCGAACTGCAGCGGTTCGGGGTCGAGGTGATCGCGGCCGACCGTTATGCGAACGCGCCGGCGATGCAGGTCGCCCATCGCAGCCACGTGCTCGACATGCTCGACGGCCAGGCCATCCGCGCGTTGATCGCGGCCGAGCGGCCACAGTTGATCGTGCCGGAAATCGAGGCCATCCATACCCAGACCCTGGTCGAACTGGAGCAGGAATTCGCCGCGCGCGGCAGCGACACCCGGATCATCCCGACCGCGCGCGCGGCGCGTTTGACCATGGACCGCGAAGGCATCCGCCGCCTGGCCGCCGAAACCCTGCAACTGCCGACCTCGCCCTACCGTTTCGTTGATACCGCCGAAGACTATCGCGCCGCGGTCGCCGAGCTCGGCCTGCCGTGCGTGATCAAGCCGGTGATGTCGTCTTCGGGCAAGGGCCAGAGCTTGGTGCGTAGCGCCGACGCCGTCGACGCCGCCTGGGACTACGCCCAGACCGGCGGCCGCGCCGGTGCCGGCCGGGTCATCGTCGAAGGCTTCATCGATTTCGAATATGAAATCACCCTGTTGACCGTGCGCCACGCCGCCGGCACCACTTTCTGCGCGCCGATCGGCCATCTGCAGCGCGACGGCGACTACCGCGAAAGCTGGCAGCCGCAGGCGATGGCGCCGGTGGCGCTGGCACGCGCGCAGGAGATCGCGCGCACCATCACCGACGACCTCGGCGGCTACGGCGTGTTCGGCGTCGAGTTGTTCGTCAAGGGCGACGAGGTCTGGTTCAGCGAGGTCTCGCCGCGCCCGCACGACACCGGCCTGGTCACCTTGATCTCGCAGGACCTCAGCGAATTCGCCCTGCATGCGCGCGCGATTCTCGGCCTGCCGATCCCGACCATCCGCGAGTTCGGCGCCTCGGCTTCGTGCGCGGTGCTCGCCCAGGGCCACGGTGTGCCGGTGTTCTCCGGCGTCGATGCGGCGTTGGGCCAGGTCGACACCCAACTGCGTTTGTTCGGCAAGCCGCGCGTCGAAGGCCAGCGCCGGGTCGCGGTGACGCTCGCGCTCGGCCAGGACGTCGACGAAGCGCGTGCGAAGGCGCGCGAGGCCGCCGCGCAACTGCAGGTCGAATTGCACTGATCGCCGCCCGCGATCACGATCGTCGAACCGACGCCGTCGCCTCGGCACCGGTTCGAGGGTTCGCCATACCACTACCGCATCGCCGGGTTCGCACGGGAGCGTCATGAACGAGACACAGGGCTACGCCGTATTTTTCTTCCCGCAGGCGCTCGAAGTGCTCGGCGAAGCCATCCGGCCTTACCTGCTCGACGGTCCGGCCGGCGCGCACGTGTTGTGCCGCGAGATCGACACCGGCGGCGCGTTCATCGAGATGACCCTCGAAGGCCGCGGTTCCGACGGCCGCGACCTGTCGCTGGAGCTGATGGTGCCGGGTAACATGGTGCGCATGATCGTTTCCGCGCACGGCGAGGGCGCCTTCGGTTTCGGCCCGCGCGTGGTGCGCACCGCACCGGCCCCGAGCGTCGCGGCCGAGGCCGCGCCCGTAGCCCCCGTACCGGTCACCGTGCCCGAGCCCGCCCCGGCGGTGCCCGATGCGCCGCCGCCGGTGACGGCGAAGGACAAGCCGGAGTAAACGAGCGAACGGCGCGTGCGTATGCAGGCGCGGCGATTCGGGATTCCAATAACGATCGGGTGCCCGAGCGCGGCGCCGACAGGAGGTCAGCCATGAGCAAGAGCGACACCGTCACCTTGTACCGCCCGGTGGGGCCCGAAGAACTGGCGCTGCTGCGCAAGAGCGGCTTCAAGCGTTGGCCGCCGCGGTTGCCGGAGCAGCCGATCTTTTACCCGGTCACTAACGAGCGCTACGCCGCCGAGATCGCCGAACGCTGGAACGTCAAGGACAGCGGCTACGGCGCGGTGACCCGGTTCCAGGTGCGCTCCGATTTCATGGCGCGCTACCCGCTGCAGAAGGTCGGCGGCGAGCACCACACCGAATGGTGGGTGCCGGCCGAGGAACTGGAGCAACTCAACGATCACATCGTCGGGACGATCGAGGTGATCCGCGAGTTTCACGCGACCGGGTAAGCTCGGCGTGCAACGATGCTGCCGCCGGTAAGTCGAGGGATCAGCCGGCTGCCGCGAAATGCCGCGTCACCGCGGCGACCACCTTCTCGATGTCGTGCGCGTAAAAACCCGACGAATTGAAGGTGTTGAATTCGATCACCTTGTAACCCTCGTCGGTCAGGGCCACGTCCATTACACAGGTAGAGTGTGGCAGCCAGCCATCGGCCAACTCTTGCGCCATTTCATACAGCTCCGGCTTGGCCACCGGATTGGCTATGCGCTGGCCGGCCGCACGGTACGACGATCCGTCGACGACCCGACCGTTGACGACGAAGAACCGCCACTCGCCATGTAGCTTCCGCACCGGCGCGACGACGACTTCGGTCGTCTCGTCGAAGCTGTAATTGCCCGAGTCGACGCTGCTCATCCAGCGGCCGATCTCCTTGGCCACGGTCACGGTGCCGTCGAAATGCTTGAGATCCTGCACCGGCCGCACGAACCAGATGCTGTCCTCCGGCTCCTCGCGCATGACCGCCATGCACTCGCGCACGGTCATCTGCCGCACGTGCTGGTTGAGCATGTCGTCGCGCAGGCGATTCCAGGTGTCGACGCGGAATGCGGCTTCGTCGAAACACAGCCCGCGCCAGCCGCGTCGTTGTGCCAGTCGAGTGAGTTTGGTGGCGCCGTAGGGGATCACGACGCCTTCGAGTTCCGGCACCTCGTTGCCGAGTTCGTCGGAGAACGGAATTATCAGGATTTCCTGCACCCGCGCGCCCGCCGCCTCGGCGCCACGCCAGACGCGGCGTACGTGATCGTCGGAGATGAAGTTCGTTTGGATCGCCCAAGTGACAGGGGTATGCATGATTCGGTTCTTATGTAGTCGTTTCCGATGAGGCGAATCTCGTGTTTCGCCTCTCGGCGTTGGCGTTCGGCTCGAACGGCATTGTGGTCGAAGCACGGCGGCGACCGCCAGCGTCGGCGCAAGGCGACACTGTCCATGTTGCGAACCGTAGCGTGCTTCGCTCAGCCCTGTCCGACGCTCGGGCCGGCAGCACCGGGCGTGCCGAGGCGACTCGGGTCCGGTGACCTCTCGCATTCGGCGAAGCCCGGCGGGGCGGGCTCGTCGCGATGCATGCCGGAGAAGCACACGTGCCAACAGCCACCGCCGACGTTGACGCCACCGGGGCTGGACAGGCAGCTGACCAGACAGTCGTTGGCCGGACTGCAGTGCGTGGCGAGGGCGGCGATCTCGCAGCGTTCGCGTTCCGACAAGGCGCGTCGCGGCGTTGCCTTGCAGGCGTGATATCGACCCACGTCGCCGACATCGGGCGGGGCCGGAACAAAAGGATCGGCCGCAGCGGACGCTGTGGCGTCGGAAGGTGCCGGTGTTCCGCCGCAACCAACCGCACTGAGGGCGAACAGCGTGAGCGCTACGATCGCGAAACCGTCGTGCAAGCGCATGCAGGTCGGGCGTTTGCGCATCGCTACGTTCAATCCGCCAGATCCACCCACACCAGGTGGTGGTCGCTGGCTTCGGAAATCTCCGCGTCGGCCGTGCCCGGCTTGGGCCAGAACACACCGGTGCCGCGTACGCTCCAGCCGCGCGAGGGCAGGGCGTAGTCCAGGCGCAGGGTGCCGGCCTTGGGGCCGAAGTCGCCGGTGTGCTCGGCGGTGTCGCCCTTGCGCGCAAAGCCGTAGAACTTCGCGCGTTCGGCCGCGCCTTCGCTGCGCGGTACCCGGCTCGCATCCACGCGCGGGTGATCGAGCAGTTGCTTGATCGAGCCCGGCACGCCGTCGCCGTCGACCGGGTCGGCGTTCATGTCGCCGACGATGACGAAGCGCGCGTCCTCGGCGAGGCCGCCGCAACGGCCCTGGTCGTCGCACAACCAGGCCGGCGCGCCGCCGTCGAGGTAACGCGCCCACAGTTTGATTTCGTCGTGGTTGCGCGCACCGTTGCGGTCCTCGGGGCCGTCGAACACCGGCGGGGTCGGATGCGCGGCGAGCAGATGCAATACGCCGAGCGGCGTGCGCACCGGCACGTCCCAGTGGGATTTCGACGACAGCCGCATCTGCGGCCATGCGGCGGCCGAATACCACGGTTTGCCGGTGTCGGGATGGCGCGGCTGGCGCGCGCCGGGCAGGGCGCTCCATTTGAAGGTCTGGAACGTGCGCACCGCGGCGGCGTCGATCGGATAGCGCGACAACACCAGCATGCCGTATTGGCCCGGATGCAGGCCGTAGCCCCAGGCGTCGTTGCCGCGCGCGCGGTCGCCGCGCTGGGCGTCGCCGGCCAGGCCGTCGCCGTCGAGGTCCAGGCCGCTCGGCACGCCGGTGTTGACCGGGGCCAGATAGCGGTACGGGTAAGACAGCGCCGCGCCGCCGCCGTCCTGCGCCACTTCGAGGTAGTCGCGCTGGAACAGCTCGGCCGCGCGCTGCGGCGCGTCGTAGTCGAATTCGTTGAGCAGCACCACGTCCGGACGCACCCGTTGCAGCACTGCGGCGATCTTGCGCGCGTTGCCGTCGCCGGCTTCGAGGCGGCGGATCAGGCCGCCGTCGGCGTCGTCGTAGAGCGAGGTGTTATAGGTCGCCACGCGCAAGGGCGCGGCGGCCGACGCGTCTGCCTGGTCGCGGACCCAGGCCTTGGGATCGCCGTGTACGTTCACCTGGGTGCAGGCCGTCATGAGCAGCGCGGCAAGGGCGGCGCCAGCGTGGAAGGGAAGTCGGGAGGCGGGGAGTCGAAGCATGCGCGCATGATGGCATGGCCTCGCCGCGGCATCGTTACAGGCTCGGGCGGAATCGTAGAGCGTAGCGGGCCCGGTCTGTGCATCGGTCGCACCGACCTGCACCGCAAACAACGACGCCCCGGCGAGCCGGGGCGTCGTGTCGAAACGAAGAGCGTGTTGCGAAGTATTACAGGGTGCAACCGAACGCGGCGTACTGAGCCTTGCTCTGGTCCAGCGCGGTCTTGCACGCGGTGGCCAGGCTGGCCTTGCCTTCCGGCGTGCCGGCGGCCTGCTTCCAGGCGCTGCGGCTCGAATCGATGCCGCTCTGGAACGCGGCGCGCTGGGCTTCCGGCACCTTCTCGGTCAAGCAGGCCGAGATCTTGTTGAGGTAATCGTCGCACTCGGCCACGCCGACGCTGTCGACGGTCGGAGCGGCAGCGGCCGGATCGGCCGGTGCAGCGGCCGGATCGGTCGCCGCCGGAGCGGCGGTATCGGCCGGCGCGGTGGCAGCCGGTGCGTCGGCCGCCGGAGCGGCGTCGGCGGGCTTGTCGGCCGGCTTGTTGCAAGCGGCCAGCGCGAGGGTGATCGCGGCAGCCAGGAACAGGGTGTTCAATTTCATTGCGGACTCCATGTGGCGGTGAGTTGAATGGGTGGCGGCTCCATTGCCATGCCTTGAGCGGCGCCGTTCCCGCACGTCGTTGGTTACGACCGGGCTACGAGATACACGACCTGAACGAGACGAGTGTTACAAATGTGTAAAAACCCGCCAATCGCGACCATCGAAAGCTTCGAGCGGACGGAAACGGCGCTTGTAATCCATCTTCGGATGCCCGGCGATCCAATAACCGAGATAGAGATGGCTGCGGCGCTCGCGGCGGGCCCATTCGATCTGGCGCAGGATCGCCAGGGTGCCGAGGCTGCGCTCGGCCAGGTCGGGGTCGTAGAAGGTGTAGACCGCCGACAAGGCGTGGTCGACCACGTCGGTGACCGCGACGGCGAGCAGGCGGCCATGGCCGCGCGGCGCGGGTTCGCGTAACTCCAGGAAGCGGTTTTCGCTCCAACTGCCG
This sequence comes from Lysobacter antibioticus, assembly GCF_001442535.1. NCBI lineage: Bacteria > Pseudomonadati > Pseudomonadota > Gammaproteobacteria > Lysobacterales > Lysobacteraceae > Lysobacter > Lysobacter antibioticus. Next base: position 4,237,816 of record NZ_CP013141.1, on the reverse strand, counting down.
ATCAGGAACTGGTCGAACTCGATCGCGCCGTGGCCGTCCATGCCGCCGCCGGCGTGGCGGGAGGCGAGGTAGCGCTTGTACAGGTCGAGCTGCTCCTCGTTGCGTTCGGCCGGATGCACGCGCATCTCGACCTGCGCATTGCGCGCCAGGCAGCGGCGTTGGCTGCGGTCGGGCACGAATTGCTCGACCGGGATGCGCACCGCGACGCAGGCCCGGCAGCCGCTGCAATGCGGCCGGTAGACGATGTCGCCGGAGCGGCGGAAGCCCCAGCCCAGCGCATGCGGATACCACTCGCGCAGGCGCGGATCGCGCGGGTCCAGGACCAGATCGCGGGCGACGCGCTCGGGCCAATAGCCGCAAGCGTGCTCGCCGGTGTGAAACAGGCGGAGGTCGTCGCTGTCCGGCTGCGGTTGCGTGCCCATGGGGCCAGCATAGCGCCGCATCCGTGCCCTGCGCATGGGGTCCGGTCGCTGTCTTGCCACTGAACCGGAACAGGGGCTTGTCAACCGCCCCGGGCCGGGGGCGTTGATCCGGTCATCGGCGCCACGGTGGCGCCTGCCGCAGGAGTCAACGCATGAACCGTTCCCCCCTTTATGCCGCCTTGTTCGCCGCGGTCGCGTTGGCCGGCACGGCCACGGCCTCGCCCCCGGACGGCACCGCGACACCGCGCACGCACCTCAAGATCGACGCCAATCAGGACGGTGCGATCAGCCGTGAGGAAGCCGCCAAGCACCCGCGCCTGGCCGAAAAATTCGACAGTCTCGACAAGAACCGCGACGGCAAGCTCGACGCCAGCGAGCGCCCGCAGCATCGCGGTGGCCGCGAGCACGGCGGCGGTCGCGGCGGCATCGCCGGGCTCGACAGCGACGGCGACGGACGCATCAGCGCGGCCGAAGCGGCGAAGTCGACGCGTATCGGCGAGTCCTTCGCCAAGATCGACCGCAATCGCGACGGTTATCTGGTGCGCAGCGAATTGCGTGCCTACCACGAGAGCGAGCGCCCGAAGCGCGAAGCCGAGCGCGCCAAGCGCTTCGACGAGCACTTCGCCGCCGCCGATCTCAATCGCGACGGTAAGTTGAGCAAGCTCGAAGTCGAGGAGAAGATGCCGCGGCTGGCGCGCAACTTCGCCTTCCTCGACGAGGACCGCGACGGCTTCCTGAGCAAGGCCGACCTCAAGCCGATGCCGCATCGCTGAGCGAGGCTCGGTCCGGCTCGCGCTGGACGAATCACGAAAGGGCGCACTTCGGTGCGCCCTTTTCGTTTCGGTGGCGCAGACGACTTAGCCGAAGCGGCCTTCCCAATGCAGGATGCAGGCCACCAGGGCGACCATCAGCAGCGAACTCCAGACCATCGCCTGCGTGCTGAGCAGCCAGCGATAGGCGGTGGACGCGCGCGGGTCGCGGCCGGTCTCGCGCTGGATGCGGTCCAGGCTCGGGCCCAGACGGCGCGGCGCGGTGATCATCCATTGCGACACTGCCGCTACGGCGATCATCAGGCTCACGGCCATCGGCACCTGCCAGCCGCGGCTGAGTTCGAACGCCAGCAACAAAGCGATGTTCATCAGCGCGCCGCAAATGGCGGTCAAGCGCAGCAAGCCGGCGATAGCGCGGTGCTCGGCCGGCGTGCCGGCGAACGACAGCAGGTAGCGGCCGAACAATAGGAAGACCACACCGCCGCCGATAGTGCCGCCGACGATGCCGCCGAGCACCAGTCGCATGTTCGAGACGAACGCGACGGTATCCATCGGCGCGCCGATGACCGCCTCGGAGACCGGCGACAGCACGCGCTCGGCGATGAAGGCCAAACTGCCGCCGAACACGCCGCCGGAGGCGCTGGCGGTGCCCAGGCCGCCGGCGCCGAACTTGCCGGCCAGGCTCGAACCGATCGAGCTCGCCGCGACCACGGCGGTGGTGGTGCCGGTCGGCGCGATCACGCCGAGCGCGCTGGCGACCATGGTGGTGAAACCGACCGACGGCGCGCTGGCGCGGGCGAACACGGCGAAACGATCGAGCAGTTCGCTGCGCACCGTGCTGCGCGCACGCGACAGACGCTTGCGCACGGCGGCGTCGCTGAGGCCCAGCAAGGCCGCGACCTGCTGCGAGCTCTGGCCTTCGCGGTAATACAGCAACAGCACTTCGCGGCTTTCGTCGGGCAGGGCCGAGATCAGTTCGGCGGCAACTTCGGTGCGCTCGGCTTCGATCAGTTGTTCGACCGTGCTGGGCTCGGGATCGGCCGCGGCGGCGATCGCCGCCTCGACGTCGTCGACGCCGCGCGGCTGGCGCTGGCGCGAGCGCAGATGGTCGTTGGCGAGGTTGCGGGTGATCTGCCGCAACCAGGGCAGGAAGCTCGATGGGTTCTGCAGTTTGCGGATGTTCTGCCAGGCGCTGAGGAAGGCCTCCTGGGCGATGTCCTCGCTGGCGTGCACGTCGCGCACCATCGCCAGGGCGATCGAGGTGACCGAGTTCTGGCAGGCCGAGACGATGCGCGAATACGCGGCGCGGTCGCCGCCGGCCGCGGCCGGCAGGTCGTGGTCGATGATCGAGGACAGGACTTCGGCGTTCATGCGGCGCTCCGCTGCCGGCGAGAAATCGGTCTGGAGGAGGTCGTGGGGCCTGCGGCTGGACCACGGGACAGGCATCGGGCGGGACGTCATGCGGGCTCTCCGGGCGGCGGCATCGTGGCGATGCCTATCGACCAAGACGGCGCGCCGCCGGAAATGTGACCGGACTGGGCGCGACAGTCCGCGAGCCGCCCGGGGCCGCCCGGACTGGACGGCCTCAGCCCATCGCGCGCACGGTCTTGAGCACTTTCACCACCGTCCACTGGCCGCCGACCCGCTTGACCTCCAGGGTCTTGTACACCGCCGCCAGGCGGTGGTGATAGGCGGTGTATTCGATGGTGCCGCCGTCGATGCTGGTGGGCCGGAAGGCGTGGACCTGGATCAGCTCGGCCGGTTTGCCGTCGCGGGCGCGGCTGCCCTGGTCCTCGTCGGCGATCTCCACGCACTGGCTCATCGGCAGTAGGCGCAGGCCCGGGCGGGCGAGGGCGGTCAGCAGCTTGCGCGGGGCGTCGCGGCGGTCGATACGCAGGCACTGGGTGGGCTGGTCGGCTTCGGCCAGTTGCTGGGCGAACACCGCGCTGGCGAGCGCGTCGGGCACCGCGGCGACGCTGCCGTCGAACTTGTGTTTCTGCAGCGCGACTTCGGCCGCGTCTACCGGCGGTGCGGCGGCCGGGCGGTTGCGCAGGTTATGGATCATCGCCAGGCCCAGGACGATGGCGATGCACAGCAGCAGGCCGATCTTGATGCGGAAGGCGCGTTTCTGCCCGGGCGTGCGGGTCTGGTCGATGCGCGACTCGAAGCGGAACGGCGCGTGGCTGGGTTCCTCGGCGCGGGTGCTGTCGATCAGCCCGGCCTCGCGCAGCAGGTCGCGCGCGCGCAGCTGATCGCTGGAGCGCACAACCCACACCGCCGGACGCTCGGCGCCGGGTTCGCTGTACTTGAAACTGGAGCGGCGATTGCCCTTGTACGAGCGATCGTTGGTGACGCGCACTTCGATGCCGGCGTCGCGCAACAGCTGCGCCACGCCTTCGACGTTTTCCAGACGCGGACTGCTGAATACCTGTCTCATGTCAGTCCTTCGCCGGGACGTTGCGGGCCGCGGCGGCGGCGTCGCTCGCGCCTGCCGCATCCTTGGGTTGATCCGCTACCACGCGTGCATCTTTGTTGCGATCCGCTACCACGCGCACATCCTTGTTCTGATCCGCGACCACGCGGATCAGGCCTTCCTGCGCGCTGCTCGCGACCAGGCGGCCGTGGCGATCGAAGATCTGCCCGCGCGCCAGGCCGCGCGCGCCCTGCGCGCTGGGGCTGTCGATCGAATACAGCAGCCAGTCGTCGGCGCGGAACGGGCGGTGGAACCACAGGGCGTGATCGAGCGAGGCCATCTGCACGTTCGGCTGGTAATAGCTGATGCCGTGCGGAAAGGTCGCGGTGCCGAGCAGATGGAAATCCGAGGCGTAGGCGAGCAGAGCGCGATGCAGCTCCGGCGCGTCGCCGACCGGTTCGCTCAGGCGGAACCAGACCTGCTGATACGGCGGGCGCTTGGGCGGGTTGAGCTCGTCGCGCGGATAGACGTGGCGGAACTCGAACGGCCCCTGCCGCGACAGCCAGCGCTGCACCTTGGTCGGTAAGGTCGCCATGACTTCGGCCGGCACCGCCGGTGCGGGGTCGATGTCTTCGGGCTTGGGCACTTCCGGCATCGACAGCTGATGCTCGCCGCCTTGCTGCGCTTCCTGGAACGAAGCGGCGAGGAAGAAGATCGGTTGGCCGTGCTGGATCGCGGTGACCCGGCGCACCGAGAAACTGCCGCCGTCGCGGGTGCGGTCGGCCTGGTAGACGATCGGCGCTTCGATGTCGCCGGCCTTGAGGAAATAGGCGTGCAGCGAGTGCGCGTCGCGGGCGCTGTCGAGGGTCGCCTGAGCGGCCGACAGCGCCTGGCCCAGCACTTGCCCGCCGAATACGTATTTGGTGCCGATATCGCGGCTCTGGCCGCGGAACAGGTTGTCTTCCAGCCGTTCCAGCGACAGCAGTTCGATCAGTTCGGAAACGGGGGAACTCATGCGGCCGGACCTGCGAAAAACGAGGGCGGCAGTATAGCGGAGGGCCGCAGGGGGCTTGGACGGGCGCCGAAACGAAGGGCCTGCAGCCGGGCACTTCGGGGTCGTCTCGCCCTTGAGCAGGCTGAGGGCGGAGCGCTCGGGCGGGCGTCGGAGAGGTAGGCCCCGGTCGGACGCGCCCGCGATCGGCTTGCCCGAGCCGCGGCTGCGATGGCCGGCCGGTTCCTGCCGGCTCGGGGCAGCGCTCAGGCGCTCAAGGCAGGCGTTGCAGCCCGCAGGCGTCGAGCACCTGCGGCCACGGAAAGCGCGGGCCGGGGTCGAGTTTGCGGCGCACCTGGCGCGTCGGGTCGTCGCTGGCCTCGACCTGCGTCGTGTCCAGGTCTTCGTGTCCGGCGATCAGGCTTAGCGAGGGCAGTTGTGCGCGCAGAGCCGCCAGCAAGGCCTGCAAGGCGTCGATCTGCGCCGGCGTATAGGCCTCGTCCATGGCCTGGTGGCGCGAATCCAGCCAATTCGGATAACGCCCGGTGTTGACCAGTTCGATACCGATCGAACGTTCGTTGTAACCGCGGGTGTGGTGGGCGATGCGCTCCGGCGCAACGTAGCGCGAGACGCTGCCGTCGCGGTCGATGTAGTAGTGGCCGCTATTGCCGGTGCCGGACTGCGGGTAGAGCACGCGTTCGCCGTATTCGCGCGCGGTGGCCAGGTCCGGCAGCTCGGTGCAATGGATCACGACCAGATCGATCGTCGCGGGGTCGCGCGCCTGCAACCGCGCTTCGTAGGGCAGGGGGGCGAGGACGAGGTTCAGGGGCGGCATGAGGGCGGATGCTACCATTCGCCCTCACACGGAGCCCCCATGACCCTGCCGCCCGCCGACTCCGCGCTAGGAAAACTCATGGCTACGCTGCCGCGTCCGGGCCGCGTGGAATGGATCGGTATCCGCCCCGCGCGGGGCACCGCGATGCAGGCGCTCGAGGAAGTCCTGGCCCAGGCCGGCGCCGGTCTGGCCGGCGATCGCTACAAGGGCAGCAGCGGCGAGCGCGGCATCACTCTGATCCAGGCCGAACACCTGCCGGTGATCGCGGCCCTGGCCGGGCTGGACGCGGTCGAACCGGCGCGCCTGCGCCGCAATATCGTCGTCTCCGGGTTGCCGTTGATCGCCCTCAAGGGCCGGCGTTTCCGTATCGGCGAGGTCTTGCTCGAAGGCACCGAGTCCTGCGATCCGTGCTCGATGATGGAAGCCGCGCTCGGCGCCGGCGGTTTCAATGCGATGCGCGGCCACGGCGGCCTGTGCGCGCGCATTCTCGAAGGCGGCACGATCCGGCGCGGCGATGCGCTGGTCGCCTTGACCGATGCGCAAGCGCTCGCGGCCGCGAACGATCGCGCAGCGGTCTGATTTTCTCTCTCGATCTGAGCGCATGGCTACTTCCGGACACTGCATCCTTTCCCATGGCTTCGAAAGCGGCCCCGACGCGACCAAGGTCACCGCCCTGGCCGAGGTCGCCGCGCGTTACGGCTGGACCCACGAACGTCCGGACTACACCGACCTGGACGCCAATCGCGAAGTCAGCGAACTTGGCGACGTGCCGGCGCGCATGCAGCGCCTGCTCGCCCTGACCCGCGCCGCGGCCGCGCGCGGCCCGGTGCTGCTGGCCGGCTCCAGCCTCGGCGCCTACATCTCCGGATGGGTGTCGCTGCAGGTGAAGCCGGCCGGCCTGTTCCTGATGGCGCCGCCGATCCGCATGGGCCACGCCGAACCGATGCAGGCCGCCGACGTACCGATCAGCATCATCCACGGCTGGGACGACGAATTGATCCCCGCCGCCGACGTCGTCGCCTGGGCCCAGCCGCGCCGTGCGCGCCTGCTGCTGGTCGACGACAGCCACCGGCTTTCGGCGCATGTCGAAGGCAGTGCGGAAGCCTTCGCGCGTCTGCTCGAACGAATCTGAGTAAGCACCACCATGAGTAAGTTTTACGCAAGCTGCGGCAAGGGCCTGGAATACCTGCTCGCCGACGAATTGATCGCGCTGGGCTGCCAGCGCGCGACCGCCGCGACCGCAGGCGTCAACGTCGAAGGCGAACTGGCCGACGCCCAGCGCGCAGTGCTGTGGTCGCGTTTGGCCAGCCGCGTGCTGTGGCCGATCGCCGAATTCGATTGCCCCGACGAACATGCCTTGTACGCCGGAGTCGCCGCGGTCGAGTGGCCGGAGCACATGGAGAGCGTGCACACGCTCGCGGTCGATGCGCACGTCTCCGGCGAAGCCATCACCCATGCGCGCTACGCCGCGCAGCGGATCAAGGACGCGGTGGTCGACGTGATGCGCGCGCGCACCGGCGCACGCCCCGACGTCGACACCGACGCACCCGACCTGCGCCTGAATTTCGTCCTGCGCAAGGGTCGCGGCATCCTCTCGATCGATCTCGGCGGCGGCTCGCTGCATCGGCGCGGCTGGCGCCAGAAGCAGGGCGAGGCGCCGCTCAAGGAAAATCTCGCCGCGGCGGTGTTGCTGCGCGGCGGCTGGCCGAAGGTCTACGCCCAGGGCGGCAGCCTGTTCGACCCGATGTGCGGCAGCGGCACCTTGCTGATCGAAGGCGCGCTGATGGCCGCCGACGTCGCGCCGGGCCTGCTGCGTCATGGCGCTTTGCCGCCGACGCGCTGGCGCGGTTTCGATTTCGCCGGCTGGCGCGCGCTGTGCGAGGAGGCGCGCACGCGCGAAGCCGCCGGCCGCGCCGCCCTGCGTCCGGCCTTCGCCGGCAGCGACGTCGACCCGCATGCGATCCGCTCGGCGCGCGACAACGAGGTCATGGCCGAACTCGCCGGCGTGATCGCATGGAACGTGTCCGCGGTCGAATCCCTGCAGTCGTTGCCCTTGGCGCAAGCGCCGACGCAACCTGTCCACCATCATCCTCGTGAAAGCGGGGATGCAGGGCTGCATCGTGACGAGGCTTCAAGCATTGATGAGAGCGGGGCCGGGCAGGAGCACGGCTCCGGTCCGGGTGGCTCGGCGGTTGCGGACGCTGCTACCCCAAGTGGCCTCGTAGTCTGCAATCCGCCCTACGACGCGCGTCTCGCCGCCGATCCCGCGCTCTACCGCGCGCTCGGCGAGGCGCTCAAGCGCCTGGTGCCGAGCTGGCGCGCGAGCCTGTTGTGCGGCGACGCCGCGCTGGCCCAGGCCACCGGCCTGCGCGCCGGCAAGAAGTACCAGATCTTCAACGGTGCGATCGAATGCGCGCTGATCGTCTGCGATCCGATCGCCCGCGTCGGCCACGCCGAACAGCGCGCCAAGGCCGAGGATGCCGCGCCGCAGCCTTTGTCGGAAGGCGCGCAGATGGTCGCCAACCGGCTGCGCAAGAATCTGCGCAAGCTCAAGTCTTGGCGTGAGCGCGAGGGGGTCACCTGTTTCCGCGCCTACGACGCCGACCTGCCCGAGTACTCGGCCGCGATCGACGTCTACGCCAGCGACGAAGCCGCGCCGCGCACGTACCTGCATATCCAGGAATACGCCGCGCCGGCGGATATTCCCGAGGCCGATCAGCGTCGCCGCCGCAACGAGCTGTTCGCCGCCGCGCGCGAAGTATTCGCGGTGCCGCGCGAACGCGTCGCGCTGAAGACCCGCAGCCGCGGCAAGGGCGGCAGCAAGTACGGTCAACTCGACCAGCGCGGCGAAGTGCTGGTCGTGCGCGAAGGCGCCGCGCGCCTGCGCGTGAACCCGTTCGACTACCTCGACACCGGCCTGTTCCTCGATCACCGCCCTATGCGTCTGCGCATCGCCGCCGAGGCGCGCGGCCGCCGTTTCCTCAACCTGTTCGGCTACACCGGCGCGGCGACCGTGCAGGCCGCGGTCGGCGGCGCCAACGAAACCACCACGGTCGACCTGTCGGCGACCTATCTGCAGTGGTGCGCCGACAACCTGCGCGAGAACGGCATGGGCGGCGCCCAGCACCGCCTGGTGCAGGCCGATGCCTTGGCCTGGCTGGAAGCCGACCGCAGCCGCTTCGACCTGATCTTCTGCGATCCGCCGACGTTCTCCAATTCCGCCCGCGCCGACGACTTCGACATCCAGCGCGAACACGTGCGCCTGCTGCGCGCCGCCGTCGCGCGCCTGGCCGATAACGGCGTGCTGTATTTTTCCAACAACTTTCGCCGCTTCCGCCTCGACACCGAGGCCGTGGCACAGTTCGCGCAATGCGAGGAAATCAGCGCCGAGACCATTCCGGCCGATTTCGCCCGCGATGCACGGATTCATCGCTGCTGGCGAGTGGAGCCGCGTTGATGCGGTTGTCGGTGGTCCTGATCGCAACAGGCGGACGCTCCGCTGTGGAGTTCCAGCCATGAAGCCGCATCGCAAAGTCGGAGCCTGGACGTTTTTCCGCCAGTGGCTCAAGAACCCGCTGCGCGTCGCCGCGGTGGCGCCGTCCAGCGCCGAACTGGCCGCGGCGATGATCGCCGAGCTGCCCGACGACGTTACCCGCGTGATCGAGCTCGGCGGCGGCACCGGCGCGATCACCCGCGCCTTGCTCGAGGCCGGCATTCGCGACGAAGACCTGCTGGTGCTGGAGCTCAACGAAGAGCTGCACGCGCATCTGCACCTGCGCTTCCCGCGCGTGCCGGTGCTGCTGGGCGATGCGCGCGAGCTGCCGCAGCTCGCGCGCGGGCACGGCTATCTCGAAAAGGGACCGGCCGATGCGATCGTGTCCGGGCTCGGCCTGTTGACCATGCCGCACCCGCTGCAGCGCGACATTCTCAAGGCCGCGTTCGCCTGCCTGAAGGAAGGCGGCGTATTCGTGCAGTTCACCTACGGCCCGGCCGCGCCGGTCGCCGATGCCGTCGCCCGCGCGCTGTCGCTGCAGGTGCGCCGCGGCGACTTCGTGCTGCGCAACGTGCCGCCGGCGACGGTGTTCGTGTACTCGCGCATCCGGCGCTGAGCCGCAGATCCGGGGTAGGAGCGGCGCGAGCCGCGGCCACGCTGTGTCCGGCTGCGGCGCTTCTCACCGCAGAGCGTTGAAACAACATCAACATCTTAAGCTTCCGTCCGCTGACGCGGCCGGGTTACTTTCTTTTGCTAAGCCCAAAAGAAAGGTAACCAAAGAGAGGGCTCTCCTTGCAAGGGCACAGGCCACGAGTGCGGTGCTGTCGCCGGGATTTTTCGATAAGACGTCCCTGTCTTATCGAAAAACGGCGCACGTCCTGTGCGCCGCCCTCCGGGTCTCCAGGTGTTCTCGCGAGCTAGGTGCTGCGCCAAGCTCTTTACGGCAACGGCAACGGCAACGGCAACGGCAACGGCATGGCATGGCAGTCGCAGGGCAGCCGCAGGGCTGCCTTTGGGGTAGGAGCGGCGCGAGCCGCGACCGCGTCATGACGGTAACGGCGCAGCATTCCGGTGGTCGCGTGGTCGCGACTCACGTCGCTCCTACAAGGATCATGGCGTCGCACGTGTGTCAGCTGTTTGCGGCTGCGGCTGCGGCTGCGGCTGCAGCCATGTCTTTCGCTTAGCTGTGCGTCGCTTCGCACTAGCGAAGGCAATAGAAGACCCGGAGGGCGGCCCGCAGGGATGCGGGCCGTTTTTCATCGGGACAGGGATGTCCCGTATGAAAAAGCCCCGCGGAAGCACCGCTCGTGCGGGCCTGTGATTCAAAGGAAAAGCATTTTTCTTTGGTTACCTTTCTTTTGTTGCTTATGACAAAAGAAAGTAACCCGCCGCTTTAGTGGCGGAAGCTTTTGGCGTTTGATCTAGATCAAGATCTAGATCTAGATCTTGATCTTGCTTGAGAGAAACGCCGCAAGAACGTCGCAGCGCGGTCGCGGCTGGCGCCACTCCTACCCTGCGACGGCACGCCGCTTCGATGAGCAACATCGGCGTTGGTGTTTCTGCGCGTCCCTTGGTCGCGACTTGTGACCGAAGGAAATCCAGCAGGACGCCGCTCCTACCCTGGGTCTTCGTTCAATATTGTTCTAATTTTGTAACTGATGTTTGCAATTTAATCAGTATTGTTCCATGTTTGCGGTGTCATCCTAACGCCCATCGCCGATACGGCGTTCCGTTTGGAGAAGCATCATGGCCACCGCCACCCACACCGATTACGCCCGCGTCGGCCGCAAATTGCGCGGCCAGGCGACTTCCGACGGCGCCGGCGTCCGCCTGACCCGGGTCATAGGCGGCCCTCAGCTGCCCGAGCTGGATCCGTTCCTGCTGCTCGACGAATTCGGCACCGACCGACCCGAGGACTACCTCGCCGGTTTTCCGGAACATCCTCATCGCGGTTTCGAGACCGTCACCTACATGCTCGACGGGCGCATGCGCCACCGCGACAACCACGGCAACGAAGGCGTGCTCGTGCCCGGCAGCGTGCAGTGGATGACCGCCGGCCGCGGCCTGGTGCATTCGGAAATGCCGGAGCAGGAGGCCGGGCGCATGCGCGGGTTCCAGCTGTGGGTGAACCTGCCGGCGCGCGAGAAGATGACCGAGCCCAAGTACCAGGAGTTCGCGCCGGATCGCATCGTGCAACTGCGTCCCGCGGAGGGCGTCGAGGTCAAGCTGATCGCCGGCCGCGTCGGCGAGGTCAGCGGCCCGATCGCGCAACCCGCGACCGATCCGGTGTATCTCGATATCGCCCTCGATGCCCATGCGCAGTGGGAGTACGAACTGCCCGAAGGCCACAATGCCTTCGCTTATGTCTACGAAGGCGGCATCGCCGTCGGTGACGGCGAGGATGCGCGCGGGATCGATGCGCAGGAGCTGGCGGTGCTGTCCGGGGGCCGCGTGCTCAAGTTGCGCGATGCCGGCCGCGGTAGCCGCCTGATCGTGGTGGCCGGGCGTCCGCTGCGCGAGCCGGTCGCGCGCTACGGCCCGTTCGTGATGAACACCAAGCAGGAAGTGATGCAGGCCTTCGTCGATTTCCAGGAAGGCAAGTTCTGACGGCGGCGCATCGTCGCAGCGGATCGAAGGGCCGCGCGCGAGCGCGACCTTTCGCTTCGCGCGGCCGGACAGGCGTCGGCGCCGGCGAAATACGCCGCAACGGCGCGATGTATCAGGATTGAACTGGCCGCAGCGCGGCGGCGTACGCGTTATCTGTCAACGCAACGCATCATCGCTGCAAGCCCGCGGCGACGGGCGAAGACACGCGCGTCGCCGCCCAAAGCCGCGGCGCGCGTCGGACAAGGAGCTCAGTCATGGCCACCAGAATCGATCCCAAGCAGTTCACCATCGTCGCCACCTTCGTATCGGCCGGCGTCGCCGCCGGCGCAGGCGGCTTCGTCATCGTCGGCGGCAAACTCAAGAAGGTGCCGCCGCGCGGCATCAAGCAGTTGCAGGCGGTGTATCAGATGCTCGAAGCCGCCGACGGTGTCGGCAATACCCGCCTGGCCGCGCAACTGCAGCAGCTCGCGATCGACGTCGCCGAGCAGGCGGTGAATCAGAAAGTCGCACGCTGACCGTAGCCACGAGCGATTGCGTCGAAAAAAAGCCGCGTCTTTCGACGCGGCTTTTTGTTACAGCATGAGCGGGCGACTCAGTCCTTGCCGAGCCAGCGATACACCGCGCCGCCGAGCAAGCCGCCGACGATCGGCGCGACCCAGAACAGCCACAGCTGGCTGATCGCGGCGCTGCCGGCGAACAAGGCCACGCCGGTCGAACGCGCCGGGTTCACCGAGGTGTTGGTGACCGGGATGCTGATCAGGTGGATCAGGGTCAGGCCCAGGCCGATCGCGATCGGCGCGAAGCCGGCCGGTGCGTTCTTGTGGGTGGCGCCGAGGATGATGATCAGGAACATCGCCGTCATGATCACTTCGGTCAGCAGGGCGGCGTGCATCGAATATCCGCCCGGCGACATCAGGTCGAAGCCGTTGCTGGCGAAGGTGCCGGCCGCGTTCGGGTCGTGGACGAAGTTGGGGCTGCCGCTGGCGATCTGCCACAGGATGAAGCCGGCGAGCAGGCCGCCGAGCACCTGCGCGACGATGTAGGGGATCAGGTCCTTGGCCGCGAAACGGCCGCCGGCCCACAGGCCGAAGCTCACCGCCGGATTGAAGTGGCCACCGGAAATATGGCCGAGGGCGTAGGCGCCGGTCAGCACGGTCAGGCCGAACGCCAGCGAGACGCCGAGCAGGCCGATGCCGAGCGGATTGCCGTCGCCGCCGAAATTCGCTGCGAGCACGGCGCTGCCGCAACCGCCGAGCACCAGCCAGAACGTACCGATGAACTCCGCACCGAGTCGCTTGATCATGATCGTCTTCCTTTTGAGTTATGGGCTTGCACGCGGCCCAGGGTCGGACGAACGCCCTGTTCAGCCAGGGAACGATACGCCACGACCCCATTCAGCCAGGCCGATTCTCATGCTGGCTGACAACTCAAAAATGCGCAACCCATCACAAAACAGTCGCGGGGCCAGCAAACCGCGACCGCAGTCAAATCGGTTCGTAGACAGACCCCGCGACGTGTTCCTACTTAGTGCTGCTCAGTCGCGTCGAGGGAAATCGCAGACCCTCGGTCTGGCCGATGACCTCCCGCAGTTGCTCGGGCGACGTCGCCTGCATCCAGATATGCGCATGCTTGCCGTTGCCGATATCGAGCAAGGTCTCGCGCACTTGGATGTTGGGCTTGCCGGCGAGTTCGCCGCGGTACCAATGCATGGCCTTGCCGTCGATCGTGCTGGCTTCGGCGCGATCGCTGCGCTTGGGCTCGAACGGCGACTTGGAGGCTATGTAGAGGCCGAAGGCTTCCGACTGGTCGGCACGCAGTGCGCGACAAAAGTCGGAATCGGCGCCGGCACGGTGTTCCCAGTGCAGGCCCGAATCGGCCGGTAGAAACGGACAGGCGCCTGGAGCGGCGGGTTCTTGCGCAGACGCACACACGACGAACACCAACGCCAGCCACGGCAATGCGTGCTGGCTCTTTACCCTTGACTTCACGATCGTCCCCCTGGAACCCGATTAGGTCAAAACGGTGCTGGAGCCTTTCAGCCCTGTGACCATAGTCCACTTCGGAGGCGTTGACAAACGTTACGTCATCGTTCAGGTAGAGGAATAAATTCGTGCTCGCCGGGGATCTCGCCGAATCGTCCCTCGGCCCAGTCCAGCTTGGCTTGCTCGATCCGCTCACGCGAACTTGAGACGAAATTCCACCACAGGTGGCGCGGCCCATCCAGCGGTTCGCCGCCCAGCAACATGGCCTTGAGCGGGGTCTTGGCGCGCAGGCGCGGGCGGCTGCCCGGGTCGAGCACGACCAGGTGCCGCGCCGGCAGGTCGGCGCCGTCGAGCTGGGCCTCGCCTTCGAGCAGGTACAGCGCGCGCTCGGCGTGGCTGTCCTCGATGTCGAGCTCGGCGCCGGGGTCTAGGTCGATGGCGACGTAGAGGGTGTCGGCGAACACCCGCACCGGCGACTCCTCGCCGAAGCCGCGCCCGGCGACGATGCGCAGCCAGGCGCCGTCGCGGCGCTGCTGCGGCAGGGTCGCGGCCGGATGGTGATGGAAAGCCGGTGCGGTCTCCTCGAACGAGCGCGGCAGCGCGACCCAGGTCTGCATGCCGTGCAGCGGGTGGCCACTGGCGCGCGGCGCCTGCGGGGTGCGTTCGGAGTGGGCGATGCCGCGGCCGGCGGTCATCCAGTTGACGTCGCCGGGGTTGATGTCCTGGATGCTGCCGAGGGTGTCGCGGTGGCCGATCGAACCGGCCCACAGGAAGGTCACCGTGGCCAGGCCGATATGCGGATGGGGGCGCACGTCGATGCCTTGGCCGGGCTCGAACACGGCCGGGCCGATGTGATCGACGAACACGAAGGGGCCGACCGACCGCGCCTGGATGCTCGGCACGGCGCGGCGGACTTCGAACCCGCCCAGGTCGTGTACGCGCGGGGCAACGATCTTGGTCATGGCACGGACTCCTGCAGGTCTAAGCCGGCAGGTTCGCATGTCTTTTATGCAATCAGACGCACGGTGCTGAAACTCGGTGTTGCACGAAAGAGGCTGGGAATCGCGCTCGCCTCAGCGCGCTTCGCGGTTATTCGGCGTCGACCTTGAGCGTCGCATTCGGCGGCTCGGCGAAATCCAGGCCTTGTACTTCGATGCGCCAGCCACCGGCGTTTTTACCCGCATCGCTGACGGTGTTGAAGCTCAGCGCCGACTTCGCCCCGTCGGCGCCGGTCCACTCGAACTCCAGCACGGCATCGCCGGCCCAGACGCATTGCACCTTCGGCGGGCAACGCGAGTCGGCGCTGATCGCGACGAAGCGCAGCTGCGAACGGTCGGGCAGGCTGGCCGACTCGCCTCGCGCCAGGCTGAAGGCCTGGCCAGGCGTTGCGGTCTTCGATGAGCCGGCGTTCTGGCCGGCATGGGCGCAGGCGGTCAGGGCGAGCGCGCCGCTCAACAGCGCGGCGGCAAGCGGGGCGGCAGGGAGCAAGGGACGCATCGGCGACTCCGTCGAATCACAGGGCGGTCCGGCGGAACCGCGGTCGATGCAGTCTAGGCCGCCGCGGGCGGGCGCCCAAGCGAGCGGCGTCACCGATCCTGGGTTTGCTCGAAGCTCGTTCGTCCTTGTGCGTCGATACGCACGACCATGCGGCGGTCGAATTCGGTTTCGGGCATCGGCGCGACTTCGCAGGCGCACAAGGCGGCGGCGATCGCGGGTGCGGTATTGCTGTGGCCGACTACCAGGACCGTGCCGTCGCGATGATCGCGGCGCAGGGCCGAGGCGAACTCGGCCGCGGCCTGCTTGGCGTCGTAGCGGGTCATCGTGAGCCCGTGCGCGCGCGCGGTCGGCTCGCCGGTCTGCTGGGTGCGGCGGTACTCGGTGGCATAGACCGCGCGCATCGGTGCCTTGGCCAGCGAGGTGGCGAGACGTTCGGCGCGCGCCTGTCCGGCTTCGCTGAGCGAGGGGTCGCGCGGGTCGTCCGCGCTCTTTTCGGCATGGCGCACGATCACGTAGGTGAGCAGCGTTTCCGGTTCGGCCGGACGGGTGGCGCAGCCGCCAAGCGCAAGGCTCAGGGCGAGGGCGGCGGTGCAGGTGATCGAACGCATGGCGTGTCCTCGCTGGGATTCAATCGTGGAGCAGGTCGGCGCCGGCCTGGGCGACCACGCCGTCCTGCGCCGCTTGCGCGCCGGACACGCCGATGCCGCCGATGACCTGATCGCCGAGCAGCAAGCGTACGCCGCCTTCGATCGGAGTGATGCCGGGCAGACCGAGCACGACCAGGTTGCCGTCGCCGAGCAGTTTCTGATGGAACGCGGTGTCGCGGCGATAGTTGGCCGCATGCACGGCCTTGCCGATGGCGACCTCGACGCTGGAGTTCGGGCTGCCGTCCATGCGCTGGAAATGCAGCAGGCGGCCGGCCTCGTCGACGATCGCGATGGCGACGTTAAGGCCGTCGGCGCGCGCCTTGTCCTCGGCCGCGGCGGCGATCCGCTTGGCTGCGGCGAGGTTGAGCACGCTGCGCTGGGTCAGTTGCGTCTTCAGCGGCGGTGCCGCAGCGGCTGGGGTGGCGAGGACGAGCAGGAGCGGGGCGAGCCAGTAGGTTAGACGAGACATGAGACGCTCGGGCCGGGGCGATAGGCGCAGCCTAAGAGGTGCGCGGGTATCGCGGGAGTGTCTTTTGTACTGGCGTGGATTGGGCGCTGGAAATGTTCTCGCTACGTTTGCTTGGAAGAGCTAAGGCCAAAGCTTGCGGCTCTCCCAAAAACGGCGGAGAGCCATCTTCCAGGCAACGCCCGCTCAGTGCTTCTTGTCGAGCAGCATCAGCAAGCCCTTCGCCGCCGCCAGGCGCGCCGGCGCGTCCGGCAGGTCCAGCTTGAGTTTGAGTTTGTCGGGGCCGTCCATCTGGTACAGCTTCGGCTGGCCCTGGATCAGCTTGATGATCGACATCGGGTCGACGTTCGGGCGCTCGACGAACTGCACCCGGCCGCCCTTTTCGCCGAGGTCGAGTTTGCGGATGCCGAGCTCGGTGGCGATCAGCTTGAGTTCGGCGACCGCGAACAGATGCTTGGCCGCATCCGGCAGCAGGCCGAAGCGGTCGATCATCTCGACCTGCAACTCGCGCAGTTCCTCGTCGCCGCGCGCGCCGCTGACGCGCTTGTACAGGGTCAGGCGGGTGTGCACGTCGGGCAGGTAGTCGTCCGGGATCAGCGCGGGGATGTGCAGCTCGACTTCGGCGCCGCGCGCGTCGGTCGAGTCGACGTCGGGCAGCTTGCCCTGGCGGATCGAGCGCACCGCGCGTTCTAGCAGCTCGGTGTACAGGCTGAAGCCGACCTCGGCCATCTGCCCGCTCTGGTCCTCGCCGAGCAACTCGCCGGCGCCGCGGATTTCCAGGTCGTGGGTGGCCAGGGTGAAGCCGGCGCCGAGTTCGTCCATCGAGGCGATCGCTTCCAGGCGCTTTTGCGCATCGGGCGTGATCGAGCGCTTGTCCGGAATCACCAGATAGGCGTAGGCGCGGTGGTGCGAACGGCCGACCCGGCCGCGCAACTGGTGCAACTGCGCCAGGCCGAACTTGTCGGCGCGGTTCATGATGATGGTGTTGGCGTTCGGGATGTCGATGCCCGATTCGATGATGGTCGTGCACAGCAGGACGTTGAAGCGCTGCTTGTGGAAGTCGAGCATCACGCTTTCGAGTTCGCGTTCGGCCATCTGGCCGTGGGCGACGCCGATGCGCGCCTCCGGCACCAGCTCTTCGAGCTGGCGCTTCATGCGGCCGATGCTCTCGACGTCGTTGTGCAGGAAATACACCTGGCCGCCGCGCGCGAGCTCGCGCTGGAAGGCCTCGCGCAGCTGCATGTCGTCCCAGGGCACGACGAAGGTCTGCACCGCCAGGCGATGCGCCGGCGGGGTCGCGATGATGCTCAGATCGCGCAGCCCGGCCATGGCCATGTTGAGGGTGCGCGGGATCGGCGTGGCAGTCAGGGTCAGCAGATGCACGTTGGCGCGCAGCGCCTTCAGCGCCTCCTTCTGGCGCACGCCGAAACGCTGCTCTTCGTCGACGATGACCACGCCGAGGTCCTTGAAGCGCACGTCCGGCTGCAGCAGGCGATGGGTGCCGACCACGACGTCGATCTTGCCCTCGCTGACCTTTTCCAACTCGGCCTTGATTTCCTTGGTGCTCTTGAAACGCGACAGCACTTCGACCTTCAACGGCCAGTCGGCGAAGCGGTCGCGCATGGTGCGGTAGTGCTGCTCGGCGAGCAGGGTGGTCGGCACCAGCACCGCGACCTGCTTGCCGGCGGTCGCGGCGACGAAGGCCGCGCGCACCGCGACTTCGGTCTTGCCGAAGCCGACGTCGCCGCAGACCACGCGGTCCATCGGCTGGCTGCTGCTGAGGTCGCGGATCACCGCCTCGATGGCCGAGTGCTGGTCGGGGGTTTCCTCGAACGGGAACCCGGCCGCGAACGGCTCGTACATCGAGCGGTCGACATCCAGCGCGAGGCCGGCGCGGGCCTGGCGCTTGGCCTGGATTTCCAGCAGTTCGGCGGCGACGTCGCGGACTTTCTCGGCGGCCTTGCGCTTGGCCTTGGTCCATTGCTCGCCGCCGAGCGAGTGCAGCGGCGCGGTTTCGACTGAAGCACCGGAATAGCGGCTGATCAGATGCAACTGCGCGACCGGCACGTACAACCGGTCGCCCTTGGCGTATTCGATTTCGAGGTATTCGCCCGGCTGGCCGCCGGCCTCGAGCACGATCAGGCCGCGGTAACGGCCGACGCCGTGATCCTCGTGCACGATCGGCGCGCCTTCGGACAACTCGCCGAGGTCGCGGATGATCGCTTCGGGTTCGCGGCCGACCCGCTTGCGCCGGCGCGGCTGCGCGGCGCGTTCGGGAAACAGCTGGCGTTCGGTCAGGATCGCCAGCGGCGGCTCGACCACGGCGAAGCCATCGTCGAACGGCGCCACCGCGATGGCGAAGCGGCTCGGCGAGGCGCCGTTCGCGAACGCGTTCCAGTCGGCGACCACGTCCGGCTTCAGGCCTGCGGCCTGCAACACTTCGAGCAAGGCCTCGCGGCGGCCGGCGGTGTCGGAGGCGATCAGCACGCGTCCGGGATAACTGCTCAGGAACGACTTCAGCGCTTCGGCCGGGGCGGCGTCGCGCGCCGCGACCGGCAGGGTCGGCGCCGGCTGGTCGCCGAGCGCGAGCGCCTTGGCGCGTTGCGGATGCTGTTCGCCGCACAACTCGATGCGCGCGCCTTCGTTGAGCTTTTCGCGCAGGCCGACCGGGGTCAGGTACAGCGTGTCGGGCGGCAGCAGCGGGCGTTCGAGATCGTGCCGGCGCTGCTCGTAGCGCTCGCCGGTCTGGGCCCAGAACGCGTCGGCGGCGTCGAGCGCGCCGTCGGCGATCACCGGCAGCATGCGTTCGTCGAGGTAGTCGAACAGAGTCGCGGTCTGCTCGAAGAACAGCGGCAGGTAGTACTCGATGCCCGACGGCGCGATGCCCGACTTCAAGTCCTGATAGAGCGCGCTGCGCCGGGTGTCGAGGTCGAAACGCTCGCGCAGCGCGTCGAGCGCGCGCTTGAGCGAAGCATCGTCGAGCGGCACTTCGCGGCCCGGCAACAGCCGCACCGCATCGATCTTGTCGAGCGAGCGCTGCGACTCGGGATCGAAGGCGCGGATGGTCTCGATCTCGTCGTCGAGCAACTCGACCCGGAACGGCGAGTCGGCGCCCATCGGATAGACGTCGAGCAGGCCGCCGCGCACGGCGAAGTCGCCCGGGTCCAGCACTTGCGGCACGTGCCGGTAGCCGGCCGATTCGAGCCGGCGTTTTTCCGCGTCCAGGTCGAGGCGTTGGCCGACCGCGACGTCGAAGCTGCCGCCGACCACGTGGCGCAGCGGCGCGAGGCGCTGCAGCAAGGTCTGCACCGGCACCACGACGATGCCGCGCTTGAGCGTCGGCAGGCGATGCAAGGCCGCCAGACGTTGCGAGACGATGTCCGGGTGCGGGCTGAACAGATCGTAGGGCAGGGTTTCCCAGTCCGGGAACGGCAGCACCGGCATAGCGCCGTCGCTGGCGCCGTCGCGGCCGAGCAGGGTGCGCAGATCGGATTCGAGCTGGTGCGCGCCGTGGTTGTCGCGTGCGATCGCAAGCAGGGGGCCGTCGTGTTCGGCGGCGGCGCGGGCGATCGCCCAGGCCAGGGCGGAAGGCGAGGCCGGCGCACGCCACCAGGCGCGCTGCTGGCCGATCTTGGGCAGCAGGGACACGGGAGAGAGAGATGATTTCATGGAGTCGGCTAGTTTAGTGGATCGGCCGCGCGTGCCGGGCGGGCGGCTGCGCGCTTTGCGCAGGCGATCTGTGCGAGCTTGTTTTTCTGCGTGATCGGCGTCGCTGCGCGGGTTGCGTCAACCGAGTGGATGATCGGCCGGACAACGCGATCGGCCGCAGGCGTCGCTGCGGTTGCCGCTATCGAGTGCTGTGCCGTTTCTGGCCGTTGGCTCAGTCCGGGGTGCGATCAGGGGCGGGGCGGCGAACGGATCGATCGCGACGGGCGTGGACGATCACCGGCACGAGGAGGCGGCGCGCCGGGCGATGGCACCGGCGGTGTCGTTGGACAGCCCTTGGGTGCTCAGGGCTCGTTGCTGTCGTCGGTCGGGTTGTCGCCGATCTTGCGGTCGGCGGCCTGCTGCTCGGCCGCGCGTGCGGCTTTCGAACGTAGATCCAGCACCACCCGGATCAAGCCCGGGGAATCCTGCTGGAACTCGCGCTCGAAGCCGAGCGACTGCGCCAGCGACAGCATCGGGGTGTTGTGCTCGAACACCTCGCCGTACAGGCGATGCACCTTCTTGCCGCGCGCCCATTTGACCAGGCGCGTCATCAGATAGCGGCCTAGGCCCATGTTGGCGATGTAGCGGCTGACCAGGATCGCGAACTCGGCGTCATGGCTGCGTTCGTCGATGGCGACGCGGGCGACCGCGCCGACCAGGGCTTCGCCGGGAGGCAAGGGTTCGGCCGCGACCAGGGCGAACTCGGTGCGCGGATCGATCCGAGTGAAGCGCTCGGCCATTTCCGGCGTGAGTTCTTTCAGCGCGTAGAGGAATCGCTGCCGCACCTCATCGGGTTGCAGCAGAGTAAAGCCCGCTCGCAAGGGCTCGGCATCTTCCGGACGCACCGGACGAATCAATACTTCGCGTCCGTTGGGAAGACGCTGGCGTTCATGCCAGGGCGGCAAACGTTCACGCGTGGCCATGGTCGGATATTGGCACATTGTGACGGACTTCGCCCTTCATCTTTAGGCTCGGTTGACGCCGGTCCGACCGGCGGCATGCCATAGCCCGCAATTCCACGGTCGAGAGGCGAAAGGCGGGGCCCTCGCGACAATGTGCCTGACTGTTCTTTTTCTTGACGCAATCGATGCTTGAAATGAGAATTGCTCGCATCATGCCGCCGACTCGCCGGCCTGACAACCGCCTCTAAGGCCAGCCAGACGCCCGCGCCGCCGGGCTCAGCCAAATGCCGCCTGCCGCCGCCCGACCGGACGATGCCTCGCCCGTGTCTGCGGCCGTGTTGCGCCTGTGCGCAGGCGGCCGGGGCGCCGCCGATCCCTTCGCCCAGCTTTGGAATACCCCTGATGACGTTTTCGCATTCGTTGCGCCCGCTTCCGCCTCGTCCGCACTGTCTCGCCCGGGGCTTGTTGGCCGCGTTGACCGCACTGGCCGCGGGCACGGCCTTCGCCGACGCCGCCGAGCGCGAGGCCAAGCGCCTGGACTCGGTGGTCGTGGTCGCCGACCGCGCCACCACCGCGACCAAGACCGATACGCGCCTGATCGAAACCCCGCAGGCGATCAGCGTGATCACCGCCGAGCAGGCCGCCGACCGCGGCGTGCAGAACCTGCAGGAGACCCTGCGCTATTCGGCCGGCGCCTACAGCGAGGCCTACGGCCTGGACACGCGCAGCGACGGCTCGCTGGTGCGCGGCTTCTCGCCGGTGTCCTTCCTCGACGGCATGACCCGGCAGATCGGTTCCAGCCTGGTGCCGCGCCCGGAGGTCTACACGATGGAACGCGCCGAGCTGCTGCGCGGGCCCTCGTCGATGCTGTACGGCGCCGGCGGTTCCGGCGGCGTCTTCAACCTGGTCAGCAAGCGCCCGCAGTTCCAGCGCGCCGGCGAAGTCGGCCTGAGCTACGGCACGAACCAGCGCAGGCAGCTGCAGTTCGACCTGACCGGCCCGCTTAACGAGGCCGGCACCGTCGCCGGCCGCATCGTCGGCGTGGCGCGCGACGCCCAGCAACAGACCGATCGCATGCCCGACGACCGCCTGGTGCTGGCGCCTTCCTTGACCTGGCGCATTTCCGACGCGACCCAGCTGGCCTTCCTGGGCCTGCTGCAGAAGGACGAGAGCGGATCGAGCCAGCAGTTCCTGCCGGTGGTTTCGACTTTGCGCGCGGCGCCGGGCCGGCGCCTGCCGAACCATCGCCTGCTCGGCGAGCCCGATGCCGACCGCCTCGACAGCCGCCAGGCCAGCGCCACCGTGTTGTTCGAGCACGCCTTCTCCGATGCGCTGCGCTTCAACAGCAGCCTGCGCTACGCCAAATCACGCACCGATTTCACCGAGATCTATCCGGACGTCTACTCCAATCCGGGCAATCCCTTCCTCGATGCCGAAGGACGGGTGCTGCCGCGCTCGGCCTACATCAACAACCCGCGCATCGACACGCTGACGGCCGACAACAACGTCCAGATCGATTTCGCCACCGGCGCGCTGCGCCATACCGTGTTGGCCGGTGTCGACTACCTGCGTTTCCGCCAGACCGCGATGACCGGCTTCGGCGCGACCACGCCGATCGACGCCTATGCGCCGGTTTACGGCCACTTCGTGCTGCCCGGGCTTGCGCCGCAGCCGCGCCAGGACCAGACCCAGGTCGGTGTCTACGTGCAGGACCAGATCCGCTGGGGCGAGCGCGTCACCGCCGTGCTCGGCGCGCGCCGCGACCGTGCCCGCACCCAGGTCGGCGATCAGCCGCGCATCGAGGACTACGCCACCAGCTACCGCGCCGGCTTGATCGTCGATGCCGGCCGCGGCTTCTCGCCGTACCTGAGCTACAGCGAGTCGTTCCTGCCGATCGGCAGCCTGGATTTCTTCAGCCAGCCGTTCAAGCCGCAGCAAGGGCGCCAGTACGAGATGGGCGTTAAATGGCAGCCGCGCGAGCAGACCCTGGTGACCCTGGCGGTGTACGACATCCGCGAAAAGAACCGCCAGACCAACGACCCAGAAAACGTGCTCAATTCGGTGCAGACCGGCGAGGTCAGTTCCAGGGGCGTCGAGCTCGAGGCCACCCACACTCTGGCCAACGATTTCTACGTCACCGCGAGCTACAGCTACAACGAAGCCGAAGTGACCCGCAGCAACTTCGCCCCCGAGGTCGACCGCCAGCTCGCCGACGTGCCGAAGGAACTCGCCTCGGTCTGGGGCGTGAAGCAGTTCGACTGGGGCGACAGCGGCCGCATCCGCCTGGGCGCCGGCGTGCGCCACGTCGGCTCGACCCTGTCGATCGGCGGCAACGGCAGCCTGCGCACGCCGGGCTATACCCTGGCCGATGCGTTGGTCTCCTTCGATCTGCCGCAGTGGTCGTTCACGCTCAACCTGACCAACCTGGCCGACAAGCAGTACTACGCACCGTGCCGGGCGTTCGGCGACTGCTTCACCGGCAACGGCCGCAATGTCACCGGCACGGTGACCTACCGCTTCTGACCCGGGCCGCGCGACCGCCGGGGTCGCGCGTTGAAGCGGCGGCCCCGCGAAGGCGGGGAGGCCGCGGCCCGTCCCGGTCGCCGCAGGCGCGGCCGAGGGCGACGAGGCCGGCCCCAACCGCGGCGCAGCGGCTTGGGTGCGCCGGTTGCGGCTGCGTATCGGCCTTAATCGGCAATGCTAGACTTCGCCGCTGAACCTCAAGGAGCAACGTTGTCATGGCCGGTGGTGGCGATTCGACCCGCGCAATTCTGTTCGCACTTGGTGCCAATTTCGCCATCGCGGTATCCAAGGGCGTGGCGGCGTACTTCACCGGTTCCAGCGCGATGCTGGCCGAGACCGTGCACTCCCTGGCCGACTGCGGCAACCAGGGCCTGTTGATCCTGGGCCTGAAACAATCCAAGCGGCCGCCGTCGCCGGACTATCCGCTCGGCTACGGCAAGGCCATCTATTTCTGGTCGTTCCTGGTCGCGGTGATGTTGTTCACCGTCGGCGGCATGTTCTCGCTGTACGAGGGCATCCACAAACTGCAGCACCCCGAACCGCTCAAGCAGTGGTGGTGGGCGGCCGGCGTGCTGACCTTCGGCATCGTCGCCGAGGCGGTATCGATGCGCGCCTGTCTGCAGGAAGTCGCCAAGGCCCGTGGCCAGCGCTCGTTGTGGCAGTGGTTCCGCGAGAGCCGCCAGGCCGAACTGGTGGTGATCTTCGGCGAAGATCTGGCCGCCTTGTTGGGCCTGGTGCTGGCGTTGGCGGCGGTGCTGCTGGCGGTGGCCACAGGCAACCCGATCTGGGACGCCATCGGCACCATCAGCATCGGCGCGTTGCTGATCATCGTCGCGGTGTTCGTGGCGATCGAGGTCAAGGCGATGCTGATCGGCCAGAGCGTCGATCCGCAGCGTCAGTTGCAGATCCGCGAGTTCCTCGACGGCCGCCCGGAAATCGCCCGCGTGATCAGCCTGATCACCCTGCAGCTCGGCAACGAGGTGATGGTTTCGGTGCAGGCGCAGATGCGCGAGGAGCAGAGCGTGGCGGCCCTGACCGACCAGATCAACACGGTCGAGCGGGCGATGAAGCAGGCCTTCCCGGAAGTGCGCTGGAGCTTCTTCGAGCCGGATTCGAAGTCCGGCGATTGAGCCGAGGCAACGGCGCCAGGCCGTGCCGCAACCACCACGATCAAGCCGGAAGCGTTCGCGCTTCCGGCTTTTTCTTGGCCGCGATCTTCGCCCTGACCGTTCTCGGCGATACTCTGCGCAGGCGACGTAGCCGAGGGATGGCGGGCAGGCGATGAAGACGGGAACCGCGGTGTTGTTGTCGATGGCGATCGTGGTCGCGGGCCTCGCCGCGACCGCCGGCGTGGGCTACGCCGTGTATCGCAATATCGAAGGCCAGATCGAAAAGGGCGCCGCGCAAACTGGGGCCGACGCCGGCCTGCCGGACAGCGGCGCACAAACGCCGGGCTGCGCCAAGGCCGACGACGACGCACAGGCCAAGGCGGTGCTCGCGCCGGCCGACGAGGCGCTGCGCAAGACGCAACGGCCGGTGGCGCGGATCGAGTTGAGCGCATTGGCGCGCGACGACGCCGGGATCAGCAAGGTCGGCGGCCAGGCCTATTGGGCGGCCGGGCGCGACTATCCGCGCGATGGCAAGGGCCAGCCCTTGTTCCTGCTGGCCCAGGTCAATCTGGCCGAAGTGCCGAAGATGCCCGGCTACCCCGAGCGCGGCATGCTGCAGTTCTTCATCTCCGGCGACGATTACTACGGCGCTGCGCTCGACGACGCGCACGGCCAGGGCCGCATGGACGCGCTCGCCAAGCAGACCGGCTTCCGGGTGATCTATTGGCCGGAACTGGCGGCCGCGGCGATCGCGCCGCCGAAGGCGACGGCCGGGGCCGATTCGCTGCCGTTCGACCCGGCTAAACCGCAGCGTATGCGCTTCATCGCCGACCACGAGATCATCGGCGCCAACGATGCGCATTTCGAGCAGGCGCTGGAAGGCGGGGTCGAGCCGTTGATCGAGCGTTATCGCGGCGAGCATCCGGATGCGACCGAGGAAGACCTGCAGGACGCGCTCAGCGATTACCTGTCGCGTTCCGGGCACAAGCTCGGCGGCTACCCCGACTTCACCCAGAGCGACCCGCGCGAGTCCTCGGACCGGCGCCTGTTGTTGTTCCAGCTCGACAGCGACGACGCGCTGATGTGGGGCGATTCGGGCATCGCCAATTTCTTCATCGACCCCGACGACCTCGCCCGCGCCGATTTCAGCCGCGTGTCCTATCACTGGGACTGCTATTGAGCGCGCCAAGCCTGCGCCGTTATCGGGCCGAGGATCGCGCCGCCTGCCTGGCCTTGTTCGACAGCAACGTGCCGGATTACTTCGCCGAGCTTGAACGCGCCGATTTCATCCGGACCCTCGACGAAATCGACGACGAGATCGTTGGCTATTGGGTGATCGAGCTCGAAGGCGAGGGCATCGTCGCCTGCGGCGGTTATGCGGCCAGCGATGGCGACGCCAGCATCGCGGTGCTGTGTTGGGGCATGGTCCGGCGCGACCTGCATCGGCGCGGGCTCGGCGAGCGCCTGTTGAGCGAGCGCCTGCGCCGCATCGATGCCGAGCCGGCGTTCGCCTGGAGCGTGCTCGAGACCACCCAGCACAGCCGGGCCTTCTACGCCCGCCATGGCTTCCGGGCGATGTGCGAACAGCGCGACGGTTTCGCGCCGGGCTTCGACCTGGTCGAGATGCGCCGACCCCGCAACGGCGTGGTGGACGGCGAAGGCTGAGCCGCCGCGGCTCAGTCGTCTTGCTGCTTCGCAGGCCGCTTGCCAGGGCCGGAGACCGGAGAGAGCGGACTCTCCCCGGTCGTGCCGTGATCGATCAGGGCAGGATGCAGCCGCAGCGGCGATAGCACTGCGAGTAGGTCACGTAGCACTGGGTGCCGCCGTTGTTCTCGCAGTTGGTCAGTGCGGTCTCGCAGCCGAGCCGGCAGGTGTTGTTGCAGCCGGCGGCGCCGGCGGTCGACGCCATGCCGATGCCGAACGCGAACGCGCAGATCGCAAGGAACGAAATCTTCTTCCTGGACATTCGAACTCCCTCTCCATTCGCCCTTCAGTGGGCCCGGGAGTGATACGCCGGGATCCAAGCGCGTCGCAAGCGGCCAATCGCGGCCAGGCGGGCACGACGGCGAATGACGCCGCCGTCGATTCGGCCGGGTTTTACCGAGGTTTCGGCGTTTGCCGGCCAGCGTTCGCGGCCCGCGCTCGGCGGGCGGCGATGCGGCGAATGCAATCGCAGGTGGTCATCGAAAGCCAGCGCGCCTCGGCGTCTCGCTGCATTGCAGCGAGGTATTGCAGGGAGCTTGCGCGATGCTTCGGTACGGCTCAGTCGGCCTGCTTGAGCCAGCTCACCGCCGCCGATGCATCCGCGGTTTCGGCCAGCGTGCGTGCCAGCACCGGCAGCGCGGCCCCCAGGGTCTG
Organism: Lysobacter antibioticus; assembly: GCF_001442535.1. NCBI lineage: Bacteria > Pseudomonadati > Pseudomonadota > Gammaproteobacteria > Lysobacterales > Lysobacteraceae > Lysobacter > Lysobacter antibioticus. The sequence goes on along the minus strand of NZ_CP013141.1, from coordinate 4,211,093 downwards.
GTCGAACTGCCACGGCGGATTGAGCAGCAGCAGGCCGCTGCCGTTCATGCGCAGCGGCGAGTCGTCGGCGCGCACCAGCAGTTCGGCGGTCAGGATCGACTTGGCCGGCAGGGTGGCGGCGCGGCGGTAGAACGGCTGCAGGGCGCGGCGGCGCTTGATCGGGTACCACAGCACGTAGCAGCCCTGCGGCCAGCGGGCGAGGGCGTCGCGCAAGGCGCCCAGGGCGGTATCGAATTCTTCGAGCTGGGCTTCGTAGGGCGGGTCGATCAGGACCAGGCCGCGGTTGTAGCGGGTCGCGCCGATCTTCGGCGGCAACATGGCCTTCATCGCCGCGTAGCCGTCGCGCGCGTGCACTGCGACGCGCGGATCGGCCTTGAAGTGATGCTCCAACTGGCTAGCTTCTTCCGGCTGCAGCTCGCAGGCGGCGATGCGGTCGTCCTCGCGCAAAGCATGCGCGAGCAGCCAGGGCGAGCCGGGATAGGCCGAGGGGCCGTGCTCGTTGCGGCAGGCGCGCACCGCGGCCAGGTAACGGCTGATCGCGGCCTGTTTCGGCGCCTCGGCCAGCAGGCGGCCGATACCGCCCTCGGCTTCGCCGGTGCGCAGCGCCGAATTGCCGTCGAGCGGATACAGGCCGCGCCCGGCATGGGTGTCCAGGGCGAACAGCGGCGCGGGCTTGACGGTCAGGGCATCGCACAGGGCCAGCAAGGCGACGTGCTTGAGCACATCGGCGTGATTGCCGGCATGGAAGGCGTGGCGATAGTTCATTGAGGCCGGGATTCGAGATTCGGGAGAGGGGATTCGGAGAGAAGACGCGCCGGCATAGGGGGCCGAGGGACATGGCGCCGACGGGCAAGACGCCGGGGGCATTATGGGGCCATAGCGGTCGCGGCGTTTTCCGGGGCGGCAACCGGAGGCCCGGCAAGGCATCATGGGCGGCATTACTGCGTTACCGATTCCCCATTCCCGACTCCCGATTCCCGGCCCCATGCGCATCCTGCTCGTCGAAGACGAATCCGCCATTGCCGATACCGTGCTCTATGCCTTGCGCGCCGAAGGCTTCGAGGCGGTGCACTGCCTGACCGGCGGCGAAGCCCTGCGCGAGGCCGCGCGCGTGGCCTTCGACCTGGCCGTGCTCGATATCGGCCTGCCCGACATCGGCGGCTTCGCCCTGTGCCGCGAGCTGCGCCGCGGCCGCGACCTGCCGGTGATCTTCCTGACCGCGCAGAACGCCGAGGCCGACCGCATCCTCGGCCTGGAAATCGGCGCCGACGACTACGTCACCAAGCCGTTCTCGCCGCGCGAGCTGGCCACCCGCGTGCGCGTGGTGCTGCGGCGCGCGCGCGCCGGCGCGGCCGAGACGGCCGCGGTCGAGGACGGCTTCGTCCACGACCTGGAAGGCAAACGCATCCGCTACCGCGGCCAGGCCCTGGACCTGACCCGCTACGAATACGGCCTGCTCGCGGCCCTGCTGCAGCGCCCGGGCGCGGTGTTGTCGCGTGCGCAGCTGATGGACCGGGTCTGGGGCGACGCCCTCGACAGCGGCGACCGCACCGTCGACACCCATATCAAGACCTTGCGCGCCAAGCTGCGCGACGTCGCCGCCGACCGCGACCCCATCCGCACCCATCGCGGCCTGGGCTATTCGCTCGAAGCCTCGTAAGCGGGCGCCCCGATGCGGATCGGCCTGCGGATCTTCCTGGGGTATTTCCTGATCGTGGCGGTGGCCGCGCTGCTGCTGGCGCGGGTGTTCGTCGCCGAGGTCAAGCCGGGCGTGCGCCAGGCCATGGAAGACACCCTGGTCGACACCGCCAACGTGCTGGCCGAGCTGGCGACCGACGATTTCGTCGCCGGCCGCATCAACCAGGGCGATTTCGCCAAGCGCGTGCGCGCGCTCGGCCAGCGCGACGTCGGCGCTGCGATCTGGGGCTTCCGCAAGCGCGCGGCGAACTATCGCGTCTACATCACCGACGCGCGCGGCATCGTCGTGTTCGACAGCAGCGGCCAGGATGTCGGCCAGGACTACTCGCGCTGGAACGACGTTTATCTGACCCTGCGGGGGCGCTACGGCGCGCGTTCCAGCGCGACCGACCCCGGTCATCCGGAAACCACGATCATGCACGTGGCCGCGCCGATCCGCGCCGACAACGGCCAGGTCATCGGTTCGCTGACGGTGGCCAAGCCGAACAGCGCCATCGCGCCCTTCATCGCCCGCAGCCAGACCGTGGTGACGCGCTGGGGCTTCGTGCTGATGGGCGCGGCGCTGGCGATCGGCCTGGGCGTGTCGTGGTGGCTGTCGCGCCAGATCGGCCTGCTGCGCCGTTATGCGCATGCGGTCACCGCAGGCGATCGCGCCACGCCGCCGCGCGCGGCCGGCGAGTTCGGCGAGCTGGGCCGTGCACTGGAGACGATGCGCACGCGCCTGGAAGGCAAGCAGTACGTCGAGCAATACGTGCACACCCTGACCCACGAGATGAAGAGCCCGCTCGCGGCGATCCGCGGCAGCGCCGAACTGCTCGAATCGCCGCCCGGCGATGCGCCGATGCCGGATGCCGACCGCGCCCGTTTCGCCGCCAGCATCCGCGGCCAGGCCGAGCGCCTGGCGCAGATGATCGACAAATTGCTGGCGCTGGCCGCGGTCGAACACCGCCAGCGCCTGGAGCGGCCCGAGCCGGTCGCCTTGGCGGCGATCGTGCGCGAGGCGCTCGAACAGTGCAGCCAGCGCCTGGACCGGTCCGGCGCCAAGCTGCTGCTGGATCTGGAGCCGAACCTGCCGCCGGTGCGCGGCGACGCCTTCCTGCTGCGCCAGGCGCTGATCAATCTGATCGATAACGCCGCCGATTTCTCGCCGCGCGGCGGCGAGATCGTGCTGCGCCTGCAACGCGAAGGCGAGTACCAGCGCGTCGACATCAGCGACCGCGGCCCCGGCATTCCCGACTATGCCTTGAGCCGCGTGTTCGAACGTTTCTATTCGCTGCCGCGTCCGTCCGGCGGCAGCCGCAGCAGCGGCCTGGGCCTGTGCTTCGTCGCCGAGGTGGCGTCCTTGCACGGCGGCGAGACCGAGCTGGTCAACCGCGAAGAGGGCGGCGCCCGCGCCAGCCTGATCGTGCGCGGCTGAGTCCGCTGCGGCGCCGGAACCGCGCTTCACCATTGCTTCACCGATGCCACACGCATACGCCATCGCGCCCCCGCACAGGCGGCGCAACCTGCCGTCCAACGTCGCGGACAGGGAGTACGACATGCGTGTGTGGTTGAAGATGCTGATGGTGCTGGGGATGACCCTGGCGATACTGATTCCGCTGCTGATGATCGGCGGCGTCATCGATGAGAGACAGACTTACCGCGCCCAGGCGGTGGCCCGCATCGCGCGCAGCTATGCCGGCGCGCAGGCGTTCTCGGGGCCGGCCCTGGTGGTGCCGTACGAAGATTCCTGGGTCGAGACGGAGAAAGACCTCGACGGCACGGTCAAGCGCGTCCAGCGCCGCGAGCAAGGTCGCTGGACCTTCTTCCCGAACAAGCTCGACGTCGAAGGCGAGATCGTCCCGAAGGTGCGTAAGCTCGGCCTGCACCAGGTTCGTGTCTACGAATGGAAGGGCAAGGCCAAGGCCGACTTCGCCGCGACCATTCCGGCCGACCCGGTGCTGAGCGCGGACCAGGTCGAATCCGGTCGTCGCCGGGTGATCGGCCGTCCCTGGCTGAGCTACGCCTTCGCCGACGTGCGCGGCCTGCGCAATCCGAAACTGCGCCTGGACGGTGCCGAGACCACCATCGAGGACGGCCTCGGCGCCCGCGACGGCGGCGGCATCCATGCGCGCCTGGCGGTGCCGGCGCCGGGCAGCTCGTTGCGCTTGCAGACCGATCTCGACTTCGCCCTGGGCGGCACCGAATCGCTGGCGCTGGTGCCGTTGGGCAAGAACAACCGCTTCGCCCTCAGCTCCACCTGGCCGCATCCGAACTACGGCGGCAGCTTCCCGCCGCATTCGGACGACATCGGCGACCAGGGCTTCCGCGCCGAATGGCAGGTCTCGTCGGTGGCGACCAATGCCCAGCGCCAGTACCTGGCCGGTTCGATCCTGCCGACGGTGGTGGTGGCCGGCGACGACGAAATCGGCAACGAGCCCGGCGGCGACATCAACGCGGTGCAGGTGACCTTGAAGGATCCGGTCAACGTCTACTCGCAGGCCGATCGCGCGACCAAGTACGGCCTGTTGTTCGTGCTGCTGACCTTCGTCGGTTTCTTCATGTTCGAGTTGATGAAGCAGTTGCGCATCCACCCGATCCAGTACGGCCTGGTCGGCCTGGCCCTGGCGATCTTCTTCCTGCTGCTGGTCAGCCTGAGCGAACACTTCGCCTTCGGCCTGGCCTATCTGGCCGCGAGCGTGGCCTGCATCGGCCTGCTGGTGTTCTATCTGAGCGCAGTCTTGCGCAGTCTGGTTCGCGCCCTGGGGTTCGGTGCCATGTTGACCACGCTCTACGGCGCGCTGTACGGCCTGCTGATCTCGGAAGACAACGCCTTGGTGCTCGGCGCCGGCCTGCTGTTCCTGATCCTGGCGGTGTTGATGATGGTGACGCGCAAGGTCGACTGGTACCAACTCGGCGGTTCGGCGCCCAAGCGCGTGCCGGATCCGCCGAAGGCCGAAGCCCTGCGTACCCCGGTGGCCCAGGCCGCGGGCAACCCGCCGGACCTGCCGCCTCACCGCGGCGAGTAAGCGAGCGATGCGGCGCGGCGACGGGCAGGGAGGCCCGCCGCCGCGCCGTTTTACCATCGGGATAACCTTGGTTGGCGCACACTGCGATCGCACAGGGAATACGGACGCTTGCGTCGAGACTCTGGATCCCCGCTTTTGCAGGGCTGACGATTCAAGAGTCGTAGCGCTGCTTCCTACCGTCGTTCCCGCGAAGGCGGGAACCCAGGGCTTCACAGCGACATGGCGCTGAAGTCTCTGGATCTTCACGTTCGCGGGGATGAGGGACCGAGGAGTCGCAGGAACCGTTCGCGTCGACGGATCGACGCTCCAGGGCCCGGCCACTGCCGGCCCGTTCACGCGTTGACTAAGATGCTCACATGAAGACTCCCATGCCCGAGATCCACACCTACAGCGGTGCCGAGATCACGCCTTATCTGGGGGCCATCGCCGCCCTGCGTATGCAGGTGTTCCGCGATTGGCCGTATCTTTACGACGGCGATGTCGCCTACGAGGCGAACTACCTGCGGACCTATCGCGAATCCTGGCGCAGCATCGCGGTGCTGGCTTTCGACGGCGGTCGCATCGTCGGCGCTTCGACCGGCTTGCCGATGGCCGACGAAACCGCCGAGCTGCGCGTCGCTTTCGAAGGCGGTCCGATCGATGTCGAGCAGGTGTTCTACTGCGGCGAATCGGTGTTGCTGCCCGAGTACCGCGGGCGCGGCATCGGCCATCGTTTCTTCGACGAACGCCAAGCGCACGCGCGCGGGCTCGATGGATTCCGCTGGACCGCGTTCTGCGCGGTCGAACGCAACGCCACCGACGGCCGCAAGCCGGCGTTCCATCGCGGTAACGAGGAATTCTGGAGAAAACGCGGCTACGTCCATCGCCCGGAGCTGCAGGTCTCGCTGCCATGGCGGGAGCTCGGGCGCGGCGAATGCCCGCATACCTTGAGCTTCTGGCTGCGCCCCCTGGAACGCGTGCAATGAGGGTGGCGGTCGCGAAATACACGATCGGCGCGCCGCGCAGCTTCGCCGAGTTCGCCGACAAGCAGGCCCAGTGGCTCAGCGAAGCGCGCGCCAGCGGCGCCGAGGTGGCGGTGCTGCCGGAGTACCTGGCGCTGGAGCTCGGCGCGAGCTTCGGCGCGGCGACCCAGGGCGACCTGCATGCCTCTCTGGTCGCGATCCAGGCCTATCGCCGGGCCTGGCTGGACCTGTTCGGCCTGCTCGCGCGCGAACTGCGCCTGCACGTGATCGCCGGCAGCTTCCTGCTCGATCTGGGGCAGGGGCGGTATCGCAACCGCAGCGACGCCTTCGCCCCCGACGGTGGGCGCTTATGGCAGGACAAACTGCAACTGACCGGCTTCGAGAAACAGGCCGGTGTGATCGAAGCCGGCGATGCGCTCAAGACCTTCGAGATCGGCATGCAGCGCGCCGGCATCGCGGTCTGCTACGACATCGAGTTTCCGCTGCCGGTGCGCGCGCAATGCGAAGCCGGCGCACGCCTGTTGTTGGCGCCGAGTTGCACCGACACCGAAGCCGGTGCGACCCGTGTGCGGGTGGGCTGCCTGGCGCGTGCCCTGGAGAACCGCAGCTTCGTCGCGCAAGCGGTAACGGCCGGCGAAGCCTTATGGAGCCCGGCCCTGGACACGAACACGGGCGAGGCGGCGATCTATGCGCCGATGGACGTGGGCCTGCCGGCCGATGGCGTCCTGGCGCAGACCCGTGCGGGCCAGCGCTGGGCCTATGCCGACCTGGATTTCGCCGCGCTCGAAGCGAGCCGCGCACGGGCGCAGGTGGCGAACGATCGCGATTGGACGGGGCAGGGCGCGCCGGCGATTGCGCGGGCGCGAGTGGAGGGGTGGGAAAGGTAGGTGGGGTTCGTTAGACCAGTTTTGCTCTGGCCTTGCTTTTGCTTTTGTATTTCGGGTTTTGCTGTGCGTCGTGTCGAACTTGCGAAGGCAATGGAAGACCCGGAGGGCGGCGCGCAGGGATGCGCGCCGTTTTTCATCGGGACAAGGATGTCCCGTATGAAAAAGCCCCGCGGAGGCACCGCTCGTGCGGGCCTGTGATTCAAAGAAAAGCATTTTTCTTTGGTTACCTTTCTTTTGTTGCTTATGACAAAAGAAAGTAACCCGCCGCTTTAGTGGCGGAAGCTTTTGGCGTTTGATCTTGGTCTTTGAAAAGCCTGAAGCAAGAGCAGAGCTTCCGTCCGCTGACGCGGCCGGGTTACTTTCTTTTGCTGGCCCAAAAGAAAGATAACCAAAGAAAAGGCCTTCCTTGACAAAGCTCCCCTGCGAGTACACCGCTCGCGCCGAGATTTTCCGATAAGACGTCCCTGTCTTATCGGAAAACGGCGCACGTCCTGTGCGCCGCCCTCCGGGTCTACGATCGCATCGCGAGTTCGCTACCGCGCCAAGCTAATGCGGCAACGGCAACGGCAACGGCAACGGCTGCCTGTCGCTCGGTTCGGGCCGATGCCGGGCGCGGAACCAACGCGGTCGCGGCTTGCGCCGCTCCTACCCTGAAGCCGAAGCACTGGGGTAGGAGGGCGCAAGCCGCGACGCGAAAGCCGCCGGTCGCCGCGAACGATCAACCGAACAGCGAAACCCCAGGCACCAGCCATAGCGAAAATCCGGCCAGGCTGGATCCGATCACCGTCGCGGCCAGTACGTCGCTGGGGTAATGCAAGCCCAGCACCACGCGCGAGGCGGCGACGCTCGCGGTGAAGGGGATCAGCAACCACGCCAGCATCGGGTAGTGCGCCATCGCCACCAGGCTGAAGGCCACCGCGTGCAAGGTGTGGCCGGACGGGAAACTGAACTCGTCCAGCGGCGCGACCCAGGCGTGGATGCGCTGGTCGGAGGCGAACGGGCGCGGGCGCCGGGTCCAGCGCTTGAGCAGTTTGTACAGCGCCAGCGCGATCACCCCGGTCGCAGCCAGATGCGCGGAGGCGCGCAGGCCGTCGTAGCCGTCGGCCAGGATCAGCGCGGCCATCAGCGCGTACCAGAACACGCCGTCGCCGAGGCGGCTGACCGCGGCGAAATAGGCGCGCGAGCCGCTGCGTTCGCCGAGGCGATTGGCGCGCAGGCACCAGCCGGACTCGCCGGCGATCAGACGTTTGCGCAACGGCAGACGGTTCATACGACCTCCTGGGTCGGTTTGCTTTCGTCGTTGATGCGGCGGGTCGTGCGGTTGTGCGGGTTGCGTTCGGCCAGGCCGTGCAGCAAGGCATCGAAATCGGCCGCGACTTGTTCCGGGCGCAGGCCGCTGATCGCTTCGCGGCCTGCGCGGGACATTCCCGCGCGCAAGGCGTCCTCGCTGCCGATGCGTACTGCCGCAGCGACGAAGCCGGCGTCGTCGCCGTCGGCGATGGCCGCGCCGTGGACGCCGTCGCGCAGATGTTCGTGGGCGGCGCCGTAGTCGAAGGCGACCGTCGGTACGCCGCTGGCCATGGCTTCCAGGGTGACGTTGCCGAAGGTTTCGCTGTGGCTCGGAAACAGGAACAGGTCGCCGCTGGCGAAATGCTCGGCCAGGGTCTCGCCGCGCTTGAGTCCGCAGAAGATGAAATCCGGGTTGTCGCGCTGCAGCTTCTCGCGCGCCGGCCCGTCGCCGACCCAGACGAAGCGCGCTTCCGGGCGCATCTGCTGCAACGAGCGGAACGCGCGTACGGCCAGCTCGAGGTTCTTCTCCGCAGCGATGCGGCCTACGTAGATCGCGGCCAGGCCGCTTTCGTCCAGGCCCCATTCGCGGCGCAGTTCGGCGCGGCGGCGGCAGGGGTCGAACAGCACGGTGTCGACCGCGCGCGGCAGCCGTACCACGTCCTCGAAGCCCTGGCCGCGCAGAAATTCGACGAGTTCGCGGGTGGGTACGAGGGTGGCGTCGGCGCCGTTGTGGAAGCGGCGCATCCAGCGCAGGGCGGTGCCGACCAGGAACGGCGCGCCGTAGTCGCGCATGTACTCGTCGAAGCGGGTGTGGAAACCGGTCGCCGCGGGGATGCGCAGGCGCCGGGCCGCGCGCAGCGCCGACCAGCCGAGCGGGCCTTCGGTGGCGACGTAGACCGCATCGGGGCGATGGGCGCTCCAGGCCTGGGTCAGGCGCCCGGCGCAGGGCAGGCCGAAGCGCAGGCCCGGGTAGCGCGGCAGCGGCAGGCCCTTGACCAGCAACTCGTGGGCGGCGCCGTCCTGGGCTTCGCCGTGCTGGCGCGGACGCACCAGGCCGACCTCATGGCCGCGCGCACGCAGACCCTGCTCCAGACCCTGTACGGTCAGGGCGACGCCGTTGATTTCCGGCGGATAGGTCTCGGTGACGATCGCGTAGCGCATGCGCGGCTCCCGGTTTGGGCAAGCCTGGGTGCGGTCCATGTCCCGGCCGTGGCGGGGCGATGACAGGGCGGTGACGTGGTCGGAGCGGCCGCGTTCATGTGACGCAATCGGCGTTTTGGCGTGTGTTCGGAGCTGAAAACCCGCGAGTCAATGCCGTCATGCAAGGGCCATGTTCCGGAGTGTTAACAACCCGATCCCTACAATCGCCCGGTTTATCCCCCTTCGAAGGTGGCGTGTGCACCGACGCGAATTGATCAAGGCCGGGCTGTCCCTGCCGCTGGCCGGCCTGGCCGGGGGCGGGCTGCCGTGGGCGGCGATGGCTGCGGCCGGCCCCGGCCGGGCTTTCGACGCCGCCACGGTGCCGGGCCTGGCGCGCGCGCTGGCGGCCAAGCCTTATCGGCCGGCCGATGCCGACCTGCCCGAGGCGCTGGCACGGATCAAGTACGACACCTACCGCGATATCCGTTTCGATCCCAAGCAGGCCTTGTGGAAAGCCGAAGGCCTGCCGTTCCAGTTGCAGTTCTTCCATCGCGCGTTCCTGTTCAAGCATCGGGTCGACATTCACCGGGTGCACGGCGGCCTGGCCACGCCGGTGGTGTATCGGCCGCAGATGTTCGGCTTCGGCAGCGCGCCGAAGCCGACCCAGGACGACCTGGGCTTCGCCGGCTTCCGCGTGCACGCGCCGATCAACCGCGGCGATTACTTCGACGAGGTTTGCGCCTTCCTCGGCGTGAGCTATTTCCGAGCGGTCGCCAAGGACCTGCTGTACGGTCTGTCGGCGCGCGGCCTGGCGCTGAACACCGGCGCCGGCAACAGCGAAGAGTTTCCGGTGTTCACCGGCTTCTGGATCGAACAGCCGGCAGCGGGCGCCAAGCAGATCATCGTGCACGCGCTGATGGACAGCCCGAGCGTGTCCGGGGCGATGCGTTTCGCGATCACGCCCGGCACCGAGACGGTGTTCGACACGCAACTGCGTCTGTACCCGCGCGTCGCCCTCGATCGGGTCGGCATCGCGCCGCTGACCAGCATGTATCACTTCGATGCCACCGATCGCGTCGGCGTCGACGACTTCCGCCCGGCGGTGCACGACTCCGATGGCCTGGCCCTGCACAACGGCGCCGGCGAACAGATCTGGCGCCCGCTGCGCAATCCCAAGACCTTGCAGGAAAGCGCGTTCCAGGACCGCCGCCCGCGCGCGTTCGGCCTGATGCAGCGCAAGCGCGGCTTCGCCGATTATGCCGACAGCGAAGCGCACTACGAGCGCCGCCCGAGCCTGTGGGTCGAGCCCGTCGGCGATTGGGGCGAGGGTGCGGTGCATCTGATCGAAATCCCGACCGGCGACGAGTACCACGACAACATCGTCGCCTTCTGGCGGCCGCGCGCGCCGCTCGCGGCCGGGCGCGAACATCGCTACGACTACCGCCTGCACTGGTGCGCGAAACATGCCTGGAAGCCGGCGCAGGCGACGGTCAGCCGTACCCGCATCGGCGCCGGCAACGGCGCGGCGCGGCGGATCGTCATCGATCTCGACGGCGGGCGCCTGGGCCAGCTCGCCGCCGACGCCAAGCCGCGCGCGGTGGTTTGGGCCTCGGCCGGGCGCATCGCCAACGCGATCGCCCATCCCAACACCGGCACCGGCGGCTGGCGAATGTCGTTCGAACTCGAACCGGGTACTGCCCGCTCGGTCGAGTTGCGTGCGGTGCTCGAAGACGGCGACGGCCCCCTTTCCGAAACCTGGCTTTATCGTTGGACTGCATGAACTCAACCGTCGCTCCCCCGCAACGATCCCTCTCCGTGCCGTTCGAAGCGCTGCCCCCGGAATCGCCCCTGGCGATGCCGGTGCAATCGCTGAGCAGCGGCGAACGTTCCGGCAACGCCTTGCCGAGCGAGCCGAAGGGCATGGCCCTGCGCCGCCTGTACGTGATCGGCGGCGCAGCGCTGCTGACTCTGGTCGCGGCCTACCACATCCTGCGCGTGCTCTACGTCGGCGGGCTGAACCTGCTCGAAGGCGTGCTGTTGCTGCTGTTCGTGGCCTTGTTTGCCTGGATCGCGCTGGCCTTCACCAGCTCGCTGGCCGGGTTCGCCCTGATCCTGTCGCGGCGACGTTGGCGCCTGGGCCTGAAACAGGGCGGCGAACTGCCGGCGCTGGGCGAGCGCACCGCCCTGCTGGTACCGACCTATAACGAAGACCCCGAGCGGCTGATGGCCGGCCTGCAGGCGATCTACGAATCGGTCGCCGCCACCGGCCAGCTCGATCGCTTCGATTTCTTCATCCTCAGCGACACCACCAAGGAACCGATCCGCCAGGCCGAGATCCGCGCCTTCCATTCCTTGCGCGAGCGAACCGGCGGCCAGCAGCGCATTTTCTATCGCCGGCGCAAGAACAACGCCGAACGCAAGGCCGGCAACATCGCCGAATGGGTGCGCCGCTTCGGCGCCGCCTATCCGCAGATGCTGATCCTCGACGCCGACAGCCTGATGACCGGCGAAGTCATCGTGAAACTGTCGAGTGCGATGGAACGCCACCCCGACGTGGCGCTGATCCAGACCCTGCCGATGATCGTCAACGGCCAGACCTTGTTCGCGCGCATGCAGCAGTTCGCCGGCCGCGTGTACGGCCCGGTGATCGCCTACGGCATCGCCTGGTGGCATGGCGCCGAGAGCAACTACTGGGGCCATAACGCCATCATCCGCACCCGCGCCTTCGCCGAACACGCCGGCTTGCCGGAACTGCGGGGCCGCAAGCCGTTCGGCGGCACCGTGTTGAGCCACGATTTCGTCGAGGCCGCCCTGATGCGCCGCGGCGGCTGGGCCTTGCACATGCTGCCGGGCCTGGTCGGCAGCTACGAGGAAGGTCCGCCCTCGCTGACCGACATGCTGGTGCGCGACCGCCGCTGGTGCCAGGGCAATCTGCAGCACACCGCGGTGCTGCCGGCGAAAGGCCTGCACTGGATCAGCCGCATGCACCTGCTGATGGGCATCGGCCATTACTTCACCGCGCCGATGTGGGCGGTGATGATGCTGATCGGCCTGGCGATTCCGCTCGACAAGGCCGGTTTCTTCAATTGGGAAAGCGCGCGCCTGCCTGGCTTTTCGCCGAGTGATTACTGGCGCGACCAGGACCCTCAGCGCGCGCTGTGGGTGTTCGTGGCGACCATGGCGGTATTGCTGACGCCGAAGGTGATGGGTTTCATCACCATGTTGCTCGACGGCAACACCCGGCGCGGCTGCGGTGGTGCGATCCGCGCGTTCTTCAGCATGATCCTGGAGACCCTGCTGGCGGCGTTGATGGCGCCGATCACGATGTACGTGCAGTCGCGTGGCGTCGCCGAGGTGCTGTCGGGCAAGGACTCGGGTTGGGAGTCGCAGCGTCGCGACGACGGCAGCCTGCCGCTGTCGGGATTGATCCGCAGCTACGGCGGCCTGACCCTGTTCGGCCTGCTGATCGGCGCGATGGCCTATGTGGTGTCGCCGCCGCTGGCGGCGTGGATGTCGCCGGTGATCATCGGCCTGGTGGTATCGATCCCGGTGGTGGCGCTGACCTCGGCGCGTGGGCCCGGTCTGTGGCTGCGTCGGATCGGGATCTTCCGCATTCCCGAGGAGATCACCCCGCCGCCGGTATTGGTGAGGGCGAAGCAGTTGCGGGCCGAGGCGGCGCAGCGTTCGGCGGGGTGATTGCTGTTCTGCGTTGTATATCGTTGGCGTCAGAAGCTGCGCTTTCGCGGCGATCTGCTTCGTCGTTTCCCTGTAGGAGTGGCGTGAGCCGCGACCACGGGACGCGCAGCAGTTGCATCGCTGTGGTTATCCATCGAAGCCGCGTGCTTTCGCGAAGGGTAGGAGCGGCGTCCTACTGGATTTCCTTCGGTCACAAGCCGCGACCGCGCTGTGATGGTCTTGCGGCGCAACGCTCAAGCAAGACCAAGATCTAGATCAAACGCCAAAAGCTTCCGCCACTAAAGCGGCGGGTTACTTTCTTTTGTCATAAGCAACAAAAGAAAGCTAACCAAAGAAGTTGCTTTTCTTTGAATCACCAGCCTGTACGAGCGATGCCGACGCAGGGATCTACATACGGGACATCCCTGTCCCGATGAAAAACGGCGCGCATCCCTGCGCGCCGCCCTCCGGGTCTTCGATTACCTTCGCTAGTTCGAGACGTCGCACAGCAACATCCAAAGCCAAAGTAGGGCTGAGGTCGACGCCATCTACGGATCATCGCCGCCCGAATTCACGGTCGCGGCTCGCGCCGCTCCTACCCAGCGACGGTTTCAGGCTTCGATCGGCAGCGACGGCGGCGGAATCTCCGTGCGTTCCGTGGTCGCGGCTCGCGCCGCTCCTACAGTGGTCGTGTCGGCGAGGTTGCGATCTCCGATGACCTTGCCGTTGCCGTTGCTGTTGCTGTTGCTGTGCGTCGCTTCGTACTCGCGAAGGATTATAGAAGACCCGGAGGGCGGCCCGCATGGATGCGGGCCGTTTTTCATCGGGACATGGATGTCCCGTATGAAAAAGCCCTGCGTCGGCATCGAACGCGCGGGCTTGTGATTCAAAGAAAAGCATTTTTCTTTGGTTACCTTTCTTTTGTTGCTTATGACAAAAGAAAGTAACCCGCCGCTTTAGTGGCGGAAGCTTTTGGCGTCTGATCTGGACCTGGACCTGGACCTGGACCTGGACCTGGACCTGGATCTTGATCTTGCTTGAGCGATGCGCTGCAAGAACGAAACGGCGCGGTCGCGGCTTGTGACCGAAGGAAATCCAGTAGGACGCCGCTCCTACCCTGCGGAAGCACGCCGCTTCGATGAGCGACATCGGCGTTGTTGCCTCTGCGCGCGCCGACGCAGCACGCGCAGCCGACTCATGCCCCCAGCAGCTTCAACGAAATCCCCAGCCCCGCCATATCCTGAGGCTCGCCTTCGAGGTCGGCATGGATCAAAGGCCGCGACTCAAGCCAGCGGCGGGACACGGTCAGGGTCAGGGTGTTGCCGTCGCCATGGGCATCGAGCTGCGGGATGGGATCGGATTCGTGGGCGCGGTGCAGCAGCACCGCCAGGCGCAACAAGGCCGAGCTGCGGCGTACCGCCGACAGCAGGCGGTCGGGCAGGGCGTCGAAGGCGGATTTGGGGATGCCGCGGCGGTGGGTGCGTACCAGAGCAGCGAGGAACTGCTGCTGCTGGCGCGAGAAGCCGGAAATGTCGGAGTTCTCGATCACGTACGAGCTGTGCACGTGGTACTGGCTGTGGGCGATGGCCAGGCCGAGTTCGTGCAGGCGCGCGGCGCGTTGCAGCATAAGGCGGTCGTCGGCATCCAGGCGCCAGCTTTCGGCGACCTGGTCGAACAGGCGCAGCAAGGTCGCTTCGACGCGCGCGGACTGCTGTTCGTCGATGCCGTAGCGGTTGACCATCGCCTTGACCGCGGCATCGCGCGGGTCGTCGGCGCCGCCGCGGCCGAGCATGTCGTAGAGCACGCCTTCGCGCATCGCCGCCTTGCTGATCGCCATGCGCTGCAGGCCGAGCACGTTGAACGCGGCTTCCAGGATCAGGATGCCGCCGGCGATGATCGGGCGGCGGTCGGCCGACAGGCCGGGCAGGTCGATTTCGTCGATGCGGTCGGCCTGGAGCAGGCGCTCGCGCAAGTGCGGCAGGGCATCGGCGATCACCGCGCCCTTGGTCAGCTTCATCGCCGCGCAGATCTCGCCGATGGCCTTGTTGGTACCGGACGCGCCCAAGGCCTCGTGCCAGCCCAGCGAGCGGTAGGTGCCGGCGAATTGCTGGAATTCGGCCGAGACCTCGGTCAGCGCATCGCGCCATTTCTTCTTCGACAGCTTGCCGTTCTCGAAGAAGCGGCGGGTGGTGGCGACGCAGCCGACCTGCAGGCTTTCGCGCTCGATCGCCTCGAAGCCGCTGCCGATGATGCACTCGGTCGAGCCGCCGCCGATGTCGATGACCAGACGGCGTTCGCCGGGCTTGGACGGTTGCGCGTGGGCGACGCCGAGATAGATCAGGCGGGCCTCTTCGCGGCCGGACACGACTTCGATGGCGTGGCCGAGCGCGGATTCGGCCGGCATCAGGAAGGCCTGCGGCGCGGCCAGGCGGCGCACGGTGTTGGTGGCCAGCGCGCGCACGCGCTGCGGCGGCACGTCGCGGATGCGCTGGCCGAAGCGCGACAGGCAGTCCAGGGCGCGCTGGCGGACCTCAGGGGCGAGGCCGCCCTTGCGGTCCAGGCCTTCGGCCAGGCGCACGGTCTCGCGCAGCCGGTCGACGGTGCGCAGCTGCCCGAGCACGTAGCGGGCGACCACCATGTGGAAACTGTTCGACCCCAGGTCGACGGCGGCGAGCAGGTCGCCGTCCTGGAGCGGCAGGCGGGTGGTCGGGAAAATATTGTTCATGTGCGGGATTTTCGTTTATCCGCACAACTTGGCCAACAGGGTCGCCTGTGCCGAGTGGGGCATTGCGCCTTCCTCGGGTACGACGCGCAAATATTGACCGCTGGCTTGCAGCTCCCAGGCGTTGAGGTTGTCGGCGAGGTAATTGGACAGCGCCTCGTCGAAGACGCGGGCGCGCAGGTCGTGATCGAGGATCGGGAAACCGGTCTCGACCCGGCGCAGCAGGTTGCGTTCGAGCCAGTCGGCGCTGGAGCAGAACAGGTCCGGCGCGCCGTCGTTGGCGAACCAATAGACCCGGTGGTGCTCGAGGAAACGGCCGACGATCGAACGCACGCGGATGTTGTCGGAGATGCCTTCGACGCCCGGGCGCAGGGTGCAGGCGCCGCGCACGATCAACTCGATCTGCACGCCGGCCTGCGAGGCCTGGTAGAGCGCACGGATCACCTGCGGCTCGTTCAATGCGTTCATCTTGGCGACGATGCGCGCCGGCTTGCCGGCGCGGGCGTGCTTGGTTTCGCGGTCGATGCGCTTGAGCACCCCGGCGTGCAGGGTGAACGGCGATTGCAGCAGGCACTTGAGCTTGAGCGACGGCGCCAGCCCGGACAGCTGCTGGAAGATCAGATGCACGTCGTTGCCGATGTCCGGATCGGCGGTGATCAGGCCGAAGTCGGTGTAGGCGCGCGCGGTGCCGCTGTGGTAGTTGCCGGTGCCCAGGTGCACGTAGCGGCGCAGCTTGCGGCCCTCGCGGCGCACGATCAGCAGCATCTTGGCGTGGGTCTTGTAGCCCACCACGCCGTACACGACCTGCACGCCGGCCTCCTGCAGGCGGTCGGCGAGGCCGAGGTTGGCCTCTTCGTCGAAGCGCGCGCGCAGCTCGACCACCACGGTCACGTCCTTGCCGTTGCGCGCGGCCTGGACCAGTTGTTCGACGATCGGCGAATCCTTGCCGGCGCGGTACAGGGTCTGCTTGATCGCCAGTACGTGCGGGTCTTCGGCGGCCTGGCGGATCAGCTCCAGCACCGGCGAGAACGCATCGAAGGGGTGGTGCAGCAGCACGTCGCCGTCGGCGACGGTGTCGAACATGCTGTCCACCCCCGGCAGCACGCGCTGCTGGTAGGCCGGGAACTTCAGTTCCGGGCGCTGGACCAGGTCGTACACCTGGATCACGCGGTTGAGGTTGACCGGGCCGTTGATGCGGTAGACCGCGTTCTCGGGCAGGTCGAAATTCTCCAGCAGGGTGCGCACGATCGGCTTCGGGCACTGTTCGGCGATTTCGAGCCGCACCGCGCGCAGATAACCGCGGCCGATCAGCTCGTCGCGCAGCGCCAGAGCGATGTTGTCGACCTCTTCCTCGTCGACCAGCAGCTCGGAATTGCGGGTGACGCGGAACTGGTAGGCGCCCTTGACCTCCATGCCCGGGAACAACTCGTCGACGAAGGTCGACAGCACCGAGGACAGGAACACGAAGTCGTGCTTGCCGCCGGAGACGTTCTCGGGCAGTTGGATGATGCGCGGCAGCGAGCGCGGCGCGCGCACGATGGCCAGGTTACCGGCGCGGCCGAACGCGTCCTTGCCTTTCAGCACGACGACGATGTTGAGCGACTTGTTGAGGATCTTCGGGAACGGGTGCGCCGGGTCCAGCCCGAGCGGCGACAGCACCGGCATGATCTCGTCGCGGAAGTAGGCGCGCAGCCAACGGGTCTGGCGCGCATTCCAGGAATTACGGCCGAGCACGCGCACGCCGGCGTCGCTGAGCGCCGGGCGCAGCACGTCGTTCCAGCATTCGTACTGCGATTTGACCAGTTCGGCGGCGCGGTCGTGGATGCGCGACAGCACGGTGGCGGGGGCCAGGCCGTCGGGGCCCGGCGCCAGGCCGAGGTCCTGGGCATGACGCATGGTGCCGGCGCGGATCTCGAAGAATTCGTCGAGGTTGGTGCAGGAGATGCACAGGTACTTCAGGCGCTCCAGCAACGGCACCTGCGCATCCTGGGCCTGCGCCAGGACGCGGAAATTGAAATCCAGCTGGGACAGTTCGCGATTGAAGTACAGGGCGCTGTCGCGCAGCGGATCGGTGTCGAGCGGGGTGTCCGTCATCGCATTCATGGCGCTGCTGCAGATTTCCTAAGGCAGGACGTCGGGGAGAGTATCGGCGAATGCATCTTGGTAAGCGTCGCGGCGGCGGATCCGGTCGATGCCGAAGTGACAGGCGAAGGTGCTGCCGCGGCCGACTTCGCTGGCGATCTCCAGCCGCGCCTGGTGCAGGTTCAGCACGTGCTTGACGATCGACAGGCCCAGGCCGGTGCCGCCGCTTTCACGCGAGCGGCTGGTCGAAACGCGGTAGAAACGCTCGGTGATGCGCGGCAGGTGCGCGGCCGGGATGCCGTAGCCGCTGTCGACCACTTCGAGCACCGCGCCGCGGGCGATGCCGGCGCTTTCCGGGCGGAAGCGGATGCGGATCGTGCCGCCGGCGGGGGTGTAGCGGATCGCGTTGCTGACCAGGTTGGAGAACGCGCTGTGCAGTTCCTTGTTGGAGCCGAACAGGTCGACCCCGGCCAGATCGTCCATCGCGATCTCGTGCCGACCCTGGCTCAGCGCATTGGCTTCGCGCTTGAGCGTGGACAGCATCGAGGCCATCGCGACGATTTCCTCGGCCGGCAGGCTGTCCTGCGATTCCAGCCGCGACAGGGTCAGCAGGTCTTCGACCAACTGAGTCATGCGCTGCGACTGGCGTTGCATTTCCGCCAGCATCGGCGCCCAATCCGGGTGTTCTTCCGGATCGAGCAGGTCCAGATAGCCGTGCACCACGGTCAGCGGCGTGCGCAGTTCGTGCGAGACGTTGGCGACGAAGTCGCGGCGCATCTGCTCGAGTTGCAGCAGGCGGCTGACGTCGCGCGCGACCAGCAGCCAGAGGTTTTCCGAGTACGGGATCAGGCGCAGGCTCAGGGTGATCGCCGGGTTCCACGGCGAGGCCGCTTCCAGCGGCTCGGCGTTGCGGCCCGAGGCCAGCCAGTGCGCCAGTTGCAGCGGCTGCAGGCGTTGCACCACCGGCGCGCCGATGTCGCGCGGGTAGCGCAGGCCGAACAGGCCGGTGGCGGCCTCGTTGAACCACTGGATGCGCTGGCTGTTGCGTTCGACCACGACGATGGCGTCGGGCATGGCCGCGGCGGCGGCGCGATAGGCGCGCAGCATCTCGATCAGGCGGCGCTTGCGCCCGCGCATCTCGGCCTGGCTGCGGTGCAGCAGGCGATCGAGTTCGTTCCAGATGCCTTCGCCGAGCGGCGGGGTGAGGCGCTGGCGCGCGGTCAGGCGGATCAGCACTCGGCGCAGCCGCCAGTAGTGCCAGGCGACGACGCCGAGCGCGGCGAACGTGACCACCGGCCAGGGATAGCCGATCAGCACGCCGAGCACGGCGGCGCCGACCAGGATCAGGGCGAGCTGACCGAGGGTGCGGAACCAGGCGGAGCGTGCGCGGGGAGGCATACCTCCAGCTTACGCGGCGAGCGAGGCGGAAAAACGATACCCCGCGCCGCGTACGGTCTGGACCATGCCGTCGAGGTGATGCGGCTCGAGGGTCTTGCGCAGGCGTCGGATGTGCACGTCGACCGTGCGCTCTTCGACGTAGACGCTGCCGCCCCAGACGTGGTCGAGCAACTGGGTGCGCGAGTACACGCGTTCGGGGTGGGTCATGAAGAAATGCAGCAGTCGGTACTCGGTCGGGCCGATCTGCACCGGCTGGTCGCCGCCTTCGCCGTGGGCGAAGACGCGGTGGGCGGCGCCGTCGATGCGCAGCGGGCCGACGCCGACGCTGCCGTCCTCGTCGTCTTCGCGCGAGCGTCGCAGCACGGCGCGAATGCGGGCCAGCAGTTCGCGCGCGGAGAACGGTTTGACGACATAGTCGTCGACCCCGGCTTCGAGGCCGCCGACGCGGTCGTTCTCTTCGCCGCGCGCGGTCAGCATGATGATCGGGATCTCGCGGGTCAGCGATTCCTTGCGCCAGCGTCGGGCCAGCTCCAGGCCGCTGGTGCCCGGGAGCATCCAGTCGAGCAGGATCAGGTCGGGGACGCGATCGGCGATCGCGGCCTGGGCCTCGCGGGCATCGCCGGCATGGACCGGGTCGTATTCGCCCTTACGCAGGGCAAAGGACACCATGTCGCGGATGGCGGGTTCGTCTTCGACTATCAAGATGCGCTTCTGCACACGGTCACCGAGGGGGAGGCGGGAGGGCTCGTCCTTGAAACGGCGCCAGTACACTACCGTTTTATGACTACTCCATGACAAGGCCCCGGCTGCATTACCGGCTTTGTGATGCGCCGCGCTTCCCCAGCGCGTTTTCGCGATATTCGGGGCAAATGGCGCTTACGCTGGATTGGCGGCGCTTTCGCCGCCGTTGCCGTCGTAATGCGCGACGCTGAAGTTTGGCGTTCAGATGACATCGCGATGGCAGGCTGTGGCCCGATGGCCCGCAGATGGCGGCCCGGCGACGCTGCCGTGGCGCTACCGTGGCGGCCGCATGGCGGCTGGTTCCGTACGGGCCGACTCCTTAGCGCACGGCTGAAACTCGCCCGCTTTGGCAAAGGGAGCTGCGCCTCGAGCCTGCCCGAAGCCTGGCCTGGACCGGCGGTGCGGGGGAGTGCCGTTGCTGTCGCAGCGGCCCCCAGGCAGGCCTAGCGCCGCTTAAGGTCCTCGTCGCGCACGCCCTGGCGCTTGAGCTCCAGCACGGTCGGGGTGATCGCGGCGATGCGGGCCTCGATGCGGGCGCGGGCGTAATAGTCGAGGTCCGGATTGCGCTTGAGCGTGTTCAGCTGGACCAGGGCCTGCTCCGGGCGGCCGCGCAGATAGGCGGCTTCGGCATAGGCCTCGCCGGCCCGGATCGAGTCGCCGGCGATCTCGCAGGCACGGGCGAACAACTGCTGCAGCAGCGGGTCGTCGCCGCCCTGGCCGAACAGCGGCCGCAGCACGGCCTGGGCACGCTGGCCGCCGGCCGGTGTGTTGCGGTCGGTCAGGACCTTGGCGTAGCCCAGGGCGATGGCGCGGTTGTTCGGGGTCTGGCGCAGCAATGCCTCGAAGCGGACGTCGGCCGCGGCGGTCTTGCCGGTCTGGGCCTCGGCTTCGGCCAGGGCCAGGCTCAGCCAGACCTGGCCGGGGTGCTTCTGCAGCAATTCGTTCAACACCGGCACGGCCGCGCCGGACTGGTTGGAGCGCATCCGCGCCAGGGCCATGCCGTAGCGGCGGGCGTCGCTGTCGCCGCCGAGGCGCTCGTACTCGCGCACCGCTTCGCGCGGGGAGACCGCGCTGAGCACGCGCAGGCGCTCGCGGGCGAACTCGAACACGCCGGTGCTGCCCGAAGTGAGCGATTGATCGAGCAGCTTCAGCCCGCTCGGCAGCAAGGGGTTGTCGGTGCCGCTGGCGTTGTCGGGCAGGGTGAACGGCGCCTTGGGGATGCGTTCGACCCGGGTCGCGTTCGGCGTGGCGGTGACCGCGGTCAGGCTGTTCTTGCCGGCGATCTGTTCGGCGCGTTCCTTGGCTTCGCCGATGCGGGTGGTGGTGACCGGGTGGGTCATCAGGTAGTCCGGCGTTTCGCCGTACCAGTTGGCCGCGTTGCTGCGCGAAACCACCTGCATGCGGGCGAAGAAGTCCGCCATCGCGGTCGGGTCGTAATGGCTGCGCGACAGGGTCTGGATGCCGATCCGGTCGGCCTCGGATTCGTTCGAGCGGGTGTAGTTGATCTGGCGCTGCTGCATCAGGCCCAGGCCCGAGGTGATCGCGGCCATGGTCGCGTCGTCGGTCGAATTGGAACCGGCGCTCTGCGCGGCGACGATCGCGCCGAGCATCGCCAGCAGGATCGGCAATTGGTCGCGCTGGGCGCGCTCGACCCCGCGCAGCACGTGCTGCTGGGTGACGTGGGCGACTTCGTGCGAAATCACCGCGGCGACCTCGTCCTCGCGTTCGGCGGTCAGCACTAGGCCGGAGTTGACGCCGATATAGCCGCCGAGGGTGGCGAAGGCATTGATCTGGCGCTCGCGCAGCATGAAGAAGGTGAAAGGCTGGGTCGGCTTGTCGCTGTTGGCGGCGAGGCGGGTGCCGAGGGTATCGAGCCAGCTGTCGATGAGCGGGTCTTCGAGCAGGTAGTCGTAGTGGCGCAACTGCGCCAGCATCATCGCGCCGTACTGGCGCTGTTTGGCCGGCGTCAGCAGTTCCGCCGCCGACGAGCCGATGTCGGGCAGCTTGGAGTCCTGCGCGCTCGCGCAGACGCTGCCGAGGGCGAGGGTGACAGCGGCGGTGAGCAGGGCGATGCGACGCAAGCGGTGAGTCCTCGGGAGCAGACGGATGATGGCGGGCGGATGACGGGGTGCGAAAGCTTGGATTGCGAAAGCCGGGGCATTCGCGGCGGATGCATGGCAGGATGCCGCCCGGGCCGCGGGACGGCGTGAATGCGTCGTTAACTCAGGGGTTCAACGCCCGATCGCCGCATTCGGGGTCGTCCTGGACGCCGGGTGGCAAGGGGGTCGAGCGCTCGACCCGACGCCGCCGTATTGGCTGGCGTACTGGTTTGGCGTATCGGGCCGCGCGGGACTGCGTTCCATCGACGAACTTTAAACTCCCCGCTGACGTATCCATATTCGACCGCAAGACCACCCCAGAGTTCAGGCCGCAGGAGAACCGTTTTGAGCGACACCGCCCCCCAACCGCCGTCGATCGTGATCTATACCACCGCGATCTGCCCGTATTGCGTCGCCGCGAAGAATTTCCTCAAGAGCAAGGGCCAGGAGTGGACCGAGGTCCGCATCGACCTGGACCCGGCCGAGCGCGAGAAGATGATGGCGCTGACCAAGCGCACCAGCGTGCCGCAGATCTTTATCGGGCAGACCCACGTCGGCGGCTACGACGACATGATCGCCCTGCATCGCGCCGGCGGCCTGGAGCCCTTGCTGGCGGGGGTGAGCTGACGCGCCAGGCGGCACTGCCGCCTGCGTCAGCGAACGCCCGGCCAAGGATGGCCGGGCCGGACGATCCGCAGCCGAGGCCGTACCGCCATGGACGGCAGCCGCGTACCCCTTAAGCGACCCTGCCGCCTGCGTCTGCGAACGCCCGGTTAAGGACGGCAGCCGCGTACCTCTTATTCAAGGAACCCGTGTGAGCAACGACCGTACCGACGACACCGCCGCCCCGAACGACAGCGACCGAGTCGCCCCGAGCGACAGCGACCGAGTGGCCGAGTTCACCGCGTTCCGCAAGCGCATGAACGAACGCATCCTGGCCGAACCGAACCAGGTCGTGCGCCGTTTCTTCGCCCTGGATACGCAGACTTACCAGCCCGGCGCGCTCGACCTGAAGACCAAGGAACTGCTCGGCCTGGTCGCCTCGATGGTGCTGCGTTGCGACGACTGCATCAGCTATCACGTCGCCCAGTGCAAGGACGCCGGGGTTAATCGCGACGAGATGTTCGAAGCGTTCTCGGTCGGCCTAGTGGTGGGCGGTTCGATCGTGATCCCGCATCTGCGCCGCGCGGTCGATTTCCTCGACAAGCTCGAACAGGGCGAGGCCGCTGCGCCGGCCGGCCACGACCACGGCTGAGCGGGCGCTATTGCTGTAGGAGCGGCGTGAGGCTCGACTGAGGGTGGGGCGGGGGAGATGCGCTGGGCCAAAGCGGATGGTGGCGGTGGTCTTTCGTGTTCGGCGCTTGGGGGCTTCGGGCTTCGGGGGCTGCGCTTGCGTGCACTTCTTCGGTTGGTCGCGGCTTGCGCCGCTCCTACCCTGAGGAGCAGGGGCAGGGCGGCCGTTGCTGAACGCGCGGCCGCTGCGCCGAGTCGCGCCGCCGGCTGCGCCGAATCGGGCCGTTCGCCGCCCCCGACCAAGGTCCAGTACTCCCCCGAATGCAGCGGGGGGCCGCTTCCGGCATAATTACGGGGCTCACACCTCGTGCGCCGCGCCGCTTGCGCCGCGCCCTACTGCTGGAAATTCTCATGACGCAAACCATTACGGTCATCCGTGGCGACGGCATCGGCCCCGAGATCATGGACGCCACCCTGCACGTGCTCGACACGATGAACCTGGGCCTGTCCTACGAATTCGCCGATGCCGGTCTGGTCGCGCTGGAAAAGCACGGCGAGCTGCTGCCGGCGGCGACGATGGACTCGATCCGCAAGAACCGCATCGCCCTCAAGAGCCCGCTGACCACGCCGGTCGGCGAAGGCTTCAGCTCGATCAACGTCGAGCTGCGCAAGCGCTTCGACCTGTACGCCAACGTGCGTCCGGCCAAGTCGTTCCCGAACACCAAGTCGCGTTTCCCCTCGGGCGTGGACCTGATCACGGTGCGCGAGAACACCGAAGGCGCCTACATCGGTGAAGGCCAGTCGCTGTCGGAAGACGGCGAGACCGCGATGCTGACCCAGAAGATCACCCGCCGCGGTTCCGAGCGCATCGTTCGCTACGCCTTCGACCTGGCGCGCCGCACTGGCCGCAAGAAGGTCACGGTGGTGCACAAGGCCAACATTCTCAAGTCGACCTCGGGCCTGTTCCTGAAGACCGCGCGCGAAGTGGCGCAGCAGTATCCGGACATCCAGTGCAACGAGATGATCGTCGACAACACCTGCATGCAGTTGGTGATGCGTCCGGAGCAGTTCGACATCATCGTCACCACCAACCTGTTCGGCGACATCATCTCCGACCTGTGCGCGGGCCTGGTGGGCGGTCTCGGCCTGGCGCCGGGCGCCAACATCGGCACCGACGCGGCGATCTTCGAAGCCGTGCACGGCTCGGCCCCGGACATCGCCGGCAAGGGCATCGCCAACCCCTGCGCCCTGCTGCTGGGCGCGGCGCAGATGCTCGACCACCTCGGCCAGCCGGAAAAGGCGACCGCGTTGCGCGAGGCGATCATCGCCACGCTCGAAGCCAAGGATTCGCTGACCCCGGACTTGGGCGGCGAAGGCAACACGATGTCGTTCGCCAAGGCCATCGCGGGCCGCATCGCGGCGTAAGCGGCGGGCCATCGCGAGACCTCTGCAGGGCGCCTTCGGGCGCCCTGTTTCGTTTGGGGAGGCCCTCATCCGCCCCTCGCCTTGGCGGGGCAGGCGCTGCCGGCCGGGGGAGGGCAAGCCAGGCCTCGGCATCCCCGCTAGCATGGCCTCGACGCAGCATTCCACCGCCAGCACTCGACAAGCGTGATGCTGCGCTGCAAAATCGCCAGGTTTTCTAATCCATTCGGATGAAGCGATGAATCAACCGCTCCGCCCCGGCGCTCCGCTGTCCCCCAGTGCCTGGGCGCTGACGCCGCTGCTGGTGTTCCTGGCCCTGTTCTTCGGGGCCGGGCTGTATTTCACCTCGCACGGCGACGCCATGGGCTTCTACCAACTGCACGCGCCGGTCGCGATCCTGCCGGCGCTGGCGTTGGCGGCGTTCATCGCCTGGCGGCGCGGGATCAAGCCGCTGGACACTCTGCTGTCGGGCATGGGCGATCACAACGTCGTGCTGATGTGCCTGATCTTCCTGCTCGCCGGCGGCTTCGTCGAAGTGTCCAAGGCGATCGGCGCGGTCGACGCGATCGTCGCCCTCGGTGTCGGCAACGTGCATCCGGCCTTGCTGCTGCCGGCGCTGTTCGTGGTCGCCGGTTTCATTTCGCTGTCGCTCGGCACCTCGATGGGCACGATCGCCGCGGTCGCGCCGATCGCGCTCGGCGTGTCCGACGCCTCCGGCCTGGATCGCGCGCTGGTGCTCGGCGCGGTGATCGGCGGCGCCACCTTCGGCGACAACCTGTCGGTGATCTCCGATACCGCGATCGTCGCCAGCCGCACCCAGGGCTGCACCATGCGGGAGAAATTCCGCGAGAACCTCAAGCTGGCGCTGCCGGCGGCGATCGGCACCCTGGTGCTGCTCGGCTTTCTCGGCGAAACCGCGCCGGTGACCACGCCCGACGCGGTGTCGCCGTGGCTGATCCTGCCGTATCTGGTGGTGCTCGGCCTGGCCATCGCCGGGGTCGATGTGATCATCGTGCTGAGCATCGGCCTGGTCATCGCCGGCTTGTTCGGCGTGTTCCTGGCCGAGGATTTCGGCTTCGCCGCCTACACCGCGCACATCTGGGACGGTTTCGAGAGCATGGTCGAAATCACCTTGCTGTCGTTGCTGGTCGGCGGCCTGGGCGCGTTGATGAAAGCCGCCGGCGGCCTCGCCTGGCTGGCGCAGGTGATCGGCAAATTCGCGCGCGGCCATCGCAGCCGCCGTGCCGGCGAGATCAGCATCGCCGCGCTGTCGGCGACCAGCGACGTGTTCACCGCCAACAACACGGTCGCGATCCTGATCAGCGGCGGCCTCGCCCGCGACGTCGCCCAGCAGCACGGCGTGCCGCCGGCGCGCGCGGCGAGCGTGCTCGACATCTTCGCCTGCGTGACCCAGGGCGTGTTGCCCTACGGCGCGCAGATCCTATTGGCTGCTTCGTTGAGCCAGGTCTCGCCGTTGGCCTTGGTCGGCAACGTCCACTACAGCTGGCTGCTCGGCGGCATCACCCTGTTGACGATGCTGTGGCCGTCGCGTCGGCGCAGCGGGGCCGACGCCACTGCGGCAACGTAAACGATCCGTCCGATCCCGCCGCGCGCTCAGCGCAGGCGCTCCGACAGAGCCCGGCATGTCCGGGCTCTGTGCGTTTTGGTGTCTGCACGTCGAATGGTCGAAGCGATTGGGGTCGTGCGTAACGAGCGATGGAGCGCCAGGGCGATGTCTCTACGCAGCAACCTAGTCGCGCGCGATGCCGCTGCCGATCAATCCGCGCCGTTCGGCGCATCGATCAACAAGGCCTGGCCGGGCTTGAGCACCGCTTTGGCGCCTAGGCCGTTGCGCTTGAGCAGGTCGGCGACGCGGATGCGGTAGCGCTTGGCGATGGTCCAGGCGTTGTCGCCGCGGCCGACGGTGTGGCGACGCGGGCTGGCGTTCGCAGCGGGTTCGTCGTTCTTGGCGACGGCGACTTCGGCCGAACCGGTGGTGACGGCGTCGGCGGCGGTTTCGCCGGCCTTGGTGCGGGTGCCCGGCGGCGTTTCGATGCCGGCGATGGTCAGATCGGACGCGACCGGAGCAGGCGCGTTCGCCGTGCCCGCGGCGACGGCAAGCAAGGGCGCGCGGCGGGCGCCGGAGCGGCCGACCGCGCCGTTAGCGAACACCGGGTTGAGGCGGCGCAGTTGCGCCGCGTCCTGGCCGGTGCGCGCGGCCCAGCTGTCGATGTCGCCGACTTCGGACGGCAGCGTCACTGCCTGCAGACGCGGCACCGGCCGATCCAGAGCCTGCAGCCATTCCTCGCGGTCGTCGGCTTGTTCCATCAGGCACGACAGCGCATGCAGTTTGCGTACGTAGGCCTGGGTGATGTCGGACAGGCCAGCGAGCTGGTCGGGGCGGGCATTGGCCGCGGTCTGGCCGTTGCGCTTGAGCGCGTTGAGGATGCGGTATTCGCCGGCGTTGTAAGCCATCACCGCCAAGCGCCAGTCGCCGCCGAACATGCCATGCAAGGTCTTGAGATAACGCACCGCGGCCTGGGTCGAATCGACCGGCGACAAGCGGCCGTCGTAACCCTCGCGCATCGGAACGCGATGGTTGCGCGCGGTCAGGGCGATCATCTGCCACAGCCCGGCCGGGCCGGCGGCGCTGCGCGCGCCGGGGCGGTAACCGCTCTCGACGAAGGGGATCAGGGCGTATTCGGTCGGCAGATGCGCTTCGCGCAAGGCATCGACCACGTAGCCGAACAGCGGCAGCAGGTCGTCGTCGGAACGGGCCAGGCGTTTGGGCGCGGCGGCGAAGTGTTGGCGCCAGCGGGTGCTCGCACCGGGTTCGCAGCTCGGGTCGGCCAGGCCCTCGCGGAAGCGTTGATAGATGTCGCGACCGTTGCGGGTCGGCTCGGCGGCTGGGTCGGCTTGCGGGGCCGTTGCGACTGGGGTCGTCTTGGCTGCCGGCGCTTCCGCCGCCGCCGCTCGCGCGGTGCCGGCCGCGCTCAGCCACAACGCGGCGGACAGGCCCGTGAACAGCAGGCCGGCGGACAGCGCCGCACGCAACGGTGCGCGGCGCAGGGCGTGACCCCGCTTCAAGCGCGGAACCCGTCTTTCCAACGCCGCAACTCGGCGAAGGTCTGGACTTCGTCCTCGGGCGGGTGGCCCAGGCGCGAGGTGATCGCGCGCAGCACCCCGGCTTCGCGGGTGCGCAGGAAGGGGTTGGTCGCGCGCTCGTCGAGGAGGCTGCTGGGAACGGTGGGACGACCGGCGTTGCGCATGGCCTGAGCCTGTTCTATGCGGCGCCGCAGCGCCGGGTTGTCGGGTTCCACCACGCTCGCGAAGGCGGCGTTGGACAGGGTGTATTCGTGGCCGCAGCAGACCCGGGTCTCGTCCGGCAGGGCCGCCAGGCGGGTCAGCGAGACCAGCATCTGGGCGGCGGTACCTTCGAACAGGCGGCCACAGCCCAGGCTGAACAAGGTGTCGCCGCTGAACAACAGGCGCTCGTCGCCATGGGCGCCGCGGTCCAGGTAATAGGCGATGTGGCTGCGGGTATGGCCCGGCACGGCCAGGACGTCGAGGGTCCAGCCGGCGACGTGCAGCTTCACGCCCTCGTCGACGCGGGCGGTCGCGCTGAGGATGCGTTCGTCGTCGGGGGCGAACACCGGGATCTCCGGCCAGCGCTCGCGCAGGGCGGTGGTGCCGCCGATGTGGTCGTCGTGGTGGTGGGTCAGCAGGATCCCGACCGGGCGCAGGCCGTGCGCGGCCGCGGCCATCACCGGCGCGGCGTCGCCGGGGTCGACGATCAGCGCCGATTCGTCGTCGCCCGACAGGGCCCAGATGTAGTTGTCGCTGAGAGCGGGCAGGGCGAGCAACCGCATCGTCGGTCTCCTGGCGGGCGCGGGCGGGACGGACCGCTTCGCGGGCTGGGTGGGCCGGGAAGGCCCGGGCAGGGCCGGATAACGATTTGCCTGACGCGGCCCGGGGGCGCACAGTCGGGGTATTCGCAAGCCCCGTGCCGTCCTGGCCCGATGCCTTCCGAGACTCCTGTCGAGAACCGCGACCATGCCCGCCCTGTCCCACGGCCGTCAACCCGACCACGACCCCGACTGTCCGCTCAACTGGTTCGGCGAGGTGGTCGGGCAGGGGCTGCTCGAGGTCGAGGCCGCGGCCATGGCCCGGGTGCTCGCGGCCAG
>NZ_CP013141.1:4109929-4182516 GCF_001442535.1 Lysobacter antibioticus | reverse complement strand
TGCCGCCAACGTGCAACCGCTGCCGCCGCGCGGCCTGGCTTTGCGCGCGCAGGCCCTGGCCGCACTCGGCCGCGCCGGCGAAGCCTATGGCCTGCTCGGCGCCCTGCGCCAGCACAGCGTGTGGCCGGCCGAACGCCTCGCCCAGCTCGAAGCCGCCTGGGCCGAAGCGGCGCTGCGCGAAGCCGCCGATGCCAACGTCCTCGCCGACCATTGGGAAACCCTGCCGAAGCCGCTGAAGAGCGAGCCGGCCACGGTCGCCGCCTATGCCGAACGCGCCGCCGCGCTGCGGTGGGAAGAAGCCGCCGCCAAGAGCCTGGAGCAGGCGCTCGACACGCGTTGGGACGAATCGCTGGCGGCCTTGTACGGCCGCCTGCCGATCGGCCGCCTCGATGCGCGCCGCGGCAATGCCGAGCGTTGGCTGCAGGCGCATTCGGGCAGCCCGGGCCTGCTGGTCAGCCTGGCCCGCCTGTGCCGCGCCCAGGGCCAGTGGCCGCAGGCCGAGGCCTATCTGCACCGTGCGCTCGCCCAGGGCGCCAACAGCGAAGCCTGGGAAGAGCTCGGCCACGGCTACGCCCAGGCCGGCGACGAAAACCGCGCCCGCCTGAGTTACGTCAACGCTCTGCGCGCGGCGCGCGGCGAAGCCGCCACCGAGCTGCCGGGCCGCGACCTGCGCCAGAAGATCTTCGACGAGGCGGTGATCGAAGAACGCGACGAACACGGCATGCCGCGTTTACGCGGTTGAGCCGCGACCCCGACGAAAACGGCCGCCTTCGAAGCGGCCGTTTTTTTGTGCCATGTTCGAATGCGCCCGGATCGGCGCCGACGCTCAACGATCGCTGTCGCCGAAGTTCGGCAAGGTGGCGAGGAACTCGTCGCCGCATCCGGCGTAGCGCGCATAACGCTCGCTGATCCGCTTGGGATACAGCAACCTCGCCTTGACCAGGCCGACCGCGATCGCGGCGATCAACAGGGCCAGACTCAACAGATACATCTCGCCGCCGAGTTGTCGGTTCATCGCAACCAGCAAGGTCGCGACGCTGGCCGACAGCAACATCGCCGCCAGCCACATCGCGACCAAGCGTTGGCGCGCATGCACCGCGCAGACCCCGACGTTCAGACGCGCGCTCTTCCGGATCGCGACCCTCACGATCACGTAGATCACCAGGTTGAACAGGATCAGCAGGTGCCAGCCGCGGTGATGCCAGTAATAGCGCTGCAGCAGTTTGGGCGCCGTCGCTTCGGCATTGCATTTGACGCAACGCGCCGGCAACTCGCTGCTGCGCTGGGCCACCAGGTCCTTGCCGTCGCGCCAGGGCCCGGCCTGCTCGCCGGTGTCTCGAGGCGAGTGGACCAGCGCGCTCTTCGGCGCCTCGTACGGATTGAAGCTCGACATCGCGTCCTCTGCGTCCCCTTCGCAGCTCATCCTAGCCGGGCACGCGCGCAACGCAAGCGCAGCGCCGATACGACAACGGCGCCCTGGGGCGCCGTTGTCGCGAGTTGCTTTGCGCCGAGACTCAGCGCAACGGTACGGTCAGGGTCGAGGGATTCGACGCCGGCGAGCTGAAACTCACCGAGCCGCCGATGCGCGTGGCCGCGGTGTAGCGCGGGTCCACGGTGTCGACCACCAGCACCAGTTTGCGACCGGCGGGAATATCCCAGCTGGTCGCTTCCATGCGCAGGTCGATCGTCTTCGCCACGCCCGGCGTCGCCCCGCGCAGCGAATACGGTTTGTGGCTCAGCAGCGTGCCGTTGCCGAGCAGGTCGACGCTGTACAAATACGCGAACAAACTGACCTCGGCCTGGGTCGGCGTGACCGTGACGTGCAACTGCGGCATGCCGCTGAGCTGCTTGCCGGTCCAATAGGTCGGCGACGACCACACCCCGGCGCCGGCACGCGCCACCAGCGGGATCGAGGCCTGCGGAGCGATCTGCAGCGACTGCAGGAAACCGCTGATCATCGCCACGCCGGAATCGGCGACGGTCGGCAGGCCGGTCAGGATCGAATGGTTCCAGCCGGTGCTCGGCGAACTCGACAACTCGCCGGTCGGCGCCAACAGGCCGGTCGGCCGGCTCAGCGCGTACACGGTCGCGCCGCGTTGCACCGCATTCCAGTCGGCGTAACCGCGCCAGTCGCCGTCCTGCGATTTCAGGCGCACCGGCAACTCGCTGTCGACGCCGTTGGCCCGGCCTTTGAGGTGACGATCGAACCAACGGCCGACCGCATCGTAGATCTCGTTCGGCAGGCCGAGCGCGCCGGGCGCTTCGACCGTGGCGTGGTCGCCGTGACTGAACAGCAATTGCTTCGGCCCGTTCAGGCCGTTGTAAAAATCGATGTACTGGCCCGGGGTGAACAGGCTGTCGTTGAAGGCGTTGGCGAGCAGCACCGCGGTGCCGTTGCGGTTCAAGGCCGCCGCCTCGGTGGCCGGGCTGCGCTGCGGAATCACCGGCAGCAGGCCGTTGACGGCGCCGTCGAAATCGCCGAACGCCATGCGCGCGGTGGCCTGGGCCAGTTCCGGACCGGGCCGGCCGGTCAGGCTGCCGGCCACCACCAACAAGGCCGCGCCCTGCTGGCTGACGGTGCGGTTGGCGTACAGCGAGGCTTCCAGGTCGGCCCAGCCGCTCAACGCCGCGACCGCCTTGATGCGCGGGTCGCGCTCGGCCGCGAGCAGGCTGATGCCGGCGCCGTAGGAAATGCCGCTGGCACCGATCCGCGCCGGATTCGACGGCGTGTGCGCGAGCGCCCAGTCGATCACCGCGCTGACGTCTTCGACCGTGCCGGGCCCGGCGATGTCGATCTGCCCGGCCGAATCCCAGAACCCGCGCGAGGTGTAGCTGACCACCACATAGCCCTGGCTGGCGAGAATGCCGCCGCGGCCGACGTACTCGAGGTTCGGCACCGCCCAGCTGGCCGGCATCACCACGAGCGGAAACGGACCCGGCCCCTGGTCCTTGGGCAGCATGACGAAAGCGCCCATTTCGGCCCCGTCCCAGCCCGGAATGCGCTGGTAGCTGCCCGTGAATCCGCCCGCCGCGACCGGCAGGGCGACGACGAACAGGGCCAAACACGACACGAACCACGACCAGATTCTGCGCATGAGTTCATCCCCTCCCAAGGATTGACCAGCACGATTAGATACGTTTGCGTATGGTTTGTTGCGCAACGACCGTACCATCGCGCATGGAAGCTGGGCCAGCGCCCGCAAACCGACTTTCGTGAACCCGGGCGACGCCGGTCACGGAACCGCCCGATCCATGCGGTTCCGGGCCGCCCATCGAGCCGCAACCCGGCGCCGAGCGCCGTCATGGCGTGACCGCGATCACAGCCTGGCATCGCGCCACGGTGGGTGCCGGCCTGAGGGCGATGCATCGCGCGTTTGAGCTTGCACTTCACGGAGCGACCGTCATGGCCTTGAGCGATCTGTTCTCGAACGGCAACAAACCGAATCTGATCTTGATCGTCACCGACCAGGAACGCAGCCTGCTGCAATGGCCGGCGGCCTATCAGCCCACGCTCGCGGCGAAGATGCCGGCGATGCGCCAACTCGCCGCCAACGGCATCGAGTTCGCCAACGCCTTCACCGGCGCCTGCATGTGCTCGCCGAGCCGCGCGACTTTTTTAACCAGCCAGTACCCGGCGCGCACCGGTTGCACCACCACCGGCCAGCAAGCCCTGCCGCAACCGGACGTGCCGCTGCCGCCGTACTTCCCCAACGGCGTACCCAACCTCGCCACCGTGCTGAAGGCCGCCGGCTACGACTGCTACTGGATCGGCAAGTGGCATCTGCTCGGCGGCGAAGAGCCCGGCTCACTGAGCACCGACCTGCAGCCCTGGGGCTTCCAGAGCTGGGACCCGAACGACGCCGGACTCAACCTCGGCACCACCTTCCTCGGCGGCGGCACCCTGATCCCTTTGCAGCCGCTGCTGCCGCCGGGCCAACCGGCGCAGCCGAACCAGAACGATCAACGCTACGTCGCCGACGCCTGCGCCTTCCTGCAAGCGCCGCCGGCGAGTCCGTTCTGCCTGGTGGTGTCGCTGGTCAATCCGCACGACGCCCACCTGGGCTATTTGAACGAGGCCTCGACCTTCTACGACCAAGCGACCTACAGCCTCACCGATGCGCCGATCCCCGCCAATGCCGACGAAGACCTGTCGACCAAGCCGCGCGCGCAGTCGAGCTTCACCTGGGGCCAAATGAGCGAAGGTCAGGCCAGCCAGCAGGATTTCGTCGACTTCTATGCCTACCTCGTCGAATACGTCGACTCGCAGATCCAACAGGTGCTCGACGCGATGGGCAGCGAGTTGATCCAGCAGAGCCTGATCGTGCGCTTCGCCGACCATGGCGAACTCGGCCTCTCGCACGGCATGGTCGAGAAATTCGTCAACGCCTACGACGAAGCGATCCACGTGCCGCTGCTGTTCTCCAACCCGGTGGCCTGGCCGCAGGCGCAGACCACCCAGGCCCTGGCGAGCTCGGTCGATCTGCTGCCGACTCTGGCCAGCCTGCTCGGCGTGAGCGGGCAGTTCCCCGACCTGGTCGGCACCGACCTCAGCCAGGTGCTCGAAGGCAGCAGCAGTTCGGTGCAGGACTACGTGCACTACACCTACGACGACATCGCCGGCGACGGCCCCAGCCTGATCCGCGCGATCCGCTCGACGCAGTGGACCTATGCGGTGTATGGGTCGGCGTCGGACCCGGGTCAGGGCGGCGATTGGGAGATGTACAACCTGCTCGCCGACCCCCAGCAGAACGACAATCTCGCCGGCAACCCGGCCTTCGCGATGCAACAGCTCGTGCTGGAGGCCGAACTGCAGGCGCAGATGCGGGCCAAGGGCACTACCCCGCCGAGCGCGGTGTGGCCGCCGCAGTACATCGCCGGCACCAGCCGCGGCGCGCCGGCGACGTGATGGTCGTAGGCGCTTACCGTTGCCGTTGACGTTGACGTTGCCGTTGACGTTGACGTTGACGTTGACGTTGACGTTGACGTGATGAGCTTGGCGCAGTTCCGAACTCGCGATGCAACCGTAGACCCGTAGGGCGGCGCACAGGACGTGCGCCGTTTTTCGATAAGACAGGGACGTCTTATCGAAAAATCCCGGCGCGAGCTGCGTACTCGCAGGGGAGCTTCGTCAAGGAAAAGCACTTTTCTTTGGTGACTTTTGACCGAAGGGAATCCAGACGGACTTTTGGGGCTTTGGCCAAAAGAAAGTTACCCGCACCCTTTAGGGGGCGGAAGCTTTGCACTTGCTTGTGGCTTGTAGCTTCTTGCGTAGCAAGATCAAACGCCAAAAGCTTCCGCCACTAAAGCGGCGGGTTACTTTCTTTTGTCATAAGCAACAAAAGAAAGGTAACCAAAGAAAAATGCTTTTCTTTGAATCAAGGGCCCGCGCGCTCGATGCCGACGCAGGGCTTTTTCATACGGGACATCCCTGTCCCGATGAAAAACGGCCCGCATCCATGCGGGCCGCCCTCCGGGTCTTCGATTGCCTTCGCAAGTGCGGGACGGCGCACAGCAACAGCAACGCTGCTTCGGGGTAGGAGCGGCGCGAGCCGCGACCGCGATCGTTCAGCGGCCGTCGTCGACCCGGGGGGCCGCCTATGTCTCAACAGCGTTGACGTTGACGTGATGAGCTTGGCGCAGTTCCGAACTCGCGATGCAACCGTAGACCCGTAGGGCGGCGCACAGGACGTGCGCCGTTTTTCGATAAGACAGGGACGTCTTATCGAAAAATCCCGGCGCGAGCTGCGTACTCGCAGGGGAGCTTCGTCAAGGAAGGCCTTTTCTTTGGTTAGCTTTGACCGAAGGGAATCCAGACGGACTTTTGGGCCAGCAAAAGAAAGTAACCCGGCCGCGTCAGCGGACGGAAGCTTTGCACTTGATTGCCGAAACACCGGGATCGGTCGCGACTTGCGTCGCTCCTACCCTGCGGCTCAAGCCGCAAGCGACGCGAGATTGAAACGTCGTGGCCGTGGCTTCAAAGAGTAGGAGCGGCGCTCTACTGGATTACGACCACAAGCCGCGACCACGTCGCGACCACGTCGCGACAATCTTGCCGCGCATCGCTCCGGCAAGATCAAGCGCCCATCAACGCTCCAGAATCGCCACCACGCCCATGCCGCCGGCGGTGCAGATCGAGATCAGGCAGCGGCCGCCGCCGCGCTGTTTGAGTTCCTTCGCGGCAGTGGCCACCACGCGCGCGCCGGTCGCGGCAAACGGATGACCCGCCGCCAGCGAGGAACCGTTGGGGTTGATCTTGGCCGGGTCGATGCGGCCCAGCGGCGCGTCCAGGCCGAGACGGGTCTTGCAGTAGTCCTCGCTCTCCCAGGCGCGCAGGGTGCACAACACCTGGGCGGCGAAGGCCTCGTGGATTTCGTACAGGTCGAAGTCCTGCAAGGTCAGGCCGTTACGCTTGAGCATCTCCGGCACGGCCACGGTCGGCGCCATCAGCAGGCCCTCGCCATGGACGAAATCGACCGCCGCTACCTGCGCATCGCGCAGGTAGCACAGCACTTCGTGGTTATGCGCCTGCGCCCATTCTTCCGACGCCAGCAGACAGGCCGCCGCGCCGTCGGTCAGCGGGGTGGAATTCGCTGCGGTCAGAGTGCCGCGGCCGGAGGTCTTGTCGAACGCCGGCTTCAGGGTCGCGAGCTTTTCCAGGCTGCTGTCGGCGCGCAGGTTGTTGTCGCGCGACACCCCGCGGAAGCTGACCACCAGGTCTTCGAAGAAGCCGCGCTCGTAAGCGGCGGCGAGCTTCTGGTGCGAGGACAGCGCCCATTCGTCCTGCGAATCGCGCGAGATGTTCCACTGCTTGGCCATGTCCTCGCAGTGCTCGCCCATGCTCTTGCCGGTGCGCGGCTCGGCCACGCCGGGGAACTCGGGCTTGAGTTCGCGCAGGCTGAAGCCCTTGAACGCGGCCAGCTTGCCCTTGGTGCTGCGTCCGCGCGCGGCTTCCAGCAGGCGCCGGCGCAGGCTCTTGCCATAGACGATCGGCACGTCCGAGGTGGTGTCCGAACCGCCGCCGATGCCGACGTCGATCTGCCCCAGGGCGATCTTGTTGGCGACGGTGATGATCGAGTCCAGCGAGGTGCCGCAGGCGCGCTGCAGGGTGATGCCGGGGGTCAGCGGCGACAGCCCCGACGACAGCGCCGCCTCGCGACCGAGGTTCCAGTCGCTGCTGTGCTTGATGACCGCGCCCATCGCCACTTCGCCGAGCTGTTGCCCGTGCAAGCCGAACTTTTCGACCAACGCGCCGAGGGTGCGCACCGACATGCCGAGGTTGCCGACATCCGCATAGGCGGTGTTCTGGCGGCAGAACGGAATACGCACGCCACCGAGCACGGCGACGGGACGGTTTTGACGCATCGGTACACCTCACAGGGAGTTTCGAACCGACCCGCCGCAGCGGAGCGGGCATAATGGCGCCCAGTGTAGCGCTGCACACGCGCTCTACCAAACGCCAGCGTATCCTCGGTGATCATGACCTCAGCCAGCTCTCCCGCCAGCGCTCCGTCCGCGCCCCTGCACGTCCTCGGCGCGCTCGCGCTGGAACTCAAGGGCGACGCCGCGGTCGACCGCAATGCCCTGCCGCTCCAGGATGCGGGGGCGCTGTCGGAGAAGATCGCGCGCGACCTGGCCACGTTCGCCGCCGAAGCCGGCGGCCTGGACCTGATCACCGTCGGCGCGCACTACGACCCGGTCGAGCTGCTGCGCCCGGGCTGGCCCTTGCACCGCGAACTCGACCAGCTGGCCGCCAATGCGCCGCGCGACCGCGCCGCCGCCTCGGCCGCGCGGGTGATCGCCTTCGGCGCCCACGACGAACGCCTGCCCGGCGCCCTGGCGCCCTCGCCCGACTTCGCCGGCGGTCCCCTGCGGCTGGTGCCGTTCGTGCTCAGCGGCGAGGCCGAGGTCGTCGCCCGCGTCGGCGAGATCCTCGAATCCAGCCTGCTCGAGCGCGGCATGGCCGGCGCCGGCACCGCGTTGGCCGCGCAGGCCGCGTTCGGCCTGCAGGTCGAACACGCCCGCTACCTGACCGTGCACGACCTCGCCGCGATGATGGCGATGCAGTACGAGCACGCCGGGCTCGGCCCGCTGTGGCCCTTGCTCGAAACCGCCCTGCTGCAGCCCGACGGCGAGGAATGGCTGGACGCCCGTCCCGAGCCGCTGATCCACTACAGCGAAGGCGAGGCCCGCATCGCCCTGTTCTCGCCGGCCGCCTGGCATGCGCGCTACGCGCCCGAAGCGCCATGCAATACCGACGAATGCCGCGACAAGCTCAACCGCCGCTACCAGCATTTCGAAGCGCGGCTGCGACAGATCTCGGCCGTGCTCGGCGCCCATGCCGTGCCGGTGACGTTCGTGCATTGCGACGGCGAGAGCGAAGCCAACCAGCTTTGATTCGTCTGTCGGCGTCGCCGACGACGATGCCAAGAACCACGCATCCGCTGTTGCCCCCTTTGCAAAGGGGGCGAACGGCCGCGTAGCGGACGTGGGGGATTTGCTCTGCTGCAGCGCCGCCGGCGAACGCTGACGGGCTCCGGCCACAGCAAACCAGGCACATGAAATCGGTGATTCGACTCGGCCGACGCTCGATCAGCGGCCCAAACTCCCCACGCTCATCGTCGCATCAGGTGTGCTGCTCGTAGATGTCGTAGCCGGCATCGACCATGCCCATCGCCGCATAGGTCTGCTGCGCATTGGCATTGGCGCGTTCGACATACAGCCGCAAGCCGACCACGCCCGGGGTGGCCTGGGCGAGCGCGGCGACGTGGCTGTGCAAAGCGTTGTAGACGCCCTGGCGACGATGCGCCTGGGCCACGTAGACGCTCTGGATCCACCACCAGTCGCCGTTGCGCCAGTCGCTCCACTCGTGGGTCAGCATCAAGGTGCCGGCCGGCACCGCGATGGTTTCGTGGCCGCCGACATCGGCTTCGCGCATGGCGATGAAGTAACGCGCCTTGGCCGCGTCGGCCAGGCCGTTGGCGACCCCGGCGTGCACGGTATCCGGATCGAGACGCTTGTGCTCGGTCTCCCAAGCCATCGCGATCATCCACTCGGCGATCAGGTCGCGGTCGGTCGGAACGGCATCGCGGATACGCAGGCGGGTCATGACGGAGCTTCGCAGGGGCGGAACGGACAGGATAAAACGACGGCGCCGACCTGGGGGCGCCATGCTTCGCCTTCGCGTGCGCGGCGCCCGCCGCGCCGGGGATCAGCGCAGGACCTTGATCACGCCGCAGGCCAGGCGCGCACCGGCATTGCCGGCCGGCTGGCTGCGGTAATCGTCGGCCGAGGCATGCACGATCACCGCGCGGCCGCTGACATCGTTCATGGCACCGCCGCCGAGGGTCACGCCGCTGGCATGCACGTCGACCTTGGCCACGCCTTCGGCGTCGGCGACGATGTTGTTCATGTCGCCGGCATGGTGGGGACCGTGATCGACCTGCCCGTGCGGTTGGCCGACCGAATTGAAGTGGCCGCCGGCGCTGCTGGCATCGGCCGCACTGCAATCGCCTTTCTCGTGGACGTGGATCGCGTGCGAGCTGTTCGGCGCGAGGCCGCCGATCTCGCCGGTGAAATGCACGCCGTCGCCCATCGGTCGCAACGCCAGCTTGCCGCTGACCAGGCTGCCCGATGCCGAAGCGAGGATGACCTGCCCCGCCTGGGCGGTGGACACCGGCTTGGGCCCCACGGGCTTGGGCGGCGGCGTCGGCCGCGTCGTCTGGCCGCCGCAGGCGGCGAGCGCGAGCACGGCGGTGGCGATGGAGATGCGAAGGATCGGGTTCATGCGGGACTCCTGTCGTCGGCGCCGGCGACGGCGCACGGTAGAAGGTGATTCGACGCTAGCCCGGCGCGGGTTCAGCGCAGGTGAAACGCGCGACCGCGCCCTCGGCATCGCAACGGGCATCACCGATTATGGGCACGAATACCGAGCGGGCGCGGCCCACGATCGCATTCCGCCAACCACGGCATGTTCGTGCGAACGAAACCGCGACGCATCGCATGCGTTCATGCCTGCGACGCCTCGACCTGAAGCCGGATGCGCACGGCCGGAACACCGTCGACCGATGCGAGACCGCGGCGCTTCGGCGCACTAACCGCCGCGACGCCCTGGCCCCAGTTTTCGGGTCAAGGTGTTGCGCCCCAGGCCGAGCCGGGTCGCCGCTTCGGTGCGTCGCCCGCCGGTGTGTTCGAGGGCGGCCTCCAGCAAGGCGCGATCGAAGCGCTCGCGCGCATCGGCGTGCAGGTTCGCGCGGCCTTCGGCGAGCTGCGCGCGCGCCCAACTCGACAACTGCGCCTCCCATTCGGTGGCGCTGGCGGCCGTCTGCACCGACACACCGAGCACGTCG
This sequence comes from Lysobacter antibioticus, assembly GCF_001442535.1. Taxonomy (NCBI): domain Bacteria; kingdom Pseudomonadati; phylum Pseudomonadota; class Gammaproteobacteria; order Lysobacterales; family Lysobacteraceae; genus Lysobacter; species Lysobacter antibioticus. The sequence continues at coordinate 4,172,170 of NZ_CP013141.1, read as the reverse complement.
TCCATGTCCTGCCGGGTGATGGTCTCGCCGGGCGCCAAGGCCGCCAAGCGCCAGCACACGTTTTCGAGCTCGCGCACGTTGCCGGGCCAGTCGTGCGCCATCAAGCGCTCCAGCGCCGGCTTGGACAGCCGCTTGGCCGGCGCGGCAAAACGCACTGCCGCCGACGCCAGGAAACGTTCGGCCAGTTGCGGCACGTCGGCGCGACGCTCGCGCAACGGCGGCAGCCGCAGCCGCACCACGTCGAGGCGGTGCAACAGATCGGCGCGGAACCGGCCCTGCGCGACCAGGGTTTCCAGGTCTTGATGGGTCGCCGCGATCACCCGCACGTCGACCCGGATCAGTTCGCGCCCGCCGACCCGGAAGAATTCGCCCTCGGCCAACACCCGCAGCAAGCGCGTCTGCAAGGGCAAGGGCATGTCGCCGATTTCATCGAGAAACAGGCTGCCGCCATGGGCCTGTTCGAAACGCCCGACATGGCGCCGCTGCGCGCCGGTGAAAGCGCCGGCCTCGTGGCCGAACAACTCGCTTTCGAGCAACTCGGCCGGGATCGCCGCGGTATTGAGCGCGACGAACGGCCGCGTCGCACGCGGCGACTCGCGATGCAGCGCACGCGCGACCAGTTCCTTGCCGGTGCCGGTCTCGCCGGTGATCAGCACCGACAGCGGCGCCTGGGCCAGACGGCCGATCGCGCGGAACAAGGTCAGCATCGCCGGCGTGTCGCCGATCAGGCTGTCGGCGGCGGCGCCGTCGCTGACGACGCTCGCTTCGTCCTGCGGTTCGCTCGCCGCCAGGGTGCGCGCGGCCAGGGCCACCGCGTCGTCGAGGTCGAAGGGCTTGGACAGGAATTCCTGGGCGCCGCCGCGAAACGCACCCGCGGTGCTGGCGACATCGGTGTAGGCGCTCATCACCACCACCGGCAGCGACGGCGCGCGCGCCTTGAGCTTCTCCAGCAGGACCAGGCCGCCGTCGCCGGGCATGCGCACATCGGTGAACAGCAGATCGGGCACGCCGCGCTGCTCCAATGCATCGAGCGCATCGCCGGCATTCTCGAACCCGTCGACGTCGTAGCCGGCCTGGCGCAAGGCCGTCGACAGGACGAAGCGGACCGAACGATCGTCGTCGACGACCCAGATGCGTGCAGCGCTCATGTCGCCTCCTCTTCCTGTTCGATCTGCATCGGCAACAACAGCGTGAATACGGTGTGCCCCGGGCGCGAACGGTAGGCCAGCGAACCGCGGTGCTCGCGCGAGACTTGCTGGGCCAAGGCCAGGCCCAGGCCGCTGCCTTCGGCGCGGCCCGACACCAGCGGCAGGAACAACTGCTCGGCCAATTCGTCGGGCACGCCGTGGCCGTCGTCGATGATCTCCAGGCGCAGCGCGATCGGATGCACGGTGTCGGCGATGCGCACCCCGCGCTCGATGCGCGTGCGCAGATTGACGTGGGTCGCCTTGGCCTCGATCGCGTTGCGCACCAGGTTCCACACCGCCTGCATCAGGCGGTCGGCGTCGCCGGCGAACTCCGGCAGGCTGGGGTCGTAGTCGCGCACCAGCCGCACCGCCCAGCCGGCATCGGCTTCGGCCAGGCGCAGCACGCGTTCGAGCACGGCATGGATGTTGAGCAAGGCATGCGGTCGCGGCGGCGACGGCGTCAGCAGGCGGTCGACCAGTTCGGTCAGGCGCTCGACCTCGCTGTCGATCAGCTCGATCAGTTCGCGCGACTCGCTGTCCTCGGCCCGGCGCGCCAGCAACTGCGAAGCGCCCTTGAGCCCGGCCAAGGGATTGCGCAGCTCGTGGGCCAGGCCCTTCAGCGACGCCGACAGCGCCGACGGCAGCAGCAGCGCCGGGTCGTCGCCGGGAAACTCGTCGACCGGGTGCGCCTCCAGCAGCCAGCCGCCGTCGTCGCGGCGACTCAGCCACAGGTCGGCGAAGCGGTCCTCGCCGTCGGCATAACGCAGACGCATGCGGCGCATCCGCAGTGGCGCCTCGTCGCCGCCCTGGCGGGTCAGAGCCAAGGCCAGGCGGCCGTCGCCGGCATCCAGCCCGGCCAGGGTCCAGCCCAGCAGGCGCCGCGCCCCGATCCCGAACCAGCGCGAGAACGCCGTATTGCAGCCGACGATCGCCCCGGCCGGGTCGCTCCAGGCCATCGGCGTGGTCAGGCTGTCTAGGCTGAGGTCCGGCGTGGGCAGGGGATCGGAGGGCATTGCACCATACTAGTGCAAAGCGCCGGCGTCGTTGGCGAGAGCCGCGACAGGCGTGGCGACGCAGGCCCATTCCGGTGCATCCGCGTTCGCAGCATGGCCCGATTGGCCGCTTGCCGCAGCCCACCCCGTTAACCCGCTCGAAGCCGTGCCGCCGGCCTGTTGGAAACGTTGGGGAGCGTTTATCCGGGGCGACGAAGGCCGACCTGTTGCACGAGGACACCCGTCTTGCGCGCGGCGACCACGCTCAGATCCGACCCGCCAGCCACCGCGTTCGCACAGCGCGTCGAGCGCTTCGCCTCGCCCTGCCACCCCCCAGAAGGACACGACCATGAGCTATCCGGATTGCCAGTACTCGCATGTCACCTGGGTCCGAAAGGACAGTGCGGCCTTCAAAGCGCTGAGCGAGGGTTTGAAGAACCCGCACACGGCGCCCGGCGCGGTGACGAGCTTCCTAACCAACATGACCGCGGCGCATAAGGCATTCAAGCAAGGACTGCATCCGCACGCGGATGTGATGGCTCTATTGCGGGCTTACCAGGACACGACCGGCATCATCTCGACGCGGGAATTCACCCTGCCCGACATCCCCAGCAACCCCAACGACCCGGGCAACAGTTTCGCCACCGACCTGATCGAAGGCATCGCCGGCGCGGCGTCGACCGAGATCGGCATCGGCATCAGCCTGTACACATTGGTGCTGGACCTGATCGAGCTGTTCGACATCAAGCTGCATCTGCAGGGCCTGCTGTTCAACACCGCAGCCACCGACCTGGAAAACATCAACTTCCGCTTCGGCCCAAACGGCATAGCCAACATGCTGCCGCTGTCGACGACGATACCCGCGGCCAAATCGATCATGAACCCGGTCGACAAGAAGAACTACGACTGCGTCGGTTTCACCGTGTTCGGCGGCGTGGGCTATCAATCGCTGGAAGGCTTCTACATCGCCGTGACCACGCAGCGCAAGGAAGATGATCCGCCGCCCATGTACTGCCAGTACTACGCCCAGGACCGGGGCATCGCGCCGGGTTTCGACGACCGCAATCACGCGCCGCTGCGCGAGGTGTTCTACGAGGCGAAGGTCACCGGGGTAATGGTGCAGCAGGTCTCCAATCCGAACGGGATCGTGGCGATCGTTTATGGCTGAAGGCGGCATCGCCGCTCGCAGGCCGCTGCTATCCGGCGGCGGTCGATGGCCCGCTTGGCGGCGGAACTGGCAAACTCCGATACGCCTCCGCTGCGCTGGACCGAGCCATGGCCGACCACCCCGAGGTTTCCGCCGAGATCGTCCTGCGACTCTCGTCGATCTGCCTCGGCCTGCCCGAGGCCCATGAAGAGCGGGCCTGGGTCGGCACACGCTGGATGATCGGCAAGAAGAACTTCGCCCATGTGCTGACGATCGCCACGGGCTGGCCGCCAGCCTATGCGCAAGCCGCGGGCAGCGACGGGCCGGCGACGGTGCTGACCTTCCGTTTGCCCTTGCCGCGCGCCGATGCGCCACGCTTCAAACGTGCGCCGTTCTTCCGGCCGGTGTGGTTTCCGAACATCGTCGGCATGACGATCGATGGGCACACCGATTGGGACGAGGTTGCCGACCTGCTGAGCGAGAGTTATTGCGTGCTGGCGCCGAAGAAGCTGGCGACGCGGGTCGATCGATCGACGGATTAACGCTTGCGCAAGCGATTGCGACCGCCATAACGACGAACGGGCGGGGCTCGCGCCCCGCCCGTCGCTTCGATGGCGCGCCCAGGTGCCGCGCTTAAGGCGCCACCACGTCCCAATCCATCACGTACCACCACCAGTTGTTCTGCACGCCGAGATGGCTGCCGACGAAGTTCGGCACCTTGCCGAGCCAGTACAAATGCCAGCCGCGATCGGCCGCGCGATAGCCGTCCGGGAAGGTGCAACGCGGCCCGCCCCACTTGGTGCAGTTGTTGAGCGTGGTCGCGCCGGGGCTCAGGTTCGGATAGTTCTCCCAATCGTCGCAGGTGTTGTACTCGTAATGGCCGTTGGTGAAGTCGTAGCCCCAGCGGTTGCCGGGATCGTACTGTGGCGTGTTGAGGCTGCCGTGGATGTTGCCGCAGGCCGCGGTGGTGGCATCGAAGCCGCGCGCGGTGAAGCGTTCGAGCAAGTTGGCATCGGGCGGGAACATCGTCGACGGGGGTGCCGGCGGACTGTTCGCCCAACGGCCGAAGCGATGCTTCATGGTGCCTTCGACGCGATGCCCCATGTCCTCCAGCATTCGCTCCGGCTCGCGCTCGTAGTTGAAACCCATGATGTTGAGTTTGACCTGGCAGGTGCTGAGCTGGGGCGGGATCGGATCGCCGTTGGTCCAGAACGCGCCGGGCCCGGCCATATTGGCTTCGAAGTAGCCGAAGTATGGCCCGCCCCATAGCCACAACTCGTCGATTTCGCCGGCGTTGGCCTTCTCGCACACGCCGTACTGGCGCAGCACGCTGACGTAGTCGAAATCGTTCTGCCGCGGGCAGGTGTCTGGCTCGTCGGCGAGACACTTCAGGTAGGTGGCTTCGCTGTAGATCGGGTTCTGGGTGCGTGGCGCAAACGCATCGACGAACACATGCTTGGCGATCGAGTACTGCACCACCTGGCCGCTGGCTTGTTCGAGGAACTGGATGTACTGCTGTTCCAGCACGCGCGGGTCGTACCAGCCTTTCGCCTGGCTCAGGCGCTGGTTGTTCATGCTTTGGATGGTCGGGTTGAACTCGATCACCATCACCCGCTTGTGGATCGGATCGTCGACGCGCGGGTCGGCGGAGCGGCCGACGCCATCGAACAACGACGAGATGTCTTCCCAGGTGTTCCAGTTCGGCTCGGTACGCCGGTAGACCTGGTCGCCGCGGGTCACGAACTGGCGCAGCTTGCCGTCGTTATAAAGTGCGACGTGAAAAGCGGTGATGGTTGCCTCGGAACTGCCCGCGCCCGAGAACACCGAAGTGATGTCTTCCCACGCCGGCCAGCCGCCGCTCGCGGTCTGGGTGCGGCGGAACACCTGCCCGCCGCGCACCACGAACTGGCGCTGCAGACCATCGGCATACACCGCCACCGAAAACGAGCTGATCGGCTCGCTGCCCGTGCCCGGGAAGGCCGCATCGATGTTTTCCCACAGACCCCATTGATCTATGCCGGTCTGGATGCGCCGATAGACATGGCCGCCGCGAGTCAGGAACTGCCGGTGCAAGCCGTCGCGGTACAGCTCGACGTCGAACGAGGTGTTCTCGCCGAGGGGCAACTGGGGCACGCCCTCGAAGGCGGCACTGATGTTCTCCCAGGTGTTCCAGTTGGGTTCGGTGCGCTTGTAGACGCGGCCGTTCTTGACCAGGTACTGGCGCTGCAGGCCGTCCGAATAAACAGTCGGGCCGAACGAGGCGAGCGTGTTGGTGCGGCCTTGCACGACCGATGCCGGACCGACCGCGGCCGTAGCGGGTAAAGCGCTCGCGGCGAAAGCGAGCGACAGCGCGCCGAGCGCGGTCGACAACAGCGGCAGGCGCCGCCGGGGTTTGCGATGGAAGATGAGCTGCATGGTGAAACTCCTGATGGAAGGCAGCGGTGTTCGATGCGAATGCGTAGCCGTTGCGTCGTCGCAGTCCGTTACGACCCGATACCTGAGCGAGGGATGCCACGTCGGTGGCATACAGGGGTACGAGAGGAGGCTGCGGAACCTGACATGGCGGTTGCCGCCCCATCCATCGTCGCGTCGGAACGACGCCGTCCGGCCGCACCTGCGCCGAATGAGAATGGCGCAGTGGATAGACCCGGCAGGCCGATGCCTGCAGCGCGGTCAGCGACGCATGCGCACGAGGATGCCGAATCCATCGCTCGGCGCACCCGGGCGCCGCGCCCTTACACGCCGCAGCGCTGGCCCCAGTCTCGGCTGATGCGGGTACGCCATGGGCGCATGGCGCCGGCGGCGGCACGCGCCACTACGAAGGCCTCGCGGTTGCCGCTCGATGAATCGAGCCGGCATTGCGCATAGGCCAGTGCCAGAGCATGGAAATGCCCGCTGGCGCGCTCGTTGAGCGAACCCGAGCGCAACGCGCTGCCGTCGGCTTGGACGATCGGTCGCAGCGCCTTGACCGCACCGCGCAGCGCGGTATCTATTGCGCTTTTGTCGGCGGCGAGATGATCGGCCTGTGCAATCAGCGAGAGCGCCCCCAGCCCGGTGCGCGAATAACGCATTGGGCTGGAAGGCGGCAGCATCACATCGTCGATACGCGCGACCTCGGCCAGCAGCTTCTGCGCCGCCGCCGGCCGCCGCTCGATCACCTCGAGCAGGGCCTGCACGAACAAGGCGTGGGCGAGGAAGGAATCGGTCGCGCCGAAATGCGCACGCGATTCTTCGAGCGCGGCGGCCATCAGAGTTCGCGCTTCGCCCAACCGCGCCTGATCGATCAAGGCGACGGCGAGGACGCGGCGCAATATCAGGCCGTCCGCGTGGTCGCTGATGCCGCAGGGGCCGATCATGGCCAGCGCGCGGCGCAGACGCCGCTCGGCATCGGCCGGACGCCCCTCGTCGATATCGAGCATGGCCAGATTGCCGAGCCCGGCGTAGTGCGAGCGGCAGGCCAAGCGACGCTGCAGCGAATGCTCGGTCAGGCGCAGCACCTGCTCGTAGGCGTCGCGTATCGTCGCGGCGTCTTCGCGCTCGCCGGCCAGGTTGGCGCGCCACAGTTGCAGGCTGGTACGCAGGTCGGGATCGCGCGGCGCGATGCGCGCGGCCAGCGCAACGGCTTGATCCAGCTCGCGCTGCGCTTCTTCGGGCCGTTGCAGATGATGCAGATACCCGGCCCTGAGCAACCGGGTCTTGGCCAGGGTTTCCTGATCCGCCTGCGGATGCGCCTGCCACAACGCAATGGCTGCGCCGGCGGCGCGTTCGGCGTCCGCGTCGCGACCGAGGTAGCTGGCCGCGCGCCCGTTCGCCGCCAGCAACGAGGCACGCACCAGTGGGTCGCGCTTACGATCGGCCAGCAACTCCTCGAGACTGGCCGCCATCAAGGCCCGCGCCGACACTTCGCCGCTGGTGGTCTCGCGCGGCCGCGCCTGTTTGAACAGATCCACGAAGTACTCGGCGGTCGCTTCGGCCTGGCCGCGCTGCGCCTCGGCCTTGGTCTGCGCCGCGGTGGCCTCGTCGCGGGCGACGCGGGTGCGCTGCAGCTCATCGCCGAGCCGGGCGAAATGATAGAAAGCCATGCCGCTGGCCAGGACCAGCGCCGCCGCCGCGGTGGTCAAGGCCGGCCAGTGCCGCTGCGCCGCGCGCCGCCACCGATAGGCCCGGTCTTCGCCGCGCGCGTGCACCGGCCGTTTCTCCAGCCAGCGTTGCAGGTCGTCGGCCAGGGCCGCGGCGCTGCGATAGCGCTGCTGCGGCGCCTGCGCCGTCGCTTGAGCGACGATACAGTCGAGATCGCCGCGCAAGCGCGCCAGCAAGCGTTCCGGCGTGGTCGCCCGCTCGTGCGCGACTCGCTGCGCCGCCGAAGCATCGCGCTTGCGCAGCGCCTCGTACGCGGACGCGAGCCGCGGCGACGCCTGCCCGAGCGCCGGCAGATCGTCGGACAGCAGCACCCGCAGCAACATGCCCAGCTGATAGACATCGGTCGCGGTGGTGACCGCGCGGCCCTCGCGCTGCTCCGGCGCGGCCCAGGCCGGCGTCATCGCCAGGGCCTGGGTCTGCTCGGCGTCGGCATCGTCGAGCCATTTGGCGATGCCGAAGTCGAGCAGCTTGGCTTGCCCGGCCTCGTCGACCAGCACGTTCGCCGGCTTGAGATCGCGATGCACGATCAAGGCGCGGTGGGCGAAGTCGATCGCCGCGCAAACCTGCTGCACGAGTTCGACCCGCTGCTCGATCGTTGCCGCGCGCGCCGCGCACCAGCGGGTGATCGGTTCGCCGCGAACGAGCTCCATCGCGAACCACGGCTGGCCTGTCTCAGTGACGCCGCCGTCGTACAACTGGGCGATGCCCGTGTGCTGCAGCCGCGCCAGCGCCTGGCGTTCGCGCAGGAAGCGCTCGGTCAACGGGCTCGCTCCCAGCGGCGCAAAACCGCTCCAGATACGTTTCAGCGCGACCTCGCGCTCGTACGCGCCGTCGCAGCGCGCGGCGCGGAACACCTCGCCCATGCCGCCACGGCCGATCCGTTCGAGCAACCGGTAGGGCCCGATCCGCAATCCGGTCGCGTCGCCTTGCGGCAGTGACGTTCCTGGATCTACGCCTGCTTCCGACTCCTCGACCTGCGCCAACAGCGCTCGCACCCGCGCCTGCAGCGCCTCGTCGCCCGCACAGGCCTGCCCGAGCAAGCGCTCGCGTTCGGCGGAAGAGGCGTCGAGCACCCCACGGAACAACTGCAGGGCGCGGCGTTCTAACGATGATTCGTCGAGAGTCATGCTGAAACTCTGGCTTGGGTCGCTGAAGACAACGCGAAGCGTCGCCTCAAGCTGCCATCACTCTGACAGACGGTCGCGCAGCCAGGCGCGGGCCGCGGCCCAATCGCGATAGACCGTGCGCTCCTCGACCTCGAGCAAACGCGCGACTTCGGCCACGCTGAGCCCGGTGAAGTAGCGCAGTTCGACCACCTTGGCCATGCGTGCGTCGAGTTTGGCTAATTCGTCCAGCGCCACGTCGAGTTCCGGCAGCAAGGTGCGCTCCGGGATCGGCAGATCGAGCGCGCAGGCGAAATCGTCGCGCTTCCAGGCACCGCCGTGCTTGTCGCACGCCGCGCGCCGGGCGCGGTCGACCAGCAACTGCCGCATGATCCGCGCCGCGGTATGGAACAGATGCGCGCGACTGCCCAGGCACTGCGGCCGATCGCTGCCGAGCAGGCGCAAGAACACATCGTTGACCAGCGCCGTCGGCTGCAAAGTGTCGTGGCCGCGATGGCCATACAGCTCGCGCCGCGCGATCGCACGCAGATCGGCGTAGACCAAGGGCAGCAAAGCATCGAGCGCCTTGGCATCGCCCCCGCCCCAGCGCTGCAACAGCGCCGTTACCTCGGCGCCGGCCTCTTCCGATCCGAGCGCCGATCCGTCATCGGTCGATGCCGACTGCAACACCGCCGCTTCGGCCGAAGGCCGGCCGACCGCCGCAGTCCGCGGCGCTTCCAACAGCTCCAAACCCGCCATATCCGAGGTCCATCTCCAGTACTGCCCCATTCGATTAACGCAGTCCGCGGCCAGATGCGGACGCCGGCGCGATGGCGTACTCGGATATCGCTCTCAAACGGTCCTGCCGGCCGCACGCTACCGACGCACTGCGTCAACCAAGCCGCGCCGGCTCGAGCACCAAGCTCATGCACACCGCCGAGGCCGGGCACAGCGAGCGGAACTCCGCGCTGCGCTGGATGCCGGCCGGGGCGGCGGCCCGGTCGATGACGGTGTAGCCGCGGCGGGCGAAGAAAGTTTCGGCGGTCTGGGTCAGCAGCACCAATTGGCGCAGGCCGCGTGCGCGCGCATCGGCTTCCAGCGACGAAGCGAGGGCATCGCCGATGCCGCGGTGGCGGGCCCGTGGCTCGACCGCAAGGGAGCGCAGCAGGCCGGCCTCATCGAATACCTCGATGCCGACCACGCCGAGCATCGCCTGGTTTTCGTCGACTGCGACGCGGAACTCGATCGCGGCGCTGGCCAGATCGTCGATCGGCAGGCCGCTGTCGGCCAACAAGGTGCGCACGGCGGCGGTTTCGTCGGCGGCGAGCGGGCGTATGGCGGGCGTCATCGGGGTTTCCGGGTGGGCGGAGGTTCGTTGGTATCTTGACCGATCAGCCTGCGAGGCTACGACACCCGGCGCCCGTCGGCATCGATCACGACTTCGCCGTCTTCCTTGCTGAAAGGCCGGGTGATCGGCGGCAACAGGTCGAGCACGAGTTCGGACGGACGGCACAGGCGCACGCCGAGCGGGCTGACCACGAAGGGACGGTTGATCAGGATCGGCTCGCGCAGCATCGCTTCGATCAGGGCATCGTCCGTCAGTGCGGGGTCGTCGAGGCCGCGCTCGACATAGGGCGGTACGTTCTGGCGCATGGCCTCGCGGACGCTGAGGCCGGCGGCGGCGATCAACTCGACCAGGGCCGCGCGCGAGGGCGGGTCCTGCAGGTACTCGATCACGGTCGGCTCGATCCCGGCGTGGCGGATCAGGGCCAGGGTATTGCGCGAGGTGCCGCAGGCAGGGTTGTGGTAGATCGTGACGTCCATGGCTCAGCTCTGGTTGGAGGCGCAGGCAGGGCCGCAGCACGCCGACGGCATGCGCGCAGCAGCGCTGGGGCGGGTTGCGGTGTTCGTATCGGCTTCGGCCTCATTCGCCGCATCGTTCGCAGCGTCATCGGCAGCTGCGGTCGCGGGCAGTGCCACCGCGCCGGATGCGACCGCCAGCGCCTGCGCGGCGAGGTCGCCCTTGCGCTCGCTGTAGCGGCTGCTGAGGTAGTCGCTGCGGTCGCGCACCAGCAGGGTGAATTTGAACAGTTCCTCCATCACGTCGACGATGCGATCGTAATACGGCGAGGGTTTCATGCGCCCGTGCTCGTCGAACTCCTGCCAGGCCTTCGGCACCGACGACTGGTTCGGGATGGTGATCATGCGCATCCAGCGGCCGAGCACGCGCAGCGCGTTGACCACGTTGAACGATTGCGAGCCGCCGCAGACCTGCATGACCGCGAGGGTGCGGCCCTGGGTCGGGCGCACGCTGCCCTCCTCCAGCGGCAGCCAGTCGATCTGGTTCTTGAACACCGCGGTCGGGCTGCCGTGGCGCTCCGGACTGACCCAGACCTGGCCCTCGGACCATTGCGACCACTCGCGTAACTGCCGCACTTTGGGATGGTCCGCGCTCACGCTGTCGAGGATCGGCAGATCGTGCGGGTCGAACACCCGGGTCTCGGCGCCGAAGTGGCGCAGGATGCGCTCGGCTTCGAGCGCGGCCTTGCGGCTGAACGACTGCGGGCGCAGCGAGCCGTACAGGATCAGGATCCGCGGCGGGTGGGTCGTGCCGCTTAGGGCGAGCTTGTCGAGGTCGGGCAGGTCCAGGGCGGCGCTGACGAGGTTGGGTAATTGGGTCATGGCGGGTCGGCTTGAGGTCGGGTTTCGTTTCTACTATTCTGGAATTATGGAAATCAATCAAGCCACCACCGCCCTGGCCGCCCTGGGCCAGTCCACCCGTCTGTCGATCTTCCGCCTGCTGGTCGAGGCCGGTCCGGCGGGACGCATGGCCGGCGAGATCGCCGAGGCCCTGGCGCTGCCGGGCGCGACCCTGTCCTTCCACCTCAAGGAACTCAGCGCCGCCGGCCTGGTGCAGGGCGAGTCACAGGGCCGCTACATCTGCTACCGCGCCGACTTCGGCGCCATGAACGGCCTGATCGAGTTCCTGACCCGCAACTGCTGCGGCGGCCAGCCGCAACAGTGCGCACCGGCCGCGTGCGACCCGCAGGCCGGCAGCTGCGCAAGCCCGAAGCAGGCGCAGGCATGAGCGCGGCCGCGCAAGCCGCCGCGCCGGCGCCGCTGGCCAAGCGCATGGGCGCGTTCGAGCGCCACCTGACTTGGTGGGTGCTGGCCTGCATCGTCGCCGGCACCGCGCTCGGCTACGCCCTGCCGGGGCTGTTCGCGAGCCTCGGCGAAGCCGAGGTCGCCCAGGTCAACCTGCCGGCGGCAGCGCTGATCTGGCTGATGATCGTTCCGATGTTGCTGAAGATCGACTTCGCCGCGATGGCGCAGGTACGCCGGCAGTGGCGCGGCATCGGCGTGACCTTGTTCGTAAACTGGGCGGTCAAACCGTTCTCGATGGCGATGCTGGCCTGGATCTTCATCCGCCATGCCTTCGCCGACCGCCTGCCGGTCGAACAACTCGACTCCTACGTCGCCGGCCTGATCCTACTCGCCGCCGCACCGTGCACGGCGATGGTGTTCGTGTGGAGCCACCTGTGCGACGGCGATCCGGAGTTCACCCTGAGCCAGGTCGCGCTCAACGACCTGATCATGGTGGTCGCGTTCGCGCCGATCGTCGGCCTGCTGCTGGGGCTGTCGTCGATCGTGGTGCCGTGGTCGACTCTGCTGTTGTCGGTCGGTCTGTACATCGTCGCGCCGGTGGCGATGGCGATGCTGCTGCGCAAGGCGGTGCTGCGCCGCGGCGGCGAGGCCGCCTTGCAGAAACTGCTGCATCGCCTCGGCCCGCTGTCGTTGGCCGCCCTGTTGCTGATGCTGGTGCTGTTGTTCGGTTTCCAGGGCCGGCAGATCGTGGCCCAGCCGGCGATCATCGCGATGCTCGCGGTGCCGATCCTGATCCAGGTCTATTTCACTTCGGGCCTGTCGTATCTGCTCAATCGCAAATTGGGCGTAGCGCACAGCGTCGCCGGCCCGTCGGCGCTGATCGGCGCGAGCAACTTCTTCGAGCTGGCGGTGGCCGCCGCGGTCGGCCTGTTCGGCGTGCACTCCGGCGCCGCGCTGGCCACGGTGGTCGGGGTGCTGGTGGAAGTGCCGGTGATGCTGTCGGTGGTGCGGATCGTCAATGCCAGCAAGGGCTGGTACCAAGCACGCGCCTGAGCGCGAAAAGCCGGCGAGTAAGGAATCGGCGCGCCCGGGCCCATGGCCGCGGGCGCGCATCGCCGGGTTCAGGCGGCGCGACGCCGGGCGAGCTCGGACTCGAACGCGGCGCGGGCCGCGCCGGAAATCATCCGCGCACGCGTCCACGCCGCTTCCGCCGCACAGGCGGCCTGCGACCAGGACAGCGTCGATCCGGAACAGATCTGCTGATAACGCGCTTCCAGCTCGGGCACCACGTCGTCGAAGACCAGGCCCGGATTCTCGATCTGCGCGGTGATGCCGAGATAGATCGCCGGTGCGTAATCCTCGAACCGGGTGCCATCGCGATAGAACGCCGCATGACGATAGTTCAACGCCCAGTAACTCAAGGGCAAAGTCGTAGCGTCGGCGGAAGATTTCGTACTCATGGTGCAAGGCTCCGGTCAGGTCGAAGCCCCCTGTGCGCGGCACCATAATCGATGCGGCGACGAAGTTTATGACCGTTCGTTCATAGACTTGCCGAAGGCCTTAGTCGCTCACGCTCCAGTTGTGATCGCCTACACGATTCAACATCGCGTTAACGCCGGTGATGGAATGCTGAGCGTGAACTACGACGCCGAGCTCCGCAGCGCGCCTGCCCGATCGCAGCGCCGCGCATGCACGAAGACGGACCACCGAAGACTGACATCCGACCGACCATCGGTTCGCGGAGCTCGCCATGTGGGACCCCGATAAGTACCTCGACTTCGCCGATCTGCGCGGTCGGCCGTTCTTCGACCTGATCGAACGCGTGCACGCCGAGCGTCCGCGCCGCGTGGTCGACCTGGGCTGCGGCCCCGGCAATCTGACCCGTGCGCTCGCCGCGCGCTGGCCCGCGGCCAAGCTCGAAGCCAGCGACAACTCAGCCGAGATGGTGCAAGCGGCGCGGGCCGCCGGCGTCGCCGCCGAATTGCGCGACGTGCGCGACTGGGTGCCGCGGCCCGACACCGACGTGGTGGTCTCGAACGCGGTGCTGCAATGGGTGCCCGAGCATCGTGAGTTGCTGCGTCGTTGGGCGCGCCAGCTGCCGGGCGGCGCGTGGATCGCGATCCAGGTGCCGGGCAACTTCGATGCGCCCTCGCACGTGCTGGTGCGCGAGCTGGCGGCCAGCGCCTCGTGGGCGCCGCTGCTGGGCCCGGTCGAACTGCGCGAAGGAAGCGCGGTCGATGCGCCGCGCGCCTACGCCGAATTGCTGGCGACGCAGGGCTGCGAGGTCGATCCCTGGGAAACCACCTACGTGCAGCGTCTGTCCGGCCCGGATGCAGTGCTGGAATGGATCAGCGGCACGGCCTTGCGCCCGATCAAGGCCGCGCTCGATGGCGCCGGTTGGCAACGCTTCTGCGCCGAGCTCGCGCCGCAGCTCGACCGCGCCTATCCGCCGCGCAGCGACGGCACCACCTGGTTCGAGTTCCGCCGCATCTTCGTCGTCGCGCGCACGGCGCGCTGACGCGCGGGCAGGCGCCTGACGATGGAAACCGGGCAATCTAAAATCGCCCCGCGGCCATCCTTGCCGCGGGACGCGGGGTTGGCCTATAGAGCTCGGCCGCCAAATTTGTGGGTGTATTGCAGAAAGACCTGGCGGCCGACGGCATCGAACCAGGACACGTCGTAATACGGGTAGCTGCTGTAGGTCGCATCCTTCGGCGGCAACTTGTCGAACAGATTGGTCACCGCCAGCGACAGCTGGGCGTGGTCGCTGAAGCGGTAGCGCAGCGAAGCGTTGTAGCGATAGGTCGCGCCGATCCAGGCGCCGGCGTCGCCGCCGGGCTCATAGATCTCGTTATAGGAATCCCCGCTCGGCAATCGGCCCAGGCGTTCGCCGTGCAGCGTCGCCGACCAGCGCTCCTTTTCCCAACTCACGCTGGCGCTGGCCTTGGTGCGCGGGATGTCGAAACCGCTGTTGACCGCGAACTGGTCTTCGACGCGGTCGCCGGCGTACTGCTGGCTTTCGTGCTCGCGCACCCAGGTGTAGCTGGCGCCGAGGCGAAAGCTGCCCAGGCCGGTGTCGAGGCGGTAATGGGCGCTGAAATCGACGCCGCTGGTGCGTTCGCTGGCGATGTTGATCGGGTTGACGTAGACGCCGTAGAGCTTGCCTTCGCCGGAGCGCCGGATCCGCGCCAAGGCATCGGCGCAGGTCGGCGAGCCGGCATCGACCGCGCTGCCGTCGGCGCGCGTGCCCAGGCGGCAGCCGGCTTCGTCGCGCAGCACGTCGTCGATGCGCAGGTCCTGAACCTGGTCGCGCAGATCGATGTCGAAGTAGTCGGCGGAGAAGTCCAGGTTCGAGCGCGGCGACCAGACCACGCCCGCGGTCCACGAGGTGCTGGTTTCCGGTTCCAGCTTGCGGTTGCCGCTGCGGGTGACGACCAGGCCTTCGTCGCCGTACGAGCAATCGTTGAGATCGCTGTCGGGCTCTTCGCTGCGGCAACGGTAATAGTCGATCCCGCTCGATTCCTGGTTGCCTTCGCCGGCGAACACGTAATGCAGGTCCGGCGCGCGGAACGCGGTGCCGTAGGAACCGCGCAACAACAAGGAATCGACCGGCCGCCATTCCAGACCGGCGCTGTAGGTGAACTTATCGATGTCGTGGCCGCCGTAGCGGTATTGGTCGTAGCGGCCGGCGACGCTGAGGTTCAAGCGCTCGTGCAAAGGCAAGCGCAATTCGCCGGCCGCGGCCCAGCGGTCGCGACTGCCGTGGCCGTCGGAATCGCGCCAGCTGTAGTAGTGATAGCCGGTGGCGAGCGGGTCGGGGCGCAGGTCGTAGCTCTGGTTGCCGAGTTCGAGCGTGCCGGCGAAACCGACCTCGCCGGCCGGCAGGGCGAACAAGTCTGTATTGGTCAGGGTCAGCGACAGCGCGTCGGTGCGCGACTTCGGCCGGTAGGTCGAACGCGCGCCGATGGCGTCGTACTCCTGCCGGCTCAAGGGTCGGTACAGGCGCTCGGGGTCGGCGTCGAAGATCGCGAAACCGTCGTCGTCGACGCCGAGTTGCGGACCGAGGAACAGATCATTGGCCCGGGACGCGACGATCTGCGGCCAACTGATCGTCGATTGATACTGCGAGTGGCTCAGTGCGGCTTCCCAGTCCCAGGCCTCGCCGAAGCGGCCCTTGAACCCGGTGGCGAGGCTGAAAGTGCGCTGCCGGTTGCGGATCATGCCGCGGTCGAGGCCGCCCATTTCCTCGGGCGAAAACTGACGCTGCCAATACTCGACCTGGTCGGTGGCCCGGTTGTAGAAGTAACCGGCCTCGTTGCCGTCCGGGGCCTGGTAGCTCCATTCGGTGACGTCGCGGTACATCGACAGTTCGTGATAGCCCAGCTGCACATCGGCGAACCATTCGCTGTCGTCGCCGAAGGCGTAACTCAACGAGGCGTAGGCATTGAGGCCTTTGCGTTCGTTGATCATGGTGCCGTAGCCGATCGACTCGTCGCTGCCGCAGTAATAGCCGTCCTCGCCGTCCGGCCCCCAGCCGGGACGCGCGGCGCGATACGTGGTACCGCCGTTGAGCGAAGCCAGCGGGCCGCAGGCGGCGCCGGGGTCGAGGTATTCGTCGTACCAGTTGGTGCGCAGGAAGGCGCGGCGCGCGGCGCGCGTGCTTGCGGTCGGCGCGTCCCGGGTCGAGTCCTGGATCGAGCGCTCGTAGGCCCACAGCGGGTTCTGCACCTGCAGCTCGAAGCCGTAGACCGCATTGAAGCGATCGTTGCCATAGCCGCTGGAGACGCCGAGGTTGAACGACTCGCCGCCGCCGCGCGTGGTGTCGCCGAGGCGAAAGTCGACCGTGGTGCCGTCGGCGCGCTTTTTAAGGATGAAATTGACCACGCCGGAGATCGCGTCCGAGCCGTAGATCGCCGAGGCGCTGCCGGTCAGGATCTCGATCCGGTCGACCATGCCGAGCGGAATATTGGAGATGTCGGTGAAGTTGCTGCGGCCCTTGAACGGCATCGGGAAGTCGGCGATGCGCCGGCCGTTGACCAGCACCAGGGTGTGGTTCGGGCCGAGCCCGCGCAGGTCGACCTGCTGCGCGCCCGGCGAGAAGTCGGCGGCGCTGGCCGACTGCTGGCTCTGGGTCTCGCCGCCGTTCTGGGTCATCGCCCGCAGTACGTCGGGCACGGTGGTGAAGCCGTTGGCCTTGATCTCCTGCGCGGTCATCACCGTGATCGGCGCCGGGCCTTCGATCTGGCTGCGCGGAATGCGCGAACCGGTGACCTGCACGCCTTCCAGCTCGGTCATCGTCGCCGGCGACGCCTCGACGATGTCGGCGCCGCTCCCCATCGGCGCCAACGACTTCGCCTTGCGCGGCTTGGGCGGCGTCGGGTCCTTGACGATCACCATCGCCCCCGACGCATCACGCCGCGCCACGTAGCCGCTACCGAGCAGCAGGCGGTCGAGCGCGGCTTCGGCCGACATCTCGCCCCGCACCCCGCGTGTACGCAGCCCCTTCAAGCGGTCGGCGCGGTAAACGAACTGCACTCCCGACTGCCTCGCCAACACATCCAGCGCCGACACCAGCTCCCCAGCCGGGATGTCGATCGCCTCATGCTTCGCCGCGACTTGCGCCTGGGCGGACAACACGGCCGAACAGGCCAGACTCAACAACCACACACGCGCACTTCGCGACATCGGGTTCCCCTCCCCATCGGCGCCTTGCAGCGCCCATCGGGATATCAGGACGAACGAAGCCGGCAAATCCCGCACGCGCTGCGGTATGCCGGCGCGGAGCCGGCTAGCGGCTGTGCAGGACGATGCGGTCCGGGTGGTGCTCGACACGGACCGGCGTGACCTGTTCGAGCAGGCGCACGAACACTTCGGTGTTGGACCAGCGGAAGTTACCGCCGACCCGCAGCTCGCCCGCGGCGGCATCGCCGATGACGATCTTGCGGGCGTTATAGCGGTTGAACTCGGCCGCGGCCGCGCTCAACGGCGTATCGCGGAACACCAGGTAACCGCGGCGCCAATCGACCTGGCGCTCGGCGTCCTCGACCGAACCGATGCGCACCAGCACGCCGCTGCGGCTGGCGAAGGCGGTGCTGCCGGCGGGCAATACGCTGGTGGGCTGGCGACGGCCGCCGACCGGCTCGGATTCGAGCCGCACCGTGCCTTCGGTGACGACCACGCGCAGGTCGGCGCCCTCGCGGCGCACCGAGAAGCGGGTGCCGACCGCGATCACCCGGCGGCCGCCGGCCACCACCGCGAACGGCCGCCGCGCATCCTTGGCCACATCAAAGAAGGCCTCGCCCTGCTGCAGCTCGACATGGCGCTCGCTGCGCGACAAGGCCACCTCGATGCGGCTGTCGCTGCTCAGCGTCGCCTGCGAGCCGTCGGCCAGGGCGACGTCGCTGAGATCGCCCATTGCGGTGCGGTACGACGCCTGTTCGACCACGGCATGACGCTGCCAGCCCCAGAACGAGGCGACCCCCACCAGCGCGAGCACGGCGACGGCGGCATAACGCAGCCCGCGTCCGCCACGCCCTGCCGACCGGCGCGGCGCGAACACCAGCGCGGCGGCATCGTGACCGGTCGCGGCCTGTGTCGACGACGGCTCCGCCGTCGCCTCGGCGCGCGGCGCCTGCAGATCGAAGCTCGAATGCCTCCATTGCCCGCGCGCCGGCACGCCGTCCGAGGCGGAACCGGCGCCGAGCGCCTTGAGCCGGTCGCTCTGCGCCCAGGCCGCGTCCAGGCGCAGGAACGCGACCCGGTGCGCGGTCGAGGCCTCGAGCCAGGCGTCCAGCTCGGCCTGTTCCAGCGCCGACCAATCGCCACGCTCGCGTCGCGCTAACCACTGCGCCGCGTCGCGCTCAATCTGTCTGCTGCTTGCCATGTTCCGTTTCCTTGTCGGCCTGCGGCTTGCGCGGCAAGTCCGTGCGCGAGGGTTCGCCGCCGTAGAAATACTCGGCGATCAGGCGCACCCCCTTGGCCATTTGTTTCTCCACGGTCTTCTCGCTGATGCCCAGGCGTTCGGCCACTTCCTTCTGCGACAACTCGTCGACTCGGCGCAGCCACACCACCTCGCGGCAACGATCGGGCAGACGGTCGAAGGCTTCGGCGAGACGTTTGAGGATCTGCCGTGCGCCGAGCCGGCGCTCCGGACAGACCTCGTCTATCAAGACGTTCAAAGCCTCGAAATCACCCACCGGCTCGATCGACACCACCTTGCCGCGGCGCAGGCGGTCGGTCATCAGGTGGCGCGCGGTCGCGAACAGGAACGACTTGGGCTGGGTCGGCAAGGCCTTGCCGGCGGCTTCGTAGACGCGGACGTAGACCTCCTGGCGCAGATCGTGAAGGTCGTCGCGATGCGGCCAATAACGCCGCAGCACATGCACCAGCGCCTCTTCGTGCACGAGGATCTCGCGGGCGAACCAGGCGTCGAGGGCGGCGTTCATGCGCCGACCTTAGCCGATTCCGTCGTCCATTCCGTAGCGGCCGCGGCAGCCGATCGGCGGATTGCGCGCGCCGGCGCGGATTTGCCAACGGACATGGGGGAAAGCGGGCGCTGGTTCGTCTTGGCCCTTCATTCCCAGCCGGAGTGGAACGATGCGCCTGTGGTCCCGCTGGTCCATGTCGGGTCGAACGCTGTGCCGAGGCGTGCTCGGCGCTGTCCTGGCCGTTTTTTGCTGCACCAGCGCCTTCGCCGCGGACACCAGCGACTCGCGCCGCGACGGCTATCGCTACTACGCGATCGGCGACCTCGCCGCGCCGCGGCCGGCGCCGACCCGCGCCGGGGCGATGCTGGTCGGCGGCGGCGATTGGCCCTACCCGGCGTTCCGCTGGATGATCGAACGCGCCGGCCACGGCCGCATCGTGATCCTGCGCGCCTCCGGCAGTACCGAGGCGCAGGACGAGTTCTTCAACGACATCGGCGGCATTACCGCGGCGCAGACCCTGGTGTTCGAGGATCGCCGCGCCGCCAGCGACCCGCAGGTGCTCGACATCGTGCGCCAGGCCGACGGCATCTTCCTCGCCGGCGGCGATCAGTCCAACTACGTGCGTTATTGGCAAGGCACGCCGCTCAATCGCGCGCTGGATGCGCACGTGCGCGCCGGCAAACCGATCGGCGGCACCAGCGCGGGGCTGGCGATCCTCGGTGCGCACGCCTACGGCGCCATGGACGGCGGCAGCCTGAGCTCGAAGGACGCCTTGAACGACCCGAGTGGGCCGCAGCTGACCCTGGTCGACGACTTCCTGCATCTGCCCTATCTCGAACGCGTGCTCACCGACAGCCATTTCGGCAAGCGCGACCGGCTCGGCCGCCTGATCGCGATGCTGGCGCGGCTGGCGCAGGAACAAGGCCGCGGCGATCTGGTCGGCATCGGCGTCGACGAGTACACCGCGCTGTGCATCGACGGCGACGGCATCGGCCGTGTCTTCAGCGGTAACGGCGGCCACGCCTGGCTGGTGGGTCCGCAGGCGGCGGCCACGGTCTATGCCGCGGGCAAGCCGCTGAGCCTGCGGGCGGTGCCGGTGCGCGGCGTCGGCAGCGACAGCCTGTTGCATCTGGCCGATTTCCGCATCGAGCGCCCGGCCTTCTCCGCGCTTTATGATGTCGAGGCGGGGCACCTGATCCGACGCGATGCGAACCCAGCGCCGGCCGCAGCGCCCTGATCGCGCCCGCCCTCGCCCCCTCGCCGCACGCCGTACGGAGCCGAACATGCAAACTGCCCTGCGTCATCATTGTTTCGCCTGGCTGCTGCTCGGCTCGGCGACGCTCGCCCACGCCGCCGAGGCACCGGCGAACAAAACCAAAGCGGCCAAACCGGTGCTGGTGATCCACGGCGGCGCCGGCGTCGAACGCGCCGGCATGACCCCGGCCGACGAAGCCGCGGCGCGCGCCGCGCTCGAACAGGCCTTGCGCGCCGGCCATGCGCAGCTGAAGGCCGGCAAGCCGGCGCTGGACGCGGTCACCGCCGCGATCACCGTGCTCGAGGACGCGCCGATGTTCAACGCCGGGCGCGGCGCGGTGTTCAATCACGACGGCCAAAACGAACTCGACTCGGCCGTGATGGACGGCGCCAGCCTGCGCGCCGGCGCGATCGCCGGCGTGCACCGGGTCAAGAACCCGATCCTGCTGGCGCGCACGGTCATGGAGAAATCCAAGCACGTGATGATGGTCGGCGACGGCGCCGAAGCCTTCGCCCGCGAACAGGGCGTGACCTTGGTCGATCCGTCCTATTTCCGCACCGAGAAGCGCTGGCAGCAGTTGCAGAAGGCGCTCAAGGAAGAGGCCTCGGGCAAGGCCCACGCCGATGTCGAAACCGCCAAGCACTTCGGCACAGTGGGCGCGGTCGCGCTCGATGCCGACGGCCACCTCGCCGCGGGCACCTCGACCGGCGGCATGACCAACAAACGCTATGGCCGCGTCGGCGACTCGCCGATCATCGGCGCCGGCACCTATGCGAATGCGCGCTGCGCGGTGTCCGGCACCGGCTGGGGCGAGTACTACATCCGCGCGGTCGCCGCCTACGACATCTGCGCGCGCGTGCAGTACGCCGGGCAGAGCATCGGCGAGGCCGCCAAGGCGGTGATCAACGAGGCGATCCCGAAGGCCGGCGGCGACGGCGGCGCGATCGCGCTCGGCGCCGACGGCCGTTTCGCCCTGCCCTTCAACACCGAAGGCATGTACCGCGGCTGGATCGGCGCCGACGGCGTGCCGCACGTGGCGATCTACCAGGACGAGGCCCTGGCGGAACCCGCACAGACGCCCTGATCGCAGCGGTACGGCTCGACCGATCGCGACGGCCGCAGCGGCCGTCGCGATCCGCTCATCGGCGTCAGCGCGCGGCGATGCGCAAGCGGTTGACCATGACCTGCAGCTGATCCGGCGGCATGTCGTTGATCGCCTTGATGGTCTCTTCCGGCGTCATCGGTTTGCCGGTGCCCAGGCCGTCGCGCTTGCCGTACTCCATCATCAGCGGCACCACCGGGATCGACTGGTAGTGCTCGTCCTCGCCGAGATCGCCCATGATCCGCGCCGCATCGGCGTCGAAACCGGCGTTCTGCAGGAACTCCTGCGAACCCTTGATCTTGGCGTCCTTGTCGCGGCCGTCGGCCAGAGCCGACTGGCCGAACACCGACACGCCGATCATCACCGCGCCGACGATGGCGCCGACCGGACCGCTCGACAAGGTCATGACCACCGTGCCGGTCGCACCCAATCCGTACAACGCCGCTTCGGCCTCCTTGTAGGGGCGGTCGGACAGCAGGGCGTCGGCCATCTTGGCGATGTCGCCGGTCGCCGACAGCAGGCCCAGCGCTCGGTTCCAGTTCTCGAAGCGCACGCCGGCGCGGGCGTGGCTGTCGACCAACGCCGAATCGGCGTCGATCGGGATGCTGCCCGGACGGTGCATCAGATCGCGTACGTCCTTGGCCAAGCCCGCCGCATCGGCGAAGGCGCCGACCGCATTGGCCCAGCCCGGGTCGCTGATCAGGTCGCTGCTCGACTTGGCGAAGGCCAGGCCGGCCGCGGCCACGCCGAGCGAACGGAAGGTCACGCCGGCGGGCTGGTTGGCGTTGAAGCCGTCGATACCGCTCAACGCCTGGTTGAACTGCTTGAGCTGGGCCTCCATCGCCGCGGTGTCGCCGGCCGGTACCGAGGTCAGGCCTTCGAGCGCGCGGATCGCTTCGCGGTATTGCTCGGAGTCCTTGCCGAGCAGGCTGGCGTAACGCGTGCTCAGCGATTCGAGCTGGGTCTTGGCGTTGGCGATGCTGGTCGGGTCGGACGAATCGAGGTCGGAGAAGACCTTCAGCGCCGCCTGCTGGATGCCGTCGTTGGCCAGGCGCTTGAGGTATTCGGCGCCCTCCTTCGAGACCTTGGTCACGTCGAACAGCTTGGTCGCCGCATCGGCTTCGGCGCCGATCAGGAAGTCGCGATCGCGCGCGGCAGCCAGACCGAAGGCCTGCAGCACCGAGTCGTTGTTGGCCACCGCCTGCATTTCCTTGCCGAGGTCCGGATACGTCGCCTTGAGGTCCTCGGGCAATGCGTTCAAGCCGCCCAGGGTGTCCTTGAGCACGTTCGCGTTCGCGGTCAGGCGGTCTTCGAGGCCGTGGAATTTCTCCAGCCAGCCCGGATCGGTCTTGCCCTTGCCGGCCAGGTATTTGTCGACCGCCTGCGAGATCGCCTCCGGCGGCAGGCCTTCGGAGTACTTCAACAGGCGACCGAGCTCGCCCATCATCGACTGGTATTCCTTCAGGTCGGCGTCGATCTTGCCCTGCAGCAACTCGGCGCCGTGACTGATGCCGCGCAGGAACACGCCGGCCTGTTCGTTCAAGCCCTGACTCTTGAGCTGCTGGGCCATCTCCAGGGCGAGCGCCGGGCTGGCGCCGTCGCGGATCGAGTTGGAGATGTTTTCCGAGAACGGCACCCACTGCCCGCGCAGCGCCTCGGGCTTGGCCAGGTACATGCTGGCGATGTCGGCGCGCATGCGTTTGCCGGCTTCGGTATCGCCGAGCGCGCCGACCACGCGCGCCATGTCGGCGTAGGAGCTGCCGCCGAACTTCTCGCCGGCGTACATCGGCTTGACCTCGACGATGCGCATCACCGTGTCGAGGTTCTGCGTCACCACCGCATTGGCGAGCTCGGGCGGCAGGCCGTCGACCAGTTCGGCCAAGCGCTTGGCCGCCTCGTTGGCCGGCACGCGCTGTTCGCGCGGGTCGTCGCTGCTGAAATTCGCGTACGGCGCCGCTACGTAGGGCTCGACCTTGTCGTTGAGCAAGCGGCCCAGCTCGGGGCTGGTCGACAAGCGCGCCTGCGCTTCCGGCGACATCGAGGCCCACTGCGACTTCAGGATCGACATCACCGACTTGGCGTCGCCACCGCCGGAGACCATCAGCGCGAATTCGACTTCGTGGTCGATGCTGATGTCCTTGACCGTGGCCTTGATGCTCGCCTGCGCCGCCGGATCGTCGGCGTGACGCGCGGCGATGCTGTCGCCGTAGGAGGCGATCGCCTTGGTGTCGTAGATCGCGCCGGTCGGGCGCGCGTCGAACTCGACCTGGAAACGCGCCTTCATCTCGGCTTGGATCGCAGCCTTCAACTCGGCCTGGGTCTGCGGCGTGGACTGCTGGCTGTCAGCCTTGAGCGCGGCGTCGACGCGCTGCGCTTCCGGCGATAGCGCCGGTTTGTCGGCCTGGGCCGGCGCGGCGGCATGGAGCACCGGATCGGCCTCGCCGTCGTGCGCGGGCGGCAACTGCAACGGCGTGTCCGGGTACAGCGCCTCCCAATTCAACACCTGCGGGTTGGCGTCCTTGAGGCTTTGTTCGTAGACCTCCTGCGGCACCGTGCCGCGGTGCTGCGCGGCGATTTCGGGCAAGGTCTCGTGGCGCTGGACCACGTGCACCGGCGCGGCCGGCTGGGTCGCGAGCTGCTGCACGGCGCGCGAAACGGAATCGAGGAAATTGATGAAGCTCATGGCGTGGTCCGCTCAGGTTCGGGCGAAAGTCGTTTGGCGGGGACCGTAGCACCGGCGGGGCGGCGGCGAACGCTAGGGCGGTCCCTAGGCCGTGTCATGGCGGCGCTGCCCCCCAAGCCGGCGTCGGCATGGAATGGCGGCTTTACCGCTGGCATCGGCGCGGCGCGGAGCCGGCAGCGCGGTGCGATGGGATGCGATGATTTGGGCCATGCCCGCCGCCCCCGACCATCGCTGCCGCGTCACCGCCTCGCCCTGGGCCGGCTTGTACGGCACCCAGATCGACAGCGCGCGCGAGTTCGGCCGCCATTGGCATGCGACCTACGGCCTCGGCCTGCTCGAACGCGGCGCGCAGAGCTCGGCGAGCGGACGCGGCCAAGTCGATGCCCGCGCCGGCGACCTGATCACGACCAACCCCGGCGAGGTGCACGACGGCCGCCCGCTCGGCGGCGCGCGGCGCTGGCGCATGCTCTACCTCGACCCCCAGCTGATGCATTCGATGAGCGTGCCCTGCGTTGCGCCGTCGCTGGCGTCGGCGGGTTCGCTGGAACTGGTCCGCCCGGTCATCCGCGACGCCCGATTGCAGGGCTTGCTGATGCGCTTGTTCGCCGGTCTCGACCGCTGGAACCAGGGCCAGGCCCACGACGACGACGGCCTGGCCTGCGAAGAAGCCCTGGTGCGGGTCTGCGCACAACTGCTCGAACGTCACAGCACCCAGGCGCCGGCGCTGGCGGTGTCGGCCGACCTCGCCCAGGTGCGCGAACGGCTCGCCGACGACCCGCAGCAGGCGCCGAGCCTGGACGAACTGGCGGCCCCGTTCGGGCTGACCAAGTACCAACTCCTGCGCCGCTTCCAGCGCGCCTATGGCCTGCCGCCGCATGCCTGGCTGGTCCAACAACGGGTCGAACGCGCCCGCGACCTGATCCGGCGCGGCCGCAGCCTGACCGATGCCGCGGCCGACAGCGGCTTCGCCGATCAAAGCCATATGACGCGTGCGTTCGCGCGCCAGTTCGGTTTCACCCCGGGCGCCTGGCAGCGGGCGGCATCGGCTCGCCGGCCGCGCAACGACGGCGCCGCACCGCCGCAATAAGCTTCAAGACGCGCGGTCGAGGCCGCACGAGACTGCCGTCTCCATCCTCGATACCGCCGCCATGACTTCCAACTACGTCCACGGTTATCACCCGCGCGAACACGCACGCCTGCAGGATCAGGCCGGCACCCTCGCCGACCTGCTGCACGCCGATACCGTTTATCCACCCGGCAGCCGCGTGCTCGAAGTCGGCTGCGGCGTCGGCGCCCAGACCCTGACCCTGGCCCGGCGCAGCCCGAGAACGCGGTTCACCTCGATCGACCGTTCCGCCGAGTCGGTCGACGAAGCGCGCCGACGCGCCGACGCGGCTGGCCTCGACAACGTCGAGTTTCTGCAGGCCGATCTGTTCGAGCTGCCGTTCGCGGACGGCAGTTTCGATCACGTATTCGTCTGCTTCGTCCTCGAACACCTGGCGCGCCCGCTCGCGGCCCTGGCCTTGCTAGACCGCGTGCTCAAGCCCGGCGGCACGATTACCGTGATCGAAGGCGACCACGGCACGATCTGTTTCCACCCCGACAGCGCCGCCGCGCGCGCGACGATCGATTGCCAGGTCGAACTGCAACGCCGTGCCGGCGGCAACGCCCTGATCGGCCGCAGCCTGTATCCGCTGCTGGTCGCGGTCGGCTTCGACCGGGTCGCGGTGTCGCCGCGCATGGTCTATGCCGATGCGGGCCGTCCCGCCCTCGTCGATGGGTTCACCGACAAGACTTTCTGCGCGATGGTCGAAGGCGTGCGCGATGCCGCGATCGCGGCCGGGCTGAGCACGCCGGCCGCGTTCGACGCCGGCCTCGCCGACCTGCGCCGCACCACCCGCGCCGACGGCACCTTCTGCTACAGCTTCTTCAAGGGCGTGGCGGAGAAATGGCGGCGCAGTTGAGCCGTCGCGGCCTGGCGCCGCGTCTACTTGTTGTCGCGCGGCGCCTTCGTCGCGGCCTTCCGTACCGGCGCACGGGCGGCCTTGGCCGCGACGCGGGCGATCACCGCCGCGCTGTTGAGTTCGCGCAACGCGTCCTTGCCGACCCAGCGCGGCGCGGCGTCTTCGGAAGCGGCCAAGCGTTTCGCCACCGCAAGCGCGGCGGCGTGCAGCACGGCATTGCGTTTGCCGATCGAGCGCAAGGCCCAATTGACGGCTTTCTTGACGAAGTTGCGTTCGTCGCCGGCACCGGCTTCGATCAGTTCCAGGCCGTGCAGGAAGGCGGCATCGGGCGCGGCCTTGTCGTGCACGGTCTTGCTGGCCAGCAGCGCGAACGCCGCGCGTTTGAGGAATTCGTCGCGACGCCCGGCCCATTGGTCGATCTTGCGCCAGGCATGCGGGCTGCGATCGAACAAGGCGAAACAGACGGTGTCGCACACCGCCCAGTTGTCGAACTGGCGGCCCCAGCGGTCCATCTGCGCGGCGCTGACTTCGGCCGGGTCGTCGAGGTAGGACGCGAGCAGGCGCGCTTCGTACCAGCCGCTGCCCCACAAGGCCTCGGCGAGTTCGCGGTCGCGGCCGAGGCGCTTGGCGATGGCCTGGATCGACGCCATCGGCACGCCGAAGGCGCGCTCGGTGGGGATCGCATAGCGCGCCAAACCATCGCGATGGCTGATGCTGGAGGCGGCGCGCAGTTGCGCCAACGCATCGGCCAGGCGTTCGGCGAGCGGCGGTGGCGGCGCTGTCGCAGCCGAAGCCGCCCGCTTGCTCGCGGACGGCGTGCGGGTCGCCTTGGCGACAACCTCGGTGGCGGCAGTGCGGGCCATGTCTTACCCCTCACGAAGACGGCGACGCCAATGTAGCCATCGGCGCCGCCGTCCGCCATGACCCGATGCTTGCGATCGGGCCCGCCGCATCAGACCTCGGTCGAGTCGCTCGAGTCGGTCTTGGCCGGCGCCGGCCGCAGCAGGCTCAGGGCGATCGCGGCGCCGATGATCGCGGCGACACCAAGCAGCGAGACCAGGATCGGCACCTTGTACACGTCGATCAGCAGCATCTTGGTGCCGATGAATACCAGCACCAGGGCCAAACCGTAGGGCAACAGGTGGAAGCGGTCGGCCATGCCCTGCAGCAGGAAGAACATCGCGCGCAGGCCGAGCACGGCGAACACGTTCGAGGTCAGCACGATGAAGGGGTCTTCGGTGATCGCGAAGATCGCCGGGATCGAGTCGACGGCGAAAATCACGTCGGTGACGCCGATCAACACGATCACCACGAACAGCGGCGTATACCAACGCTGGCCGTCGCGCTGGATCGAGATCGCCGCGCCGTGGTAGCCGTCGGTGAGGCGCAAATGGCTGCGCATCCACTTCAGCAAAGGGTTGCTGTCGAGGTCGGGCGCCTTACCGGCGGCGAGCAACATCTTGATCCCGGTCACCACCAGGAACACGCCGAACACGTACAAGATCCAGTGGAACTTCGCCAACAACAGCGCGCCGGCGAAGATCAGGATCGCGCGCAACGCGATCGCGCCGAGCACGCCGATCACCAGCACCCGCTGGCGCTGCTCCTCGGGCATGGCGAAATAGGAGAACAGCATCAGGAACACGAAGATGTTGTCGACCGCGAGCGATTTCTCGACCAGATAGCCGGTCAGAAACTCCAGGCCGATGCGGTTGCCGATCTCGGCGCCGGACTGCTGGGTCACCCACCACCACAGGCCGGCGTTGAACGCCAGCGCCAGGCCGATCCAGCCGACGCTCCACCAGGCGGCCTCCTTGAAGGTCACCTTGTGCGGCCCGCCGTGGCGCATCAGCACCAGATCGACGAGCAAGGCGACGACGACGAAGGCGACGAACGCGCCCCAGAGCATCGGACTTCCGATGGTTTGCATGTGGTTCTCCCGGAGATGAAAAGCTGACGGCGGACTGCGCGACCGCAGCCGCGAGGCGTCATTCATCCGGAAGGAATCGGGGAGGATGGGCGCTTCGCCGCTGGCGGCGAAGGTCTTGCCCGCGTACGGCCGGATCGATCGATCCAAGGTCCGGACGCCTGTCGCACCGGGGCGGTAAGCCCGTAATGACGATACGACAGCGGGAGCTACTCCCCTTCTGGGGCGCACCTTAGCACGGGTGCGGCTGAATTTCAGTTCAGTTTTCGGGACGGCATCCTTCCTGCGCCCGCTTTCAGGGTAGGAGCGGCGCGAGCCGCGACCAGCCGAAGCAGCCGAATGCCACGCAAGCACCCGAAGCCGCATAGACGCGGATGGCTTCGGCTATCCAGGCCTCGGCCATCACGCTTGCGTACATCGCTTCGGTTGGTCGCGGCTCGCGCCGCTCCTACCCTTGAAGCGAGGCCCCGCGTTCACACCGGCATTCAAGCCGGGCTGCGATACACGGCCACGCTCGCCAGGCGCGGCGTGTCGTAAGCGTGTTCGATGCTCACCCGCAGGCGGCGGGTGCGCACCGGGTCGAACCGCTCCAGGCGCTTGTAGCCGATCGTCGTGCCCCAGGCGAACGGCCGCCACGCGCCGTCGCGCCAGTGTTCGACGCGGTGGTTGGCGATGTGCTGGCCGTGAGCGATCGCTTCCTGCAGGCACAGCAGATCGAATTCGATCTCGCGTTCGAGTTCGAATTCGATCCAGCCGCTGCGCGCATCGCCGGCTGGCGCCCAATACGAATCCGCCTCGCCGTCGAGCGCGCGTGCGGGCGCATGGCCGTCGGCGCTGGCGCTCGCGCGCAACCGCGCCCCGGCGAGCAGATTGCCGCCGGCGAACAAGGCTTGTCGGCGCTGTCCGAACGCGGCCAGGTTGGCGACGTCGGTGGCGTGGAAACGGCCTTCGCGGGTCGGCGGCACGTTGAGCAGCAGCTTGCTGTTGCGACCCACCGAACTGAAGTACAGGTCGATCAGCTGCTGCGCGTTACGCACCTTCGCGTCTTCGGCCGCATGCCAAAACCAACCCGGGCGGATCGAAACATCGGTTTCGCCCGGGCGCCACACCGAACCGTAAGGATCGCCCTGCTGCAGGGCTTCACCGACCCAGGGGCGGTCGAAACCGGCATAGGGCACGCGCGCCGGGTCGACCGAGGCCCAGCACGTGCTGCCAGCGACGCCGCGTTCGTTGCCGATCCAACGCACGTCGGGGCCGGCATCGGAAAACACGATCGCATCGGGCTGCAACTCGCGCACGGTGCGGTGGATGCGCGGCCAGTCGTAGGCCTGGCGCTTGCCGTTCGGGCCTTCGCCGTTGGCGCCGTCGAACCAGACCTCGACCACCGGGCCGTAGCCGCTCAGCAACTCAGTCAGCTGCGCGATATAAAAATCGTCGTAGGCCCGGCCGCTGCCATAGCGCGGCTCGTGGCGGTCCCACGGCGACAGATAGAACCCCACGCCGAGGCCTTCGGCGCGGCAGGCATCGACGAACTCGCGCACCAGGTCGCCGCGGCCGTCGCGCCACGGGCTGCTGCGCACGCTGTGCGCGGTGGTCGCGGTCGGCCACAGGCAGAAACCGTCGTGATGCTTGGCGGTCAGGATCAGGCTGCGAAAACCGCCGGCCTTGGCCGCACGCGCCCACTGCCCGGCATCAAGCTGCGTCGGCGCGAACACCTGCGGGTCTTCGTCGCCCTCGCCCCATTCGCGGTCGGTGAAGGTGTTGACGGTGAAATGCACGAACAGCGCCAACTCTTCGCGTTGCCAGGCCAATTGCTGCGGCGTCGGCCGCGGCCGCACCCCGGCCGCGGGCTTCGCATCGTGCGCTTCGAGTTCGGCCAGGGCGGCCGGCGCGGCGCTCAAGGTCACGGCGCCGGCACTACCGGCGATCAGGAAACGACGTCGATCCATGGAACTCCTCGCGTTGCGGCCGCGACCGATGCGGTCCGCGGCGGTGTTCGATGACCCGAGTCTAGTCGCAGTCGCGCGTCGCTCACAGGCATCGGCCGATGAATCCGCGTGCGTATTCGAATCCACGCGCATGCTTATGCGATGCCTGGACAGGCATTGGAATTTTTTGGAGATTCGCGTCTGCGTCAAAAGCTCTATCGCTTTCGCGATGGCGACGGCGGATCGACGACGCATAACGGTTGACCGCATCGCCATCGGTCTGCTTCGATGCCTGCGGTTCGTTACCGTCGGAGCAAGAGCATGTCGTTTACGCGTCGCCGTCGTTCGATTCACCGCATGCTCCATCGGGCGGCGCTCTCGGCTGCCTTGCTCGGCGCCTTGTCGGCGACCTGCGGCATCGCCGCGGCGGCGAGGCCGGCTGCCGACGCTCCCGCACCCGCGGTGGCGGCGCCGAGCGAAAGCCAGGCCGCGTTCGACGCGCGCATGCGCTGGTGGCGCGAGGCACGCTTCGGCATGTTCGTGCACTGGGGCCTGTACTCGGGCGCAGCCGGGCGCTGGAACGGCGAGCCGATCAAGGGCTCGGCCGAATGGATCCAGCGCAATGCGCATGTGCCGACCGACGAGTACGCACGGCAGATGCTGCCGCTGTTCAAGCCGAAGCCCGGCTTCGCCCGCGAATGGGCGAGACTGGCCAAGGACGCCGGCGCGAAGTATCTGGTGTTCACCAGCAAACACCACGAAGGCTTCGCCCTGCACGACAGCGCGGTCACGCGTTTCGATGCGAAAGACGCGGTCGACCGCGACCTGGTCCGCGAGATCGTCGACGCCGCGCGCGCCGAAGGCCTCAAGGTGGGCTTGTATCACTCGGTGATCGACTGGCATCACCCGGCCTATCCGTATCGCGATTTCGCCCGCCTCGAACACCCGCTGCCGCACCCCTTGGAAAAGACCACCGACCGCGACGACCCGGGTTACGCACAGCGCGCGAACCTCAAGGCCTATCAGGATTTCCTGCAGGCGCAGGTGCGCGAGCTGGTCGAGCAGTACGGCCCGATCGACGTGCTGTGGTGGGACTATTCCAATCCCGGCGCGGAAGGCGAGACCTGGCGCGCCGCTGAGTTGATGACGATGGTGCGCGCCGCGCAACCCGGCATCGTCATGAACAACCGCTTGTACCGCTCGCTCGGCTACGACGATCCGCAAGGCAGTCTGCGTTGGTTCGATCGCGCGCACGGCGACTTCACCACCCCCGAACAGGCGATCCCGGCGCAGGGCATGGCCGGCGTCGACTGGGAAGCCTGCATGACCATGAACGGCACCTGGGGCTATAGCGCGCTCGACGACCAGTGGAAATCGACGCGCGAGTTGGTGCGCAACCTCGTCGACACCGCCAGCAAGGGCGGCAACTTCCTGCTCAACATCGGGCCGGAGGCCGACGGCAGCGTGCCCACGGCCAGCGCGACCCGACTCGAACAGATCGGCGCCTGGCTGCGCCGCAACGGCGAATCGGTCTACGCCACCCAGGCCAGCCCGCTCGATGCGGTCGCCTGGGGTCGCATCACCGCGAAACCGGACCGCATGTACCTGCACGTGTTCGAACGGCCGGCCGACGGACGCTTGCGCCTGGATATCGACGGCGCGCGCCGGGCGCGCCTGCTCGATGGCGGCTCGGCGCTGACGACGCGTCGCGAGGGCCGGCAGTTGATCGTCGAGCTGCCCAAGCAGCTGCCCGACGCGATCGACACCGTGATCGAGCTGCTCCCGACGGAATCCTGAGGCCGCCGATTGCGACGGAGTTGTGCCGTTTTGTGCGCGTGGCACGGCGTACGTGACGCTGTGGGCCAGCGCGGGTGCCGCTGTTGGCGCGCATCTGTCGCGGTGGGTCAGATTGTTGATGCCTGCACATCCGCAATCACAGATTCAACGAGACGCGCATCAATAAATCATCTTGATATTCAGATCTTTACGCGTTTTTCCCATCACACGGCGTTGACGTAACCCTCTCGTAAATAGCAAGGACGTCAGGGGGCGTCATCAATGAAAAATATCGAAGTTTTCAGCATTGCCACTGCGCGCATCTGTGCAGCGGCGCTAGAACAGCATCCCGTCGTAGCCCGCTTCAACGCCGAGGAATCGGCGCGACATATCCCAGGCCTGGACCCGGCCAATCGCGAAGACATGGCGGCCGCGATACTGGCTTGCGGCGCCACGTTCGAATGGTTGCTCGACGAAGGCTATCTGCGCAGCAGCGCCTGCGTGAAAGAGTCCTTGAACGGTGTGGCCTTCGTCCACATGGCCCTGCGCTATCGCCTGACCGAGAAAGGTTTCGCGGTGCTCGGCGCGCAGGCGCACTCCACCGACGAGAGCAAGACCATCGGCGAACGTCTGATCGCCGCGGTCAAACTCGGCGGCGCGGATCGGATCAAGGAATCGGTCAAGCTCATGATCGGCGCCGGCGTCGGCTCTCGTACGTTGTTGCCGGCAATGAGCTGATCCGCAGCATCCATCGATAGGTATTCGATCTGCCGCAACGCGAATCGCCGGCGCAGTCGCCGGTAACGGCGGCGCCCGCAGGCTCGCTGCGGGCGCCGCGGGCCGGATGGCAGCGAAGACACTGCGATGTCCATCGAAGCGGCCGACGATACCTTCGTCGGCCGCGGATGCGCTGCGCCGGCAGAGCGGCTGCTTCAGCGCAGCGGGCTCAGGGCGTGGTGTAGCTCAGCAACAATTGCGGAGCGTTCGAACCTTCGCGCGATGACCAGTCGACACCGTCGGTGACGCCGGAGGCCGGCACCAGGATCACGCCGTGGTTGGCGACCGTGCCCGCGGCCCAGTTCTTCACCAACTGCAGACCCGTGGCATTGAGGCTGACGTACTGCGCGCCGGTCGCGCTCGGGGTGACCGAGCCGAGCTTGCTGCCGAGCGTGGCGCCGCTGTAGGTGGCGTTGCTTTCGCTCCAGCTCGTCGTCACCTGGTACAAGTCGTAGACGCCGGTCGAACGGTCGCTGACCTGCAGCTTCACCTGCGCCGCAGTGAGGTTCAGGCCCGCCGCGCTACTGACATTCCAGCCCATCAGGCCGCGCAATTGCTGGCCGCCGTCGCTGCCGTCGGCGAACAGCACCGAGCTGTTGTCGCGGCTGCCGCCGGATTTGACGGTGACGTCGCGCACCGCATTGAGGGTCAGCGACTGCGACGGGCTGCCGCCCTTGTTGCAGGTGCCGGTGAAATGATCGGTATAGCTGCTGCCCGCGCGCGGCACGAAATCGCCGGTGTAGCCGGTCGCGGTCAGGGTCAGCTTGAGCACGCCATGGGTGTTGTCGTTGCTGGCTTCCAGCGAGGCATGGCTGCCGTCGACGTCGTAGAAGGCGCGACCGCCGGTGCCGATGAGAATCTGGCGGATGCCGTCGCTGGCCGCGCCCTGGCTGGGGTTCATTTTGCCGTAGCGCTGGTAGTTGTGATCGTGGCCGACCAGCACGAGGTCGGCCTTGGCCGCATACAGCGCATCCCAGAACGGCTTGACCTGGCTGTAGCCGCTATAGCTGCCGCGGCTCACCAGCGGGTGATGGAAATACGCCGCGGTGCAGGGCTTGGTGTTGGCGGCGAGATCGTTCTTGAGCCAGGTGATCTGGGTCGAGGAGACGGTGCCGCCGGTCATGGTGTTCAAGGCGATGAAATGCCAGTCGCCGACGTCCCAGCTGTAATAGCCCTTGCTGCGATTGCCGGCCGGGCCGTCGGCGTTGCCGACGCCGTTGAAGTAATCGAAGTAGCCGCTGGCACCGCTGGTGTAGTACTCGTGGTTGCCCGGCGACGGGCTGGTCAGCGCCTTGAAGCGGCCCCAGGTCGGCGCGTAGCGGTTGTTGAACTCGCTCAGGGTGCCGCTGTCGTAAGCGTTGTCGCCGGCAGTGAAGACCGCGGTCGGGTTGATCGAGACGATCAAGTCGGAGGTGCCCTTGCAGGCCGTACCGCTGGTATCGCAGATGTCGCCGGCGCCGGCCACGACCACGCTCGCCAGTTCCAGCGCCGTCGTGCTGTATTCATAGCGGTCGAGTTGGAAGGCGCTGTCGGGCTGGCTGAAATAGGGCTTGATGTCGACGCAGTCGCCGCGCAGGGCGCGGGTGTGGAAGCTGCGATCGTTCCAGTGCCGGCCTTCGAATACCAGGCGGTCGCCGCCGTTGCTGGTCAGCACCAGCGAGTCGTAGCCGCTCAGGTTGAGCTGCTTGAACCCCAGGCGCATCCACTTGGCGCCGCTTTCGCAAACGCGGTCGAGCGCAGCGGCCTTGGCCAGCGGCGTGGCCTTGGGCGCCGGCACCGGCTTGCTGAGGGTGTCGTCCTCGGACAACTGCAGCGTGCGCTGGCTGGCCGATGCGGGCGCGAAAACGGCGGCGATCAACAACGAGGCGATCGCGCCCTGGGCGGGCAGGCCCTTGAGCATGGGGTTCACTGGCTGTCTCCGTAACGGTGATGGCGGGCGGGTGCGGGTCCGGGCGGACCACGAACGCTGCGGAGTGTGGCCGCTAAACGACTACACGATTGCGACGGATTCCGCGCCGGTTGCGATGGCGCATGCGGCTGCCGTCACAAATCATTGCTTGGCCGACGGGCGGTCGCCGAAATCGGTGAAAACAATGTGCTTTCTGTCGATATTCGATCCGTGCCGCTGGCACGGGGCCTCGACCGCAGCGAGCTCTGCAACTACTCGGTAGGAGCGCGCGAATCCTTCCTCTGTAGGAGCGACGTGAGTCGCGACCACGGGACGCATAGAAGAAACAACGCCGAAGTCATCCATCGAAGCGGCGCACCTTCGCGGGGGTAGGAGCGGCGCAAGCCGCGACCAAGGGAGGCGCAGAAGAAACAACGCCGAAGCCATCCGTCGAAGCGGCGTGCCGTCGCAAGGAAAAAGCAGCACACGACAGGTATTTCCTCCGCTCACGAGTCGCGATGTCGGTCGTGCCGTTGCCGTTGCCGTTGCCGTTGCCGTTGCCGTTGCCGTTGCCGTTGCCGTTGCCGTTGCCGTTGCCGAGATGTTGATCTGCTTTGCCGTTTTACCGGTCAAGTGGAGACCCGTAGGGCGGCGCACAGGACGTGCGCCGTTTTTCGATAAGACAGGGACGTCTTATCGAAAAATCCCGGCGACAGCATCGCACTCGTGGCCTGTGCCCTTGCAAGGAGAGCCCTTTTCTTTGGTTACCTTTCTTTTGGGCTTAGCAAAAGAAAGTAACCCGGCCGCGTCAGCGGACGGAAGCTCTGCTCTTGCTTGAGGCTTCTCAAAGATCTAGATCAAACGCCAAGAGCTTCCGCCACTAAAGCGGCGGGTTACTTTCTTTTGTCATAAGCAACAAAAGAAAGGTAACCAAAGAAAAATGCTTTTCTTTGAATCACAGGCCCGCACGAGCGGTGCATACGCAGGGCTTTTTCATACGGGACATCCCTGTCCCGATGAAAAGCGGCGCGCATCCCTGCGCGCCGCCCTCCGGGCCTTCCATTGCCTTCGCTAGTGCGGGACGGCGCACAGCAATAGCAACAGCAACAGCCTTTGCCTTTGTCTTTGCCTTTGCCTTTGCCTTTGCCTTTGCCGTGACGAGCTTGGCGCAGCGACGAGCTCGCGAGAACACCTGGAGAGGCAAACGGAATTTCAGCATGCGACAGCCGCGCGTCACGATCAGAGAACGAGTCCAGCCACTCTCGCCTCACTCGCCCTGCGTCGGCGCCCCTTGCCCTGCGATCTCCAACAATTCGATCTCGAACGCCAAGGTCGCATTGGGTTCGATCTGCCCAGGCAGCCCCTGCTCGCCGTAAGCGAGCTTGGCCGGAATCCAGAAGCGGTAATGGCTGCCCGGCGTCATCAGCTGCACGGCTTCGGTCCAGCCCGGCATGACCTGGGCAAGGACGAATTCGGCCGGATGATCAGTGTCGTAGGTACTCTCGAACTTGCTGCCGTCGAGCAAGCGGCCGACGTAGTTGACGCGTACGGTGTCGCTGGCCTTCGGGTGCGCGCCCTTGCCGGCCCGCAGCATCTGGTACTGCAGGCCCGAGGCGGTGCTGGCCACGCCATCGACTTTCGCGTTCTTCTTCAGGAAGGCCTCGCCGGCTTCGAGGTTGCGCGCCGCGAGCTGCTTCAGCTCGCCGTCGCGCTTGTTGCGCAGATGCTCGCTGAAGCCTTCGCGGATCTTCTTGCTCTGCGCCTCGTCGAACAACAACGGTGCGCCGGTCTGGGCGTCGCGGATCGCGCGCAGCACGATGCGCTGATCGAGTTCGCCGCGGATCGGTTCGATGCTGCGGGCGAAATCGCGGCCGACGATGTAACTGATACGGGCCTTTTCGCTCTCGAGCTCGGCCGCGGTCAACGCCGTGCCGGCACCCTCGCTGGCGGCATCGCCCTTGCTCGGGCCGCTCGCGGGCGGCGTGCACGCGGCCAGCCCCAGGACAGCGGCGAGCAGGGTCGGACGCAGGAAATCGTGGCGCATGGGAACTCCGTAATGCAGGGCATCGATCGGGATGGTAATCAGTCGGTCACCGCGAAGGTCAGCATCATGCCCATGTCCTCGTGTTCGAGGTTGTGGCAATGAAGCATGTAGCGATGCGTGCCAGTAAGCGGCTGGGCG
Organism: Lysobacter antibioticus; assembly: GCF_001442535.1. Classification (NCBI taxonomy): domain Bacteria; kingdom Pseudomonadati; phylum Pseudomonadota; class Gammaproteobacteria; order Lysobacterales; family Lysobacteraceae; genus Lysobacter; species Lysobacter antibioticus. Next base: position 4,135,587 of record NZ_CP013141.1, on the reverse strand, counting down.
AAGTCGATGGCCAGGCGCACGATCTCGCCGGGCCAGACCACGACGGTGTCGTTCCAGCCCAAGTCCTGCGCGGTCAGTCCGCCGGGCGCGACCTGGCGCCCGCGGATATCCGGCGGGCTGATGCTGCGCGAGAGCACGCGGAACTGGAAACCGTGCAGATGGATCGGATGCGGCATGCTGGTCATGCTGTTGCGGATTTCCCAGACCTCGCGGCTGCCGCGGCGCACCGAGAACGCCGGCTCGTGGCCGCTGTCGTGGAAATTCCAGTCGTTGATGAACCAGCGCCCGGCCTCATCCATGCGCAAGCGCAGAGCGCGCACCGGCCAGTCGGCGGTATCGGGCAACGGGTCGATCTTCGACAAGGCACTCAAGTCGGGCAGTCGCGCCGGCGGCCTGCGCTCGATCGCGCAATCGATCAGACGCAGTTCCATCAGATCCAACGCGGCACCCATCGGCGTGGCGCCGGGATGATCGGCCATCGGATCGGGCAGGAAGGCGCCGGATTCGTCCTCGTTCTCCATGGCCACGTAATCGAGGCTGCGCAGCATCACCCGCTGGCCGGGCGTGAGCGCGCCGAAGTCGACCAGCACGTCGATGCGCTGCGCCGGCGCGAGAAACACGTCGTCGACCGGCCAAGCCTGACCGAGCAGGCCGCCGTCGGTGCCGATCAACTGCATCGGCAACACCTGGTCGCCCTGCACGAAGGCCACCCGCAGCATGCGCGCATTGGCGACATTGGCCAGACGGAAGCGATACCAGGCCGGAATCACGTCGAGGTAGGGCTCGGGCGTCCAGTTGATCAGCACACGGTTGCCGATCCAATCGTCGGCGCCGTCCTTGTAGAAGATCGCGTTGTCGGCGCCGACCTGTTTGTCGGCGATCATCAACGGCAGATCGCGCTCGCCCCAACGCATGCCCAAACGCTGCCGCAACGTGCGCTCTTCTTCGTCCTCGACCAACAACAAGCCGGCCAACCCACGCTGCAATTGCGCCCCGGTGCGGCCGTGCGGATGAGCGTGATACCAGTACAGGCCGGCGCGGTTATCGACGCGGTAGCGATAGCTGCGGCGGGCGCCGGGCGCGACCGGATGCAGGCCGCTGCCGTCGTTGGCCTCGTCGATGCTGAGCCCGTGCCAATGAATCGTGGTCGCCTCGGCGAGGCGATTATCGAGTTCCACTTCGACCGTATCGCCGCGGCGCGCGTGCAGCAGCGGATTGCCGACCTCGCGCGCACCGACCCGGCCGGTATAGGCCCACAGCGAAGTCGCCGGGCCTGGGAACAAGCCCATGTTGAGAGTCTGCGCCAACAAGCGCAGCGGCTGCTTCAGATCGACTTCGGCGAGCAGGCCGTCGGCGCCGGGCAAACGCAGCGGCTGCACAAAGCGCGCCTGCGGCGCCAACTCCGACAGTTTCGGTGCCGGCCCCGAACCCAGGCTGTGCCCGTGGCCGCCGCTCCAGCGCCACAGCGCCAACGGCCCGGCGACCGTCGCCGCACCGCCCACGGTGAGCCCGACCAGGAAGCGGCGGCGTTGCGGGTCGGTCATCGGTACGGCATCCCGGAAGCGTCTGGCGACCCGCCATCATCCATAGCCCATGTTGCAGATGTTGCAGCCGCGCGTCGCTTCTGTGACGACGATCAATTCGGTGACCATTCCGGCCGAGGCCGGGGATCAAGCCGCGCCCCGCAAACGCCGCGATCCGCCATGCCCAGCCCCATGGCCGTGAGGTCGCGAAACCCAAGCACCGCGGTCGCGGCTCGCGCCGCTCCTACCCTGGAGCAGGCGCGTTGCAGCCTCATCGGCTGGCCGCCACATGCGCCGCAACCGCAGGGCCAGGCGCCGCTGCGCCCCGTGCAACCCATTTGCGCAACGCCACATAGAACACCGGGGTCAGGAACAGGCCGAACAAGGTCACTCCCAGCATGCCGGCGAACACGGTGATGCCGGTGGCGGCGCGCACTTCGCTGCCGGCACCCTGGCCGATCAGAAGCGGCACGGTGCCGGCGATGAAGGCGATCGAGGTCATGACGATCGGGCGCAGACGCAGGCGGCAGGCTTCCAGCGCCGCCTCGACGATGCCGCGGCCCTGCAGTTCCAACTCGCGGGCGAATTCGACGATCAGGATCGCGTTCTTGCACGCCAGCCCCATCAGCACGACCAGGCCGACCTGCACGAACACGTTGTTGTCGCCGCCGCTCAGCCATACGCCGAACAGCGCCGACAGCAGGGTCATCGGCACGATCAGGATCACCGCCAGCGGCAGAGTCCAACTTTCGTACAAGGCCGCGAGCGCGAGGAAGGCCAGCAACACCGCCAGCGGGAACACGATCAACGCGGCGTTGCCCTGGGTCGCCTGCTGATAGCTCAGATCGGTCCACTCGATGGCCATGCCGTTCGGCAAGTGCTTGTCGGCAAGTTCGCGCAGGGACTGCATCGCTTCGCTCGACGACAGCAGGCGCGGATCGGATTCGCCGACCAGATCGGCGGCTGGGTAACCGTTGTAGCGGATCACCGGGTCGGGGCCGTAGGTTTCGCCCAGGCTGACCATCGAGCCCAGCGGCACCATGGCGCCGTCGACGTTGCGCACGCGCAGGTTGGCGATGTCCTCGATGCTGTCGCGGTGCGCGCCGTCTGCCTGGGCGATGACCTGGTAGGTGCGGCCGAAGCGATTGAAGTCGTTGACGTAGGCCGAGCCCAGATAGGTCTGCAAGGTTTCGAACAACTCGTCGAGCGGCACGCCCTGGGCCTTGGCCTTGGCGCGGTCGACGCGCGCGTCGAGCTGCGGCACGTTGGCCTGGTAGGTGCTGATCGGATAGCCCATGCCCGGGGTTTGCGCGACTGCGCCGCTCAAGCCGTTGAGCGCGTTCTGCAACTCGCCGTAGCCCTGGCCGCTGCGATCCTGGATGTACAAGGCATAGCCCGAACCGGCACCGAGGCCGAGGATCGGCGGCGGCATGAACGAGAACGCCGCGCCTTCCTGCAAGGCCGCGAACTTCTCGTTGAGCTCGGCGTTGATCGCCTCGGCGCTGCGTTCGCGCTCGCCGAAACCATCGAGTTCGAAGAACAGGGTGCCGGTGTTGGGAGTGTTGGTGAACTGCAACGGGTTCAGGCCCGGATAGCCTTCCGAGGCCGACACGCCCTCGGTCGACATCGCGATCGCGCTCATCTTGCGGATCACCGCATCGGTGCGTGCGAGCGAAGCGCCTTCCGGCAGCTTCACCCCGCCGATCAGGTACAGCTTGTCCTGGGTCGGGATGAACCCGCCCGGCACCGCCTTGAACATCAGGCCGCTACCGACCAGCAGCAGCGCATAAATCGCGAACACCGCGCCGCGCTTGCCCAACGCGCGCGAGACCGCGCCCTGGTATTTCTGCGAGCTCGATGCGAAGAAGCGGTTGAACGGGCGGAACAGCCAGCCGAACAGTCGCTCGATCAAGCGCGTCGGCACATCCTTCACCGCGCCATGCGGCTTGAGCAGTTTCGCGGCGAGAGCCGGCGACAGGGTCAGCGAGTTGATCGCCGAGATCACCGTCGAGATGGCGATGGTCACCGCGAACTGCTTGTAGAACTGGCCGGTCACGCCCGACAGGAACGCCATCGGCACGAACACCGCGCACAACACCACGGCGATCGCGACGATCGGGCCGGACACTTCCTTCATCGCCTGATGCGCCGCGGCGAGTGGGGTCAGGCCTTCTTCGATGTTGCGTTCGACGTTTTCCACCACCACGATCGCGTCGTCGACGACGATGCCGATCGCCAGCACCAGGCCGAACAAACTCAAGGTATTGATCGAGAAGCCGAGCAGGTACAGCGCGGCGAAGGTGCCGACCACCGACACCGGCACGGCCAGCAGCGGGATGATCGAGGCGCGCCAGGTCTGCAGGAACAGGATCACCACCAGCACCACCAGGGCGACGGCTTCCAGCAGCGTGGTGACCACCGCCTTGATCGAATCGCGCACGAACACGGTCGGGTCGTAGACGATGCGGTATTCCAGCCCCGGCGGAAACGTTTCCGCAAGTTCGCTCATGCGCGCGCGCACCGCGTTCGACAGGCCGATCGAATTGGCGCCGGGCGCCTCGAACAGGCCGATCGCGACCGCGTCCTGGTTGTCCAACTGGGCACGCAGACTGTAATCGCCGGCATCGAGTTCGATGCGGGCCACGTCGGACAGCCGCACCAGTTCGCCGCCCTCGCCGCTCTTGATGACGATGCCGCCGAACTCGGCTTCGCTGTGCAAGCGGCCCTGGGCGTTGATCGGAATCAGGAACTCGCTGCGGTTCGGCATGGGCTCGGCGCCGAGCTGGCCGGCCGAGACCTGCACGTTCTGTTCGCGGATCGCCCGCACCACGTCGCCCGCGCTCAGGCCGCGCGCGGCGATGCGGTTAGGGTCGAGCCAGATCCGCATCGCGTAATCGCCGCTGCCGAACATCTGGATCTGGCCGACGCCGGGCAGCCGCGCGAGGTCGTCCTTGAGCTTCAAGGTCGCGTAGTTGCGCAGGTACAACGAGTCGTACTTGCCGTCCGGCGAGATCAGGTGCACCAGCATGGTCAGGGTCGGCGACTGCTTTTGGGTGGTCACGCCCTGGCGCCGCACGTCCTCGGGCAGACGCGCCAGGGCCTGACTGACCCGGTTCTGCACCTGCACCTGGGCCTGGTCGGCGTCGGTGCCGGGCTTGAAGGTCACGGTGACGACCAGCACGCCGTCGGAACCGGCGACCGACTTCATGTACATCATCCGCTCGACGCCGTTGATCGCTTCCTCCAGCGGCGTGGCCACGGTTTCGGCGATGACCTTGGCGTTGGCGCCGGGGTAGACCGCGCGCACCACCACCGTCGGTGGCACCACATCGGGGTATTCGCTGACCGGCAACAGCGGGATCGCGATCAGGCCGGCGGCGAAGATCAGGATCGACAGCACCGCCGCGAAGATCGGACGGTCGATGAAGAAACGCGAGAAATCCATGACGGAGTCCTGGGTGCGGCGCGAGGCCGCAAGCGGTCGCAACCGACGTCGCCAGGACGTCGGCCGGGGATGGGGTGGTTTGCGCTGGACCGTCGCTGCATGACCGGCAGCGACGGCGAGGTGGCGTCAGGCGGCGGCGCGGATCTCGACGGCCAGCCGTTGTGCGACCTGCACGCCGAAGGCCTGCAGCTGCGCCAGTTGGTAGGCCGGGTCGATCAGCAGGTCCGGCGTGTACAGGCCCGGCGTGACCGCTTCGCCACCGGCGAGGCCGAGCAGGCGTTCGACGCCGAGCGCGATGCCGAGCGCGGTCATCGGCGCCTGCCCTTGCGGGTGCACCAGTTCGTGGCGAGTGCGGGCCTGGGTGCCGTCGTGACGTTCGCCTTCGAGCTCGATCACGATCTCGGTCGAGAAGGCTTCGCCGCGGCGGCGGCTGGCGCTTTCGCCCAGGGCCATGTCGAGGCGGATCGAGTGCGCGTCGGTCGCCGCGGCCAAGCTGACCACGTCCATCGGCGAGTACGCGGCGGCTTCCACCACGGTGCCGTCGACGCTGGCGAAGGTGGCGGCCGCCTCCTCGCCGCGCACCCAGCGCCAGCGCCCTTGATCGAGGATCTGCGCGGCCGCGGCGGTGGTCAGGCGTTCGTAATCGGCGGCCGCGGCCGGGCCGCCCATGTCCTGGTCGTCGAGCAGGGCGGAGATCACGATGCGGTCGAGCCGGCGGAAGTCGCGGGCGAAATGCAGCGCCGGCAAGGTCGCGGTGCCGGCCAGCCAATGGCTGGCGAGCAGGATCGGCGAACGCCCGGGATGGCGCAGGTGGCGCGCGACTTCCGGGGCGATCTCGAACGAGCCGCTGGAGGTGCTGACGTAGGGCAGGCCGTGGCGCTGGGCGTACTTGAGCGTGTTGAGGCTGTCGTCTTTGACGAACACGACCACCGCGCCATAGCGGGCCTCGTCGCCCAACCCGAGGTCGGCGCGCGCCAGGTCGACCCGCACCGCTTCGGCCCGGCCGACCTCGGCCGCGACCTTCGCCGCCTTGGCCAGGTCGCGGCCGGCGATGGCGATCGGCAGGTCGGGCTGCAGGCGGCGCAAAGCGTGCGCGCCCTGGGCGCCGACGACGCCGGAACCGCCGATGATGAGGACGGGTTTGTGGGTAATTGCGTTCATGGTCCAAGCTCCTTGATGAGGCAGCGTGCGCGGCGCCCGGCGGGCGGAGGCACAAGCTACGATTGGTAAGTTACCAATAGTAAGATACACTCCTGCCCATGCTGTCAAGCGCTTTTTCTCAGCCCTTCTTCCGCCTTGCCCCCGCCGCCTCCGAGACCGCTCCATGACCGACACCCCCGCCAAACGCCTGCCCAAGGCCGAACGTCGCGAGCAGTTGCTCGAAACGGCGATGGGCATCGTCCGCGAGCAAGGCACCGATGCCCTGACCCTGGGCTACCTCGCCGAGCGCGCAGGGGTCAGCAAGCCGATCGCCTACGAACATTTCGGCACGCGCTCGGGCTTGCTGATCGCCCTGTACAAGCAGATCGACGACCGCCAGAACGCGGTGGTGCGGCGCGATTTCGAACGCACCCCGCACCGCCTGCACGATGTCGCGCGGCTGCTCGGCGAGAGCTACATGAGTTGCTTCCGCACCGCCGGGCCGGAATGCCACGCGATCAACGCCGCGCTGGCCGGCGACGAGCAAATGGAAAAGTTCCAGCAGGAACTGGTCGAAGGCTATGTGAACTTCTACCGCGATCTGCTCGCGCCGTTCGCGACGTCGTTGCCGGCCGATGAGTTGCTGCGCCGCTGCGTCGCCATCATCGGCGCGGGCGATGCCTTGTCGCGCGAGATGACGCGCGGGCGCATCGAGGAGGCCGACGCCGCGGCGACGTTGGCCCGCTTGATTGTCGGTGCGATGGCCGACGCCGGCGTTTGAGCGGCGCGAGTCAGTCGCCGCCGCCCCCGCCTCCACCACCACCGCCGCAGTCGCCACCGCCGTCGTTGCCGCAATGGCCGCCCCAGCCGTGGTCGCCGGCCTCTTGAGCGGCCGTGCTGCCGAAGAACACCGCCTGCGGAAATCCGGAATCGTTCGCCGCACCGCGGCTCGACCCGTAACGCATCGCCCCGGCGCGGCGCGTCCTGCTGGCAATGACCTGGCCGCTCGCGTGTATCGCCAGGCACAGCGTCGCGCCGAGCACCGGCAGCAGCCAGACCAGTCCCAGTTGCCGGCGCAGCGTCTGCGTGTGCGGCTCCTCGTTGCGCACCACCACGACGGTGGCCCAGACATTCAGTGCGACGACAATGGCTATGCCGATAGCAAGGTTGCTCATCGTGTTTCCCTCCACGCGGCCCGAGTTGCGCGCATCCTGGTCGAGGCCGTCGGCGGGCGTGTAAAAAAGCGGTAAATTTCCGCGGTTTTCGCACGTTCGGATGTTGTGAATTCCATGCCTGGGACAACGCTTGCGGCGTTACCGCCTACCCCTCGCGACACCCACGACGAATGCCGCCATGGCACCGCCGTGCGAGCCCGGGTTCGCCCACGCGCCGGTCGCGCCGGCCTTCAGACGCTCTCGGCGGCGCGCGCGAGCAGCAGTTCGCGTTCGCGCACGTTGCGTGTCATCGCCGCGGCGCGTTCGAATTCGGCGCGCGCTTCTTCGCGCCGGCCAAGCTTGAACAGCAGGTCGCCGCGCACCGTCGGCAGCAAGTGGTAGTGCTTGAGCGAGGGCTCGTCGATCAGCGCGTCGACCAGTTGCAGGCCGGCGGCCGGGCCGAACGCCATCGACAAGGCCACCGCACGGTTGAGTTCGATCACCGGCGACGGCGTCAGCACCGCGAGTTGCTGGTACAACGCGGCGATGCGCGGCCACGGCGTGTCTTGCGCGGTCGGCGCACTGGCGTGGCAGGCGGCGATTCCGGCTTGCAAGGCATACGGCCGCTGCGCGCCGCCGAGGCGGATGGCGCGCTCCAACGCGCTCAGCCCGCGCTGGATCTGGATCCGGTCCCAGCGCGCGCGGTCCTGGTCGAGCAGCAGAATCGGGGTGCCGTCGGGCGCGGTGCGCGCGCCGGCACGCGAGGCCTGGATTTCCATCAGCGCGACCAGGCCGTGCACTTCCGATTCGTTCGGCATCAGGCCGGCCAGGATGCGGCCGAGGCGCAACGCGTCCTCGCACAGGCCCGGACGCATCCAGTCGTCGCCGGCGGTGGCCGAATAGCCTTCGTTGAAGATCAGGTAGATGACTTCGAGCACCGAGGCCAGACGTTGCGCCAGCTCTTCGCCGCGCGGCACCTCGAACGGCACCTGCGCCTCGGCCAGGGTGCGCTTGGCGCGGACGATGCGTTGGGCGATGGTCGGTTCGGCGGCGAGAAAGGCGCGCGCGATTTCGTCGGTGGTGAGGCCGCCGAGCAGGCGCAGGGTCAGGGCCAGGCGCGCTTCGGTCGACAGCACCGGATGGCATGAGATGAATACGAGCCGCAGCAGGTCGTCGCCGATGTCGTCGTCGAGCTTGTCGAAGAACGCGTCCTCGACTTCCTCCTGGCTGGCCTCGATTTCGCGCCCGATTTCCTCGTGCTTGCGGTCGAGCAGCTTCTTGCGGCGCAGCCGGTCGATCGCGCGATTCTTCGCGGTCTGCATGAGCCAGGCGCCCGGATTGTCGGGCACCCCGGTCTCGGGCCAGCGCTCGAGCGCGACCACCAGCGCGTCTTGGGCGAGTTCTTCGGCCAGACCGACATCGCGCACCATGCGCGTCAGTCCGGCGATGAGTTTGGCCGATTCGATGCGCCAGACGGCGTCGATGGCACGGTGGGTATCGATGGCCGTCACGGCCAAGGATCAGACCACCTCGCGCACGCCGATGCAAGGGCATTAAGGACGAGGCCCGCGCGCCCGCTTCAGGGTAGGAGCGGCGCGCTGCCGGACCGCGATCGCATCGCCGTTCTGGGTAGGAGCGGCGCCGGCCGCGACCGCGATTCAGCGACCTCCGGCGAAGATCACGAGGCCCGATGGCGTCGTCTCGGGTCGCGATGAGCGGCATCGCGGCCTTCGCCGGCGAACGCGATGGCGCGGTCGCGGCTCGCGCCGCTCCTACCCTTCGAGACGGGGTCAGGCCGCCTTTTCGCAGTTGATCATCCACGGCACGCCGAAGCGGTCGCTGACGATGCCGTAGGACAGCGCCCAGAAAGTTTCCTGGAGGGGCATTTCGATCTTGCCGCCGTCGGCGAACGCGTCGTAGATGCGCTTGGCCTCGGCCGGGTCGTTCAAGGACACGACGACGTGCGCGCCGGTCACGCCCTTGTAGGGGTACATGACGGTAGCGTCGGTGCCCATCAGCGCGAAGCCGTCGAGTTCGTAACGCGCGTGCATGATCTTGTCGTGGTCCTGCTCGGTCAGACCTTCGCAGCCGGGGTGGTCGCGGAACGGCATCATGTCGGTGATCTTGCCGCCGAGGGTCTTGCGATAAAACTCGAAGGCTTGGCGGCAGTCGCCGTCGAAAGACAGATAGGTGGTCAGTTGCATGGCGTAGTCGTCCTGGTTGGGGTGGTGGCGTTTAAACCGGGTGAGACGGGCGCTGTGGCAGGTGGGCATGGCCGTCGCGTGGCTGGCGGCCGTCGCGGCCGGTCTTGTAACAACGACGAGTCCGCACGAGGGAAATCGACACGCCACCGCACTGCGTTCGCGCGGCGATCAGTTGGACCAGGTCGCGACCTGGTCGCGCATGCGCTCTTCGGCAGCGCGCAGCTCCGGACTCAGGGCTTCGCCGAAGTCGGTCAGGTCGTAGACCTGGCGGATCTCGATCTGCGCCTGCATGCCCTGCGGGTGAGGCACCCGCTTGACCCATTCGACCGCTTCGGCGAGCGAACGCGCCTGGATCAGCCAGAACCCGGCGACCAGTTCCTCGGGCGAGGCGAAGGGGCCTTCGACGATCCGGCGCGTGGCGCCGTCGAACTGCACCCGCACGCCCTTGGCGCTCGGGTGCAGGCCTTCGGCGGCGAGCAGCACCCCGGCCCGGACCAGTTCCTCGTTATAGGCGCCCATCGCACTCAGCAGGGCCGGATCGGGCAACACTCCGGCCTCGCTGTCGCGGTCGGCTTTGACTATCAGCATGAATTTCATCGTCGGTTCCTCGCGGGCGAGCGGCCCGGTGGCGGCTCTCATGAGGACGACGAACGGCCCGCGGCGAAATCGACAAGTACGCGATCGACCAGCAGGCCAATACCGTGGCGACGCAGGCCGACGGCAAAAGCCACGGTCCGCCAGTCCAGGGGGCTGACGGACCGCGAAACGACGCGCCGGCACGGGATCGGCGCGCAAAGCCCGGTTAGCGGATCGCCGGCACGGGAGGCACCCCGGGCGGTACGGACTGCGGACGATCGCTACCCCGCAACGGTGGCAGGGCGCGGTCGCCGGCGCTTGATCGATCGCATCGCTGCGATGCGCCGAAGTCGTGCGCTCGTCGCTCCGCGCGGGCAAGCGATGACGGCGATCGCATCGTTTCGCCGCGCCCGCAACGGGTGCTATCGGATCGGGTCGTGCCCGCCCTCTCTGTCTTCGCCGTCTTCGCCAGAGGGTGGCGGCAGCGATGCGGCGGACGCGACGCCGTCGGGTGGCGTGCGCACGGTGCTGCGGATGGCGCTCGCCAAGGGGCTCGGCAGACCGCAACACGGCCTGCCCGATACCGGCAAGGCAGCGGGGGCGCCGTCGCGCTTGCGCCCTGACGCGCCGGTGTCAGCCATGGCGGCGCAGGCCCCGCGCGCGGCGTGCGCAGCGCAAGCCACTCCTGTCGCTAGTCGGGATCGTGCTCATCGCGCTTGTCCCCGCGTTGCGGTGGGTCGTCGCGTTCTGCCTGCGCCGCCTGCAACTGCACGAGGTAGTCGTCGAGGCGGTCGAGGCGTTGCTCCCAGATCTGCCGGTAGCGATCGAGCCAACCGGAGACTTCCTGCAGCCGCTCGGTCTCGAGCCGGCACGGCCGCCATTGCGCCTCGCGGCCGCGCGCGATCAGGCCGGCGCGCTCGAGCACCTTGATGTGCTTGGAGATCGCCGGAAGGCTCATGGCGAAGGGCTCGGCCAACTCGGTCACGCCGGCCTCGCCGTGGGCGAGCCGGGCCAGGATCGCGCGCCGGGTCGGATCGGCGAGGGCGGCGAAGGTCGCATTGAGCGAATCGACGGACATGTCTATGAACCGAAAGGTTAAATAACTGATCCGTTGATAAAGCCGGAGGCCAAGGCTGTCAAGCCGCATGGCCGCTGTACCGCGAAAGCGCGTTTAGCTGAACGGGGAGGCGCTGTTTTCGTTCATCGTTTTCATGAACGATTCAATTGACCGGGCCAATCATGCCCACTTGCATCACATAATAAATGTGATGTTTATCGCATTAATTTGGCACTAAGTGGGAAGGGTCGATCCGGCTGCAATCCCGTTAGTGGTCTGGCCCAGGGCCTTGCGGGATCCGATGAAACACTCGTTCTCCAACGCGATCGTTGCCTGCGCGCGCGCGACGGCCGATGCCGTCGCCAGGATCTTGCCGTGGCCCACGCCGGCCCCGGCACGGAGGCGGGCAGCATGCGCATAGGCCTGGATTACCGCGCCGCCACCGCCGCCCCGACGACCTCCGCCGGCCGCCAGGTGCTGGCCCTGGAGCGCGCCTTGCGCGGCCGCAGCGGCATCGACACCGTGCTGTTCACCGCCGCACCGGCCGATCATCCGCATCGCGCCATCGCGGTCAGCGACGATGCGCCCTTGCCGCTCGACCACGACCCCGGCCTGCGCGACCGCTGGCATTACGAAGCCGGCTTCCTGCCGGCCGCGCTGCGCCGCGAGAAGATCGATATCTACATCGCCACCGCCGACGGCGGCTTGCCGGTGTGGCGCAAGCCGGCCGACGTGCGCCAGGTGTTGCTGCTGCACGACCTGTTCCGGCTGACCCTGCGTCGTCCGCGCACCTCGCCGTGGCGCGCCTTGGCCACACGGCTGATCGACCAGACCCGGATCGGCCATGCGATCGCCAACGCCGACGCGATCTGGACGCCGTCGCGCTACACCACCGCCGAATGCGGACGCTTGTATCCGGCGCATGCGCACAAGCTCTACGTGCTGCCCGATGCGGTCGCACCGCTGCCGCCGCCGGCCGACCGCAGCAAACTGCCGCTCGCCTTGCCGCCGCGTTACTGGCTGTTGGTCGGCACCTACGAACCGCGCAAGAACGCCGACTTGTTCCTGCGCGCCTGGCTCGACGCGCGCCGCCAGCATTACGACACGCCGGACCTGGCCGTGGTCGGCTCGCCCGCCGACGTCGGGCCGGAATTGCGGCGGATCAACGGCGTGCATTGGTTCGACGAGATCGACGACGAAGGCCTGGCGCGCCTGTATGTCGATGCCGAGCGCCTGTGGCAGCCCTCGTATGCGGAAGGCTTCGGCCTGCCGGTACTGGAAGCGCTCGCCGCCGGCACGCCGGTCGCGGTGGCCGAAGGCAGCGCCCTGGAAGAAGTCGCCCCCGGCGACATGCCGCGCTTCGATCCGCACGACCGGCCGATGCTGACCCAGTTGATGATCCGACTCGGCCGGGAGTCGGTCGACGGCAACGCCGAACAACGCCGCGCCTTCGCCCAGCGCTTCGCGCCGAACGCCTATGCCGCGCGCGTCGCGGCCTTGCTCGATGAATTGATCGGATGAGCGCAGGCGCCGTCGCGGTCGCGACGCACCGGCCTCATTCGTAGGGCGCGTGCTGCAGGCCCTGCGACGCCAGCATGCGATTGATGTTGGAGACCACGTGGCCGCGCTCGGGGCGCGGCGTCACCGTCAACAGACGTTCGACGAGACTGTCGACGCGCGGCCAGAACACGGCATCGTCGCGCCACTGTCGCCGCCACATCGGCAAGGCGGCACGCAGCTGGCACAGATCGCCATCGAGTTCGGCACGAGTTCGATGCATCGTTCACACCCCTCTGGCAACGACGGGCAAAGCCCGCTTCGAGCACATCGGCCACGGACGGACCGGGCCACTGGACTGTAGGCGCCCACGCCGGGGGGTGCATGGACGGACCGGCCCGGATTCGCCGCCTGCGATCTGCATCGCCGGCCGACGATTCCGGAACCCACCTTATCCCGAACGCGGTCCGGAGCGCTTTCCCCACCTTAGGCCATAGTCCGGATGCTCGAAACATGACAGAAGTCACACCTCAAGCATCGCCCGCCGATGAACAGGAGTGGGGAGGCGCCATCCGGCGAACCCGCCCCTCGCCTCAGCTCTGGGCCGCCGGCAGCACGGCACCCGATCCGACCTCGCCTTGGGCCTCGCGCCGTTGCACGATGCGATCGCGCAGACGCAGGAACGGTCGCTCCACCGCGTAATACAGAAGCGCACCGCCAAGCAGCGCCGCAGCGGCATAAGCGGCGAAGGCGAGCAGCCCCTGGCCGTCGAGTCGATCGCCGTAGTGGCGCGAGACCAGGCCGAACATCTGCTTGTGGGTCAGATAGAGACTGAACGAAGCCGCCGCCAACCAGGCCGCGCCCGGCACGCGCAAGCGCCCGGTCCAACGGTGTTCCGAAGCCGCGGCGGCGACCAGCAGCGCCAGCCCGAACGAAACCACCGGGAAACCGAACACCGAGGCCTGCAAACCCAGGCGATTCTGCGACAGCCAGATCGCCGCCGCGACGGCGGCCAGGCCGAGTGCGAGCAACAGGCCGGAACGCTGCATCATCGCCGCCCACCACGACGGACGATAAGCACGGATCGCCGCCAGCATGACGCCGGCGAGCAAACCGTCCAGGCGCATCCAGGTCGGGTAGTAGACGCGCTCGACCCAGGCGGTGCTGCCGTCGGGCAGGCTCAGCTGCCAGACCCAGGCGCGCAAGACCATGCCGCCAGCCACCAACAGCACGCCGAGCGCGAGGGTTTTCCACAACGCCGGTCGTCGCGTCAGCCCCCATGCCAGCAACGGAAAGACCAGATAGAAGTGCTCTTCCACACACAACGACCAGGCATGCGAGAACGCCTTGTTGTGTTGGTAGTCGATCAGCAGGTTCACGGTGAACGTCAGGAACTGCCAGGCCGGTTGCATGCCGGGGCGCTCGCGGAACTCGGGCACCAGCAGGTACAGCGCGATCACCACCCAGAACGCCGGCAACACGCGCATGGCGCGACGCAGATAGAAATCGCCCCAGCGCAGCGGTTCGCCGCGGCTGAGCGGCTTGAGCACCTGCCAGCCGATCAGATAGCCGCTGAGGGCGAAGAACAAGTCCACCCCCATCCAGCCGAATTCCGACATCGGGCCGTAAGGCGAGCCGAGTCCGGCACCGGCGGCATGGAAAAACATCACCCATACGATAGCGATCGCGCGCAGCAAATCGAGGCCGGGCAGTCGGCTCATTGAAGTTCCTGGTTGGGGTTTACGGCAGAGGGATGGTGCTGCGATCGCATCGCGGCGTTGCGCCGCGACGTAGAGATTGCGCGACTAGTCTCGCCGAGAGCTTCGACGGCAACAAGAGGATGTGCACGCGAAAGACGCCTGCGTTGCCACGTTTGTGCGGCGATCGCAGGCCGACGCGGAATGCAGGCGGTGTCGGCGATGCGCGACGATGCATCCCCGGCGCAAAGACAGCGTGTCGCGCTCGCATGGTCGGTGGACACGGTCGTCGGACGCGAGGTCGGTCGAATGCCGAACGAGCTTCATCGATGCCCCATCGACATACGCCACTCAGCGCGCGCGGCAGTGCGGCCATCGCGCGGCGCCCGGCTCGGCGCCCACGACGCGCGCGCGGCAGCGCCAGCGCAGGTCCGGCCTTACCTAGGGTCGGCCCGAGGATGCTCCCGGCCGCGCCGCGGATTAATTTCCCAGGGCGCGCTATCGATCCGGTGCGAGGTTTCTGCTGGGAGAACGCCCATGTCGGGTTTTCCGAATTTACCCGGACTTCTGGGTGGCGGCCGCCCGTCCTTTCCCGGCCTGGGCGGCGGTCATGGTCATGGCCACGATCCGCTCGGCCTGGGCCTGCCCGGTCTCGGCGGCGACGATCACCATGGTCCCGGCTCGCCGCCGGGGCTGAACGGCGACGGCCCGCCGGGCCTGGAGAAACCGCACGGCGGCGGCGATACCAACACCGGCGGCAATGGTGTCGATAACAATCACGGCGGCGACACCAGTCCGGTCACGCCCCCGTCCGGCACCACGCCCAGCTCGACCGAGCACGACCGCCCGCACAACACCCCGAACGTGGTCAGTTCCGGTTCGGCGATGGACGATCAGATCGCCGCCTATCCGAGCCGTTTGTTGCCCGGCCAGTCGATGCAGTCGAGCGGCAACACCCAGACCGCGTTCAACCAGATCACCCAATACCCGCCGCCGACCTTGTCCGAACGCGCGCTCGGCAACAGCAGCGGGTTGCAGCCGGCGTTGAACCGGCCGGTGTCGGCCGATGCGGTGCCCGGCAGCGCGATGACCATGCAGCCTTCCGGCGTGCAGACCGCATTGCTCGGCAACCCGAGCGTGGCCGCGGCGAACAGCGCCGGCCTGCCGGCGCAGGTCGCCTATGCGGCTGCACCGGCGCTCGCGGTACCCGTAGCGACGCCGAACGCGGTGCTGGCCGCGCCGATGACGAGCGCGTTGTACAGCGAATCCCTGCTCGCGCAGCAGAACCTGCTCAATCAGTTGTCGATGATGCAGCGCCTGAGCACGCCGCCGAACGTGGTCCCGGCCAACGTCGCCGCGCCGGCGAGCGAGGCCCTGGTGGCGCCGACCGTGGTGCCGCTGATGGTCAACGCCGCGCCGAACGACCCGCGCAACCTGCCGCTGGCCAACGATCGCCTCAACCTGATGCGCAACGACGGCCCGCTGAACAATGCCGTGTATGCCGACAGCCCCTACCGGCGCCCGCTGCGCCGCGGCGCCAAGGTCGACAGCGCCTCGCTGACCTATTGGCTGTGGGCGCTCGGCCGCGGCGGCACCCATCGCACCAGCCACGAGAACGAACCCAGCCGCGAAGTGCTGCGCGCGCTGCAGTGGCTGTTCTGGGTGCTGACCGTGGTCGCCTACGCCTGCCTGGCGATGGCGGTGATCATCCTGCTGCCGGGCGGCGAGTTCGTCAGCGAACGGGCCACCCCGGGCGTCAGCGGCCTCGCCCTGTTCCTCGGGGTGACGGTCGCGGCCGGCGCCTGGTGGCTGGGGCGGCGGTTGAACCAGCGCGGCTGAGGCGGCGCGGTCCAGGGGCCGGATTGCGATGGCGGTGTTGCTGACGTAAACACGCCGATGCCACGCGGGTGTCGGTGGACGCGCAAAGGCCGCAACGCCGATGTCATCCATCGAGGCAGCATGCTTTCGCGAAGGGCAGGAGCGGCGCAAGCCGCGACCGCGACCGCTCAATCTCGCGCTGAGACGGGCCGCAACCCGTCAGGGTAGGAGCGGCGCGAGCCGCGACCGCGCTGCGATGGTCTTGCGGCGTAACGCTCAAGCAAGACATAGATCCAGATCAAGATCAAACGCCAAAAGCTTCCGCCACTAAGCGGCGGGTTACTTTCTTTTGTCATAAGCAACAAAAGAAAGGTAACCAAAGAAAAATGCTTTTCTTTGAATCACAGGCCCGCACGATCGGTGCCTCCGCGGGGATTTTTCATACGGGACATCCCTGTCCCGATGAAAAACGGCCCGCATCCCTGCGGGCCGCCCTCTGGGTCTTCGATGGCCTTCGCTAGTGCGAGAGGGCGCACAGCAACAGCCAAATGCGACGACACCATCCCGTGCAGGAGCGACGTGAGTCGCGACCGTTTCCCAGATCGCTGCGTCGTTATCGTCATGGCGGGGTCGCGGCTCGCGCCGCTCCTACCCAAGAGCCGCCGCAATGTGCACCGTTTCGGTGGCCGTTGCCGTTGCCGTTGCCGTTGCCGTTGCCGTTGCCGTTGCCGTTGCCGTTGCCGTTGCCGTTGCCGTTGCCGTGATGAGCTTGGCGCAGTACCTATCTCGCGATGCGATCGTAGACCCGGAGGGTGCGCACAGGACGTGCGCCGTTTTTCGATAGGACAAGGATCTCCTATCGAAAAATCCCGGCGCGGGCACCGCACTCGTGGCCTGTGCCCTTGCAAGGAGAGCCCTCTCTTTGGTTACCTTTGACCGAAGGGAATCCAGGCGGACTTTTGGGCTTAGCAAAAGAAAGTAACCCGGCCGCGTCAGCGGACGGAAGCTCTGCTCTTGCTCTGGCTTTCTTCGAGCAAGCGCAGCGCTACCGACCGCGACGCCTTGCGAGCGCACAAACGAAAACGCCAGGCCGCGAGGCCTGGCGTTCGTACGACCGGGGTCGTTGTGTCGCTTAGTTGCGCTTGGCCATCGCGCCCTGCGCTTCGCCCATGGTCTTCAACGCGGTGCTGACGGCGTTGATGAACATCGAGTACATCTGGCTCTGCACGGTCAGCTCGGTGGAGTCGGCCGCGGTCGGCTTGTCGCCGATCGCTTCGGCCTTGTCCATCAGAGCGTTGCCGGCCTTCTCGATGAGCGTGCCCATTGCGGTGGCGAACGCCACCAGCCAGCCGCCGCCGCCGGCACCGGAACGGCCGCCGCGCTTGCTGTTACCCGACTCGTCGACGCCTGCGCTGTCGACCATGTTCTGCTGCGACAACTGGGCGTACTGGCTGTTGATGATGTTGTCCGACATGACGCTCTCCCTGGTTTTTGGGTAGATCAGCCGCCCCGGTCAGATCGTCTGCGGTAGCGGGATTGGTAAGCTTGTAGGTGAATTATCGGGATCGTCGCAAGGCTGTATAGCTGGGGCGTTCCCTAGGGCGAAACCGTTGCGGCGGGGCGTTTTCGCAAGATTTGTGAACGCCCTCACCCCGCGTCGCCGGCCGCGCCGATTCAGCGGTAGGTCTTGACCGGTTTCTTGATGCCCAGCGACGAGGGCAAACCGCTCGGCGGCGGTGCCGGCGTGGAGCCGCCGCCGCTCGCCGTGTCCTCGCCTTCGAGGTCGGGCTGGGTTTCCAGCCACTGCCGCGCCTTCTCTTCGCCGTCGCGCTGGCTGCGCTGGCTGAACTCGAGCGCGCGCTGCACCTTCGGGTCCTTGAGCGGTTCCTCGAAGGCCTTGGTCAGACCCTCGCGCTCGCCCGGCTGGATGATGCGGTTTTCCTGCAACAGGTCCAGGGTCTGGCTGAGGTTGGCCATCAACGCCTGCGGATCGGCGGCGTCGCTGGGCTTGGCATCGTCGAGCGCGCGGGCGAAGTGGTGCAGCAGCGCGTCGCGATCGGCCGCGTCGATGCCGGACTGTTCGTTCAACAGGGCCTCGAAGTCGGCGAACATCTGCTCGCGCTGTTCCTGGGTCGGGGTGAAGGGCTGGGACATCGGACTCTCCTGTCGCAACGATGGCGGTGATGGCTATAACGAATCAGTAGACACTGCGCGCGCGACGCTCAGGAAGCGGCAACGCGTGGATCTTTGACGGGCATCTCCCGGCGGTCGCGGTCGCGACGGACGGCGGGCGGCCGAAGGCGATCGAGCCGGGGGAGATCGAGTATCGGCGATGCCCGCGAACGCGAAAGCCTGGGAGCATCCCCAGGGTGCGGCATGCGGTGCGGCGCGGCATACCGCGCGCGGCAGTCAGTGCGGAAACCGGTCATGAGCGGATCGCTGCGGCTCAGCGCCGCGGCGCGAACCCCCGCTCGGTCAGGGCCACGCGGCGGAAATCGATGCCGATGCCGCGGCCGATGGCGTTGACGCCGTCGCGCAGGCTGGCGCGCTCGGCCGGGCTGCCGGCGTTCTGCCAGGCCGCCGCGGCCAGGGTCGCGACCAGACCGTAGAGTTCGGCCGCCTCCTGCATGTCGGCGCGATCCATCGTGGTCATTTTCTCGCCGCGCGCGAGGCTGTCGCCGAGGCGTTGGCGCAGGGCCGCGAAGGCGGCGCCATGATCGCTGCGCGCACCGTCGTTGACCAGGGTCCAGCCGTAGATCATGAAGGCGTTGACGACGTCGCCGAGATTGCGCGTCGAATAGCCGTGTCCGGCGAGGCGGCGCTGGAACTGCGCCTGCAGGCGCCCGGACTGCAGGGCGAGCAGGACCTGCTCGCGATCGCCGCCGAGCTGGCGCGCCAACAACTCGCGAAAACGCGGATTGCGCACGAACTCGGCGTCGATGCCGCGCAAGGTCGCGTGGTCGAGGGTCGGCCGGCGCCCGGTCAGGCTGTCGGCAAAGGCCGCGTTGAGCGTCTTCGATACGGCCGGCGTCGGCGCGAACGTCAGGCTGTCGAAGCCGAGGGGCGCGCGCTTGCCGGCGCGTTGGTTCGGCGCCGGCTTGTCGCCCGGCTTATGGGTCGGCGTGGCGGCCTCGTCGCCGCGATGACGCATGATCTGCGAATGGGTGTAGGCGCCGACGCCGTCGATCAACGGCGCCGTGTCCTGCGCGCGCGCAGCGCCCGGCGACGCGGCGAGCAGCAACGCGAGCGCGGCGGCGCCGACGGTGACGGTCGTAGTCGTGGCCATGCAACTGTCCATGAGCGAGATCTCCCTGCCCGCTGCGCACCCGGCGTGGCTCGCGCCCGCTCGAACACGGGCGGGCCGGACGCGAGCGGGCCAGGCACGAACGGGCATCGGCTCAGTCGTGGAAATGCGGATCGATGCTGAGCTGGCCGAGGTTGCGCGAAGCGAAGCGGCGCATCAGCTCGGGGCTGGCGTCGCGGATCGCATCGAAGCTGGAACGCGAGCGCACGTCGGCGCGCAGTTGCCAGCCTTCGGCGGTCTTGGTCAGCAGCAGATCGGTGCCGGGCAAGGTGCTGTCGGCGAGCCGCAGCAAGACCTGGCCTTCTTCGCCCCCGGCGGCGCCCTCGCCGACCGCGAGCTGGCGCACGTGGCGTTCGATCAAATCCGCGAACGCGGCGGCGTTCGAATTCGGCTGGCTCGGTTGGGTCTGGGTGGCGGCGTCGCGCATCGCCAGTTGCGCCTGCCACATCGCCGAGGCCTCGGCCGGCGGCAGACTCGCCATTTCCTGCCGGCCCTGCTCCTGGCCGCTGCCGGCGTTGCGTTCTTCGAGACGGCCGTGCTGGCGCGAGTGCTCGGCGACGGTGCGGGCATGGGCCTCGCCGGCGTGCGCGGCGCGGCGCGCGTCGGCCTTGGCGTTGCCGGGGCCGCCTTCCTGGGCCTGCTTCTTCAGCATCGCCGCGGCTTCTTCCTCGCGCGCCAGGCCTTCCTGGCCGGGCAACTGGCCGAGCTTGCCTTCGCGTTGCTGCATCAGGCTACGGAAACGATCGACGGTGCCCTCGGCCGGCGGCTCGCGGCGGGCTTCGCGGGGCTTGTCGGTCTGGCGCGTGGATTCGCTGCGCTGGGCCGAATCGGAATCGGACGTCGAGGAGCTGCGGGTGATGCTCATGGCGACCTCGTTCAGAAGGGGCCGTTCGTGTTCTGGCGCGTGGCCAGCATCAGATCGGCGTTCATGGCTTCCTCGCGGCGCGCGGTCAGGGTGTTCTGTTCCTTGCGCCACAGGTCCTTGCGTTTTTCCAGCGCGTCCAGCCGTGCCTTGGCGCGGAAGAACGCCTTGCGGGCCTCGTCGAGCGAGGCTTCGGCTTCGCGCAGCTTGCCTTGCGCGTCGAGCAGCCGTTGTTGCGCGGCGACCGCGAGTTCGCCGAGATGATCGATGTGGGCCTCGCGCTGGGTCATCGCCATGGGCCACGGCATGCCGGGCGGCGGCGGGTCCATCAGGCGCAGGCGCTGACCGGCGCGTTCGTCGTTGAGCGCGGTGATCTCGCCCTGGATCTGGGTGCAGGCGTCGCGGCGCTCCTGCACTTGGCGCTGGCGTTCCAGCACCAGCATGCGCGCGGTCTCGACCCGGTGCGAGCGCAGTTGCAGCAGGGTATGCAGCGGATAGCGCTTCATCCGAACACCTTGCGCAAGGCATCCACCGATTGACGATAGTCGGCCAGGTCGTGGGACGACTGCTTGAGCAACTTGCGGATCGGCTCGATCTTCTCGATGGCGATGTCGGCCTCGGCATCGCTGCCGCGTTTGTACTCGCCGAGCTGCAGCAGCAATTCGATGTCCTGGTGCTTGGCCAGGTATTTGCGCAACTGGCCGGCGGCGCGCTGATGGGCTTCGTCGGCGACCCGCGGCATGGTGCGGCTGAGGCTGGTCAGCACATCGATGGCCGGGTAGTGATAGGCGGCGGCGAGCTTGCGCGACAGCACGATGTGGCCGTCGAGAATCGAGCGCACTTCCTCGGCGATCGGGTCGTCGCCGTCCTCGCCTTCCATGAGCACGGTGTAGAAGGCGGTGATGCTGCCGCGGTCGTTGTTGCCGGCGCGCTCGAACAAGCGCGGCAAGGCGCTGAACACCGAGGGCGGGAAGCCGCGCCGCGCCGGCGGCTCGCCGATCGCCAGGCCGACGTCGCGCAGCGCGCGCGCGAAGCGGGTGACCGAGTCGACCAGCAGCATCACCCGCTTGCCGCGGTCGCGGAAATACTCGGAGATGGCGGTCGCGACCCAGGCCGCGCGGCTGCGTTCGAGCGCGGGGCGGTCGGAGGTCGCGACCACGATGATCGATTTCTTGAGCCCGGCTTCGCCGAGGTTGTCGTGGACGAATTCGTTGACTTCGCGGCCGCGTTCGCCGACCAGGGCGATCACGTTGACGTCGGCGTCGCCGCCGCGCGCGAGCATGCCGAGCAAGGTGCTCTTGCCGCCGCCGGCGACGGCGAAGATGCCCAGGCGCTGGCCGACGCCGGCGGTCATGACCGTGTCGATGGCGCGCACGCCGGTCGCGAACGGCCGCTCGATGAGCTGGCGCGACAGCGGGTTCGGCGAAGCGGCGTAGATCGGGATCTGCACGGTCGGGCCGAACCCGCCGAGGCCGTCGATGGGCTCGCCGTTGGCGTCGAGGATGCGCCCGAGCAGGCCGTCGCCGGCGCGCACCGAGGCTTGCCGGCCGGTGGCGATGACCTCGGTGTCGTGGGCGACGCCGTCGAGCGCACCGAGCGGGGTCAGCAAGGTGTATTGGCGCGACACGCCGACCACTTCGGCGGCGAGGTGGAAGTTGCGGTCGCGCGGGCTGCGCAGTTCGCACAGCTCGCCGATCATCGCCTTGAGCCCGGTGGCGCGGATCATGGTGCCGTAGGCTTCGGCGACCTTGCCCACGCGCACCACCGGCTGCACCCGCGACAGGGCCGCGATCAGCGGATCCTGCTGGGCGGGCGCCGGCACGGCTTGCAGGATGGTGCGCGGCAGGCTGCTCATCGCGCGCGCTCCGCGCGCCCGCGGGCGCAAGGCAGGGCGTCGACCGCGATGGCCGCGCGGGGTGTCATTCGGTGTGCTCCGCGCCGTACTCGGCGCCGGACAGGGCGATGCGGATCGCCTCGATCTGCTGGGCCACGCCGGCGCGCACTTCGCCGGCTTCGGAAACGACCACGCAGCTGAGCTTGTCCAGGCTTTCGTCGTCGACCAGCTCGATCACGCCGACCACCGGATGCGCCTGGCGCACCAGGCCGAGGCCTTTGGCGACGTCTTCGCGCACGCTCGGGTGGACGCGGATCAACAGGAATTGTTCGGCCTGCGCGGCCTCGACCGCGTGCATGACCAGCGGCGGCACCACGCTGCGCGCGTCGAACTCCGGCGAGATGCGCGCGACGATGGCGCAAGCCAGTTCGGTAACGCGGCTGCCGGCGTCGGCGAGCACGCGCGCGCGGCGTTCGTTGAGGTCGGCCAGTTGCTGCGCCATCTGTTGCTGGGCGCGGGCGAGGCCTTCGGCGAAGCCGGCGGCGTAACCGGCCTCTCGGGCCTGCTTGATCTCGTCGCCGGCCTCGGCGTACAGCGCGTTGACGCGCGCCAACGTCTGGTCGAGTTCGGCGATCGCGTTCCATTGCTTGGCCGGCACCACCGTGCCGGCGACCGCGCGCTCGAATTGCTTGCGCTCGAACACCGAGATCGTCGCGCTGGGACGGTTCGGCTCGATCCTGCGCGCGCCGCCGTCCGTCATGCCCGTGGCCGCGGCGGATGCGGCGGACGACGGGGAAGCGGACTGGAGCGGATCTGCGTGCATGGGAATTCCGTGGTTGGATGCGCGGCGCGACGGCTCAGGCCGCCAGCGGGCGCGCGCCGTGATGGGCGTAGAGGCGTTCGACCGCTTCCGGCGGCAGATGCGTGCCGAGCGAGGCCGAGGCTTCGTGGGTGGTGCGCGGCAGCAGCAGGCGCGACCAGTCGGCCAGGCCGGGGTCGCGGCGTTCGGCCCACACCCGCAGTTCGGTGCGGCCGCGGCCGTCGAGCAGGTCGAACAGCAATTGGTCGGCTTCCGACGCGCGCAGCGCGGCGTCGAGTTCGGCGCTCAGCTGCGCGCCGAGCTGGGCCTGGACCTTGCCGTCCCAGACCAGGCTGTCGAGCGCGAGCAGGTAACTGTTGTCGAGCGCTTGCTTGAGCCGGCGCACCGGTTCGCGCCGCACTTCGGAACGGATCGCCGGCGCATAGGCCAGCGCGCCGAGGTCGCGCACCAGCCGCGCCATGCGCACGCGCGGCCAGCGCCGCGCGGCGGCGCCGAAGCCCTCGCCGGGCTGCGGTGCGAGCAGGGCCGGCGCATCGGCGGCGAGCCAACGCGCGAGCAGACGGCGTCCCAGCGGACTCTGGCGCGCCGACACGAGCAGTTCGGGATCGATCGTATCGGTCCCGGCACCGTGCCAGCTCGGATCGACCTCGGTGAGGATCGTCCGCAGCGCCATCGACGCGCTCATCCGTTCCAGACCCCGCTGCGGGTGTTGGAGGCCGGCGCGGTGGCCGCAGCCGGTACGAAGCGCGAACGCAGGCGGCCGAAGAAGAACGCCGCGATCGCCAACAGCACCAATACGCCGGCGCCGATGATGACCACGGTCAGGTCGATCGAACCCAACACCGCCGCGAACGGCCCACCGGCCTGGTGCGCCTTCGGTGGCGCGGTGACGGTGAAGAACTTGACCGTGACCTTGTTGACGTCGTCCAGGCCTTCGACGCTGTCCTTGACGAAGACCTTGATGTCGGTTTCGCGGTCGCGCAGGCTCTGGCCCGGACGCTCGAACACCAGCACCGAGGCCGAGGAGTCCTGCACGTTGCCGCCGAGCGGATCGCGGTCGGGCAAGGCGATGTGCACGCGCGCCTCGACCACGCCGTCGATGCGCGACAGGGTGCGCGAGAGCTCCTGCGACAGGCCGTACAGATAACGCGCCTTTTCTTCCAGCGCCGAAGACGCGAAGCCTTCCTTCTTGAACACCTCGCCGAGCGAGCGGTACTGCGCGCGCGGCAAGCCGCGCGAGCTCAGTACCTGCATCGCGTACGGGATGTCGCCGCGGTTGACCATCACTTCCCAACCGGTCTTGCTCGGCGACGGGTCCTTTTCCGCCGGAATACCGGCATCCAACAGAGCCGCCATCAGTTCATTGGCCTGTTGCTCGTCGAGCTGGCTGTACAGCGTGGTGCGTGTGCAGCCGACGATCAGCAGGCAAGCCAGCAGGGCCGCCATGACTCGTACCGCGTTGAAGCCTGACGCCCTACCCATGCATCCCCCGATTTGGAATTACGACTGCTGACGGAACAACTGCTGGACGCCGTCCGAAGTACGGTTGGCGACGTTCGAGGTCAATTGCGAGGTGAACATGAACTCGTGACAGCGCATGGTCATCTGGATCATCTCGCCCGGCGTCAGGTCGGCGGAATTGGCCGACATGGTCTTGGACGCCGCGTCGATCTTGTCGGCGCCGCCGTTGAGATTGTCGAGCGCGGCCAGCACCGCACGCGTGCCCTGCGAGGGTTCGCTGGACGCGGTGGCGCCGGCCTGGGCAGTGCCGCTGCCCTGGGACGTCGGCGCGGCGCCGCGGTCGAACGCCGCCGCGAACTCGCGGACGTCGTAGGCCGAGGCCTGCGGCGATTGCGCCGGCGATGCGGCTGCCGGCTGCGCGGCTTCGGCCGCGACTGAGATGGCTTCGATCATTGCCCTTTCTCCCGAAAGGTGAAGTCCGTTTTAAGAAACTACTTTAAGAAACCACTGGCGAGGCTACATAGAGAAACCGCCCGGCAATGCCGGAGGCCGCTCGCGCCCGCTCGTCCCGGACCGGGCCGTCCGGACCTTGCGGCCCGGACGACACGACGGCTCGGAACGGCGGCGGACGTCGCGCCGCCGTCGCGATTACTTCCTGGCCAGCGCGTTCAGCGCTTCGCCGACGCTGTTCTGCGAGGTCGCGGCGCTGTTGGAGACGAACTGCATGCGCAGGCTCTCGGCGGTCAGCGCGACCATGTTCGAGGGCTGGTCGCCGCCGCCGCCGATCGAACCGGACAGCTCGGTGATGCGCGAGGCCTGGGCGTCGAGGGTCTGGCCCCAGGCGCGCGACAGGGCTTCGTACCAGCTGCCGCCGCTGCCGCCGCCACCGCTGGCTGCGGTCGCGCCGCCGCCGCCGTTGCGGGCGGTGCCGTTGTTGTTGTTGTTGGCCGCAGCGATGAAGGTGGTCACCAGGCCACCGGCGTCGGCGCCGGGATTGATCGTATTGCTCATTGACGTCTCTCCTGCAGGAAGCGGCTCAGGCCGCTGATTAGCGTGGAACTACGGATGGCACTGAAAACTGAATGCGGGAACTGCGATCGGCCGGACTCAGGGTGCATGTAGCCGATCTTGGATTTAACCGATGATCCGAATGTGAAACCAGCTAGTGCTAACCCGGGGGTGGCCGTCCTTACTGGCGGTTGCCGGCCGGGCGCGCGGGCGCCTCGGCCACGGCTGAACGGGGCGGCGCCGGCTTGCCGGCCGAGG
>NZ_CP013141.1:4037183-4109893 GCF_001442535.1 Lysobacter antibioticus | reverse complement strand
GTTCTCGACGGACAAGCCCGCTAACAGCGTTTCGATCGAATACGCCGGAGTCACTGACAAAGTGCGGCCAGTCACCGACAGGCTGACACTTGAAGATGCGTCGACGCCCATCGTTTGAGCGATAGCCTTCGGGATCGAGAGGGTGATGGAGCCGCCAGTGCGGCGGAGAACGGCGATGGTCATTTCGAGACCCTCCTCAGCTTGCACCGTGTTTTACGTGGAGCAAATATTAGCGCCCGGTTGCGCCCAGCGCAACTTGAAAAGATGCAATCTAGCTTCGCATCCTGACTACGTTCATCTAGTGCTGGATTGTCTACTGGCTGTCCCAATATGGGACACATGATGCATTAAGCTATTGATTTTATTAATCTAATTCCGGCGAGTCCGATCACCCAACGTCGCCAAATCCCACGCTGTGCTTCCCAGTGAAAGCCCCGAGGCAGCGGCTGAGCGTGCCCTGGAATCGATCTACGCGGGTCCGGCCGCGGGATCGCGGTCCAATGTCCGGCCGCCCCGGTCGAGCTTTTCACCACATCCATCGCTGGTCACTTGCGGGCCAAAACAACCTCTATTACACTAAGTGTAAAAGACACATACAGAGGCTGTAGAGCCGCATGGAAGTCCAGTTTGAAGACCCATCGTTGGAGCGACTGGAGACGGATCCGAAGTACACAGCAGGCCTTGATGCCGCGTTGGTGAAGATCTTCCGCAGGCGCATGCAATTCATACGAGCATCGCCCGACGAGCGTGCGTTCTATGCCATGAAGTCACTGCATTACGAAAAACTCAAAGGCGACCTAGTTGGCCAACGCTCTATGCGCTTGAACGACCAATGGCGCCTGCTGCTGCGCTTAGAAGAGGATGACAAAGGGAAACTGGTCGTCATTGTCTCAATCGCCGATTACCACTGACCCAAGGACACGCCATGAACACGTTCGCCGAAATCTTTCCACCGGGCGAGTTCCTCCGCGAGGAACTGGAGGCGCGTAATTGGACGCAGACTGAACTGGCCGAAATCATCGGTCGCCCGGTGCGCCTGATCAACGAGATCATTGCCGGAAAGAAGAGCATCACCCCGGAGACTGCAGTCCAGCTGGGTGATTCGCTAGGTACAGGCCCGGAGGTGTGGATGAATTTGGAGAGCCAGTACCAGCTCTCCAAGGTCCGCAGCGCCGATGACCTGATCGCGCGCCGAGCAGAGCTATACAATCGATTCCCAGTCCGCGAAATGATTAAACGCGGCTGGATTACTGCGTCCAAGAACATCGATGTACTCGAACAGCAGTTTCTTGAGTTTTTTGGCCTCAAGCAGTTGAACGATCCGATGATCTTTTTCCATGCGGCTAAGAAGACCGATGCCGACGCCGCAGCGTCCAGTTTGCAACTAGCGTGGCTGCACCGAGCTTGGCAAGCGGCCAGCGAGCTGATTACGGGCCCTTACAGCGAGCCGAAGTTGCGCCAAGCATTGCCGCGCCTGTCAGCGCTCAGAACCGCCCCCGAGGAAACCCGGCACGTCCCCCGGATCTTGGACGAATGCGGCGTGCGTTTCGTAATTGTAGAGCCAATCGCGGGCACCAAAATTGATGGCGCCTGCTTCTGGCTGGCCGACGATAAGCCAGTAGTAGCCATGACCCTGCGTCTGGATCGGATCGATAACTTCTGGTTTGTGTTGCGTCACGAATTGGAGCATGTACTGCTACGCCATGGGCGTGATCAGGGCTACATCCTAGATCAAGAAATCGAGTCCGAATCAGTCGACCAGATCAACGAAGAGGAAAGGATTGCCAATGCGGCTGGCACCGAGTTTTGCGTGGACCAAGCTGAGCTGATGGGGTTCGTCTCCCGAGTTTCTCCCTTCTTCAAGGAAGAACGTGTGTTGTTGTTCGCCCAGCGCCTGAGGATCCACCCGGGCCTAGTGGTTGGTCAATTGCAGCGACGCCTGCGTCGCTATGACTTGTTCCGCAAGCACCAGGTGAAAGTACGTTCGTTCGTCACCAGCTCCGCCCGTACCGATGGATGGGGCGTGGTTCACACCGACTAAGAGAGATATTCCCCCAATGTCTGCCTATTCCAACCAAGTGAAAGAGTACATTGAGCGCTACAAGGCCGAGAATGGCATTGAAGGCCCCATGGACTTGCATGAAGTAGCATCCTGGGCTTGGCGTAATGGCTTGCACAAGCCCAACGCCAAGACCGTGATCGACGCCATCGCTGCCGACATCGCTCAGGTATTCCGAGAGGAATATCGGACTGACGTACATGGTCGCCGGTATCGGGCAAACCATGCTGCGACCCACAAACAGGGAACCAAGACCCTTTCGCTATGGGCTGATCTGGACGACCCCAACGCACCGCACAGCCACTTCGTGCGCTCATTCGCTCAACGTCGCCAGCAGATCGTTGGGGATTGTGTACAGTTAAAGACTGACGTGGATGTCTACAACGACAAGCGCGTTCCGGTCGAACCGATTCAGATCCCCCTGGATTTCACGCTTGACGTGGCCGAATTGCAGCAGCCGTTGCGGAAGGTTGCCTGAGCACATGCTGGACTTAGGTTGACAACGAGGATCGGCGACTCCGAGCTATCCAGGCTCAATGCATCCCGCGGTCGACCCGGGCTGAATCGCGCAGGGCCTCGTAGACACCTGATATCCAACACCACAGTCTAAGCCGCTTCGCGGCTCGGACCAATTGGGTGCAAGGCTCCATGATCGACTCTTACGAGCTTACGAAAGCAGAATACGAGGCCCAATTCTGACACCCCCTGTTTGACGTGACCAAGAGCGCGGACGAGATCGTAGGTTTGTGGAGCTATGCGAACCAAATTATTGAAGATGAATATCACAATAGCCCCGGGTGGCACGCCAACTTCATCTACGAAACTTGCGACGACTCGTATTGCGTCAGGCCATCGGCGCTCTATGATCCTGGCGACCAGTAGAGGCACCCGTCGATGACCATTGGTATAGAGCGTGACCTCGAAGTTGAGCGGACGCTTGCCTGGCTCCACGGAATTGCGGGCCACGAACTTCTTGAACGCCTCCAAGACGCCAAGGAACACTTCACTCGTACAAGTTCGCCACCGGCTGGCTCGATACTCTGGCCCGACCCCGTGGACCTCCTCCCTCCCGCTGACCCCGCGTCCGGAATCATTCTACAGGCTTACGCACTAGTCGATGACCGACGTTTTTTCGATGCGAGGCTTGGCTCCCGCTACATTCCCTTTCTCAAGCTGATCGGCAGTGCCCTACCCACATTGCACCTTGTCGAAGGCACCGTTGATCGAGTAAACAAATTGCTCGAGAAGAAAAATGATCATCCTGAAGGCACTCTGCTTGAACTAGCCGTTGCCGCCCGCTATTTGAACGAGGGGTACGACGTTAGGTTTGTTCCAGAGTCGGATAAGAGGAGCCCAGACATGGAAGTGGCACTTGGTGGCACGAATATACAGATCGAGTGCAAAAGGCTGCGTCCTAGTCTTTTTGAGCGAAATGAAGGCATTAAGGTGAGAGCGATGTTCGCCAAGGCATGCGAACTCGTCGCAACGAAGCTCGCTGGTGTCCACCTAGATGTTACCTTCGCGGCCCCACTCGATTCCATTCCGGAAGACTACCTTCGCTGCCATGCCGAGTTCGCTCTAAGTCGATCGCCTATCCAACATGAATGGTCTGACGATTTTGGAAGAGGCACCGTCACGCAAGGCGACATGGACGGACTGCGTGCCGACACTCAAGATACATGCCTTCTTGTCGGGCCTAAACTATTCCGGCTCTTTACTCATAAGATCGTGCCCTCGCAACGAGTGTTGATGGGTGTCGAAGGAACAAGTCTCGAGGAAGATCCACGCTATCTAGATAATTTTACGTCCGTAGCGCTACTTAGTTGGGATACCGAGAACCCCGGCTCGGTATCGACTCGCGCGCGCCATGTTCGCTCCAAACTCGCCGAGATAGACGCTCAGCTTGGGGGCTGTCATCTCGGTGTGGCGCACATCGTGCTAGATGCGGAGCGAGACGCTGCAGCTTCCGATCTCCGCCGTGATCGCAATCGGGAGCAGATCAGGACTTTCCAGTTCAAGTCACGAGTCGTGAGTCTCCACTCCCATTATCTGTTGACGCACACGGCTGAGACGACCTCCTGGACTATAGACGAAACGGCCGATTACGCGTCCGCGATGCCAGAGCAACTGCTGGAAGATCCAAGACTGTTTGTAGATGGCGTCGAATTGGGTGAAGAGCCGGCATGGCACCAGCCGGCTCCTAACTGACCGCTAGGTAAGTTGGCCGCCATCTATGGGCTGACTACGAGTAGCTCCGGGAGCTTGCATCGGCTATTGAGGCCACTATTTATCGCCGATACTGCATCGCGTCTTACAAGTATCTTTCCGGCGTACCGCTCGGTCGCTGAGCAGGCTAGCAGCCGAATTCACGCCGACCAGTAGGGCCTAGCAATCATTCATGTCGAAGCCGCTTCACGACCAATATCTGGCGTAAAAAAAGATCGAGGGGCGCCCCCTCGATCCAGGGACTTCAATTTAGGTCTGATCGTCGACTTCTGCCGTCGGCCCGTTCGCCTTCACCGACGCAATGCCACCATCCCGAGCCGACTCGCTCGAATACAGCTCGCTCGTTCCGATGACCTGGCCATTCGATGCCTTGAGATTGAACATCGGCTTTCCATTGCTTGAGTCCTTTCGCTCGTAGCGTTCATCAAGCGCAGAGTTCTTCTTTACCGACTCTATGCCATCCTCCGCGCTACTCTTCGCGTTATAGAGCTCGCTAGTGAGAATGGTCTCGTGGTTGCCTGCCTTCAGGACAAAACGAAACTGCGAGCCGGAACGGCTGAGTACGTAACGTGCTGCCATGGATTACTCCTTTGGTCGATGAGGGCCCGGGTGCAATCAGGAACCTGCCGCGGTCGATCAGGTCAGGCGCGGATCACATCAGGCAATCGATACTGGCACGCGGGCAGCGCGCGAAACAATTAGCAGAGCCAGCTTCTCACGCAATCTATTTAGTGTGCTTTGTGATTGATTCAGCAGTGGCTGCTCTTAAACGAGCCCCTCTGGCACCGGCATGGAACCGGCACGGGCAGCCATGTTCCTAACAAGCTGCGGACTTATCCGACGCCAGTGTCGGAAAAGTCTGACGCTGATCTCTCGCAGTTCAGCGATACTCAGGCCTTCAGGGATGGTCGACGAGGGCGATGCCGTCGGCCGGCACAGAGAGCGGAGCAGGGAACGCTGCAGAACCACACAAGACGAACAACGAAATCTTAGCCAAACGGGCCGGAAGGGGTGATTGGTAACACTCCTTACGTAGGACGCGACAGAACACTGAGGAACGCCATGGAAAAGAGTGAACTGAAGTCAAAGAAAGATGTGTCAACATTGCAGTTCATAGGTACGGAAGGCGGAATATTCCTAGCTTCTGTTGCTAGCCTTTACCTCCTAATCTGGCTTTCCACGAACCAACTTAGCACCGAGGAATCGGTGAATCGCGTGCTGATGTCGAAACTTCAGGGGAATACGGTATCTGATCTTGGGTACACCATCCTTGCCCTTTTCATCGTCTATTCGCCCATTGGGTTGCTCCTCCGCTACAAGCGCGGCGGGATGATTTATCGCATCGCGGACGCGGTAATCGATGAACTCCCGCGTACGATGTACTTCTTCGGTGCGAATTTGACGGCGGTCGCTCTCGCAGGTGGCGTCTACCTTGAAGCGACCCAGGATCCGGGTTGGGGCCGGTTCTTCGGCCTCGCAGCATTCTTTGCGGCAACCTTCTTCAGCGGCGGCTGCTTCCTGAAGTCAGTCCTGAAGGCCGCATCCGAGCATGAGGCACGCCAGTCAGCTACATAATCTTGAAGCCCGCATCATTCGGGATTCAAGCGGCATACGGCGGCGGGTCAAGTTAAGAGAAAGGGAGGGTCAGAGCCGCCCCCCATTCCGCTAAGCTAAGGTCGCTATGCTCGGCTCACGGAGCCTGGATCATCGACAACGCGCGACCAGATCCTGCGGTAGGGATTGAGCCAGAAAATAGCGCCTGCCAGCGGAAGCCGGGAGGCAGGCTCTTCAAGGGCGAACTGGCGTCCACATAGCGAAAGCCAGTTCGGGCCCGACTCGCATAACGAGACTCGCTTCGGCTGGTCGAGCCAGCCCGAGCGACTAAGCGTCGGGGCTGGCGCCCGACTTCTTCGCGGTCCCGGGCTTGCGCGCACTCTTCTTAGTTGCCACTGGCTTGCGTGCCGCCTTCTTCGACGCCTCTTGTTCGAGAAGTGCGTCAACCTGCTTCTTACTCAGGCCTCGCAAGGAAGCGATCTTCTCCAAGAATTCTTGCCGTGGCCGAGTATCCGTCTGCTCCCAGTTATAGATCGCCTGCGAGCTAGCCCCCAGCAATGGGGCGAAGGCGTCACGACTGAGGCCAAGTCGTTCGCGCAGCTTCCGAAGGCCGGCGGCCGAGTATCGAATCGCAGCTGCCGGAGCAGTCGGGTCCTTCTTGGCCGGATCGGCCTGGCGAGCCCCCTTAGAACCCGCCTTGACAGCACGCCGGAGTGTTTCAAGCTCCTGCTTCAACGAGGTCAGCTGCTTACGCTGCGCCAGTATCTGCTTCTTCAGCGGCTCGACCTGCTGTCGGAACTCCTTTCGGGTCAAGCGAATGATCTCTTCCTTCAATATCGAAGCGATGTTTGGCATGCGATCTTCCTTATGGTTGAGGACTCAGAGTAGACGATCGCACTACCGGCGACCAATTCTTGCGGTTTTGCGTGGAAGAGCTAAGAAGACACATCAATGCCAACCAACCGTCGCTGCTCGGACCATAGCAACGGCGGGCTAATGCCAAGACGATCGATCTGCACATCCGGAATGGTGTCATCCAAGATCCCGGCAATGATCTCTGGGGCTAGCAAGGTCAGGTTGATGATTCGACCAACGTAGCTGTTGTCGGTGGATTCGCTTTCGGCCAGCTCTTTCATCGAGGCTATCTCGCCGCGCTCCAGCATTCCCCGCCAGCGGTATCCCTTGGCGAGCGCGCGTTGCAGCGAGGTCAATTGGGACCCGCTCGTTGCAGCGTCGCAGTCCTTAGCCTGACCGTAGCGCCGCCGGCCGGCGCGGCGACTAATAGCGAGCGGCACGATCACGGTCAGCGCGCCGTCGCTTGTTCGTACGACGCGCGGTGCGCCGGCCGTATCGACTACGGGCCTCATGCTGCAATCCCTTCACGACCCAACTCGTCCGCCAGAGACAGCACACCGTTTGGGTGAAACCTGATCTCCATGGCATCAAGATTCACCACGACCTGCTCGATCAGCAGCCGAAGGAGTCGCTGCTGCTCGGCCGGAAACAGTGCATCCCAAACCTGATCAAACTGCCGTATCCCAACCACGATCATAGCCTCGTCCAGCCCAGCGCCTGAGGTTGCCGCCTGCGCGACAATCGCCGAGAGCATCTCCGGCGTGTTCAGCATCTGTCGTACATAGCCCACCACAATTCCCTCCAGTTCGGCGGCTGGAAGCCGGGGGAACTTCGCCGCCGCCGCGCCCTCATGAATTTGCGCGGTGCTGATGTAGTACCGGTACATCCGACCATTGCTCTTAACCGTGTGGTAGGGCGTCATGGCTCGCCGGTCCGGTCCAATGATTAATCCCTTTAGCAGGAACGGCACCTTGGCCCGGCTCGCGTTCCCTCTTGCCGCTGCGTTGCTCGCCAGAATGGCCTGGACCTTCTCCCAGACGGCACGATCAATGATTGGAGGATGGCAATCGGTAAAGTACTGGTCCCGATGCTTCAGCTCTCCCAAGTACGTTCGGTTGTGCAGGATCTTATGAATCGTGCTCTTGTCGTGCGGCTGGGGCGTTCGGACGCGGCCGGCACGGGTGGTCCACGCCTTGCTTTTGTAACCCATGCCGGTTGCGTCACGGACCACCGCCTGAATAGATTCCGTTTCGATCAGTCGCTGGAAGATGAAGCGAACTTGCGCTGCTTCAAGATGGTCGATCGCAAGTCTCCGATCCTTGATGAAGTACCCCAGCGGGGGGATACCGTGCATCCAGAGCCCTTTCGCCTTACTTGCGATCATCTTATCGATGGCCCTCTCGACATCGAGGTCGCGGTCGTACTCGGCAAACGACATCAAGATGTTCACCGTCAGGCGGCCCACGGTATCGGCGGTATTGAAGCTCTGGGTTACCGACACGAACGCGACTTCCTTCTCTTCAAGCACCTTTAAGAGCTCTTGGAAGTCGCGTATGGAGCGGGAAATGCGATCAATCTTATAGGCCACGATGACGTCAACCAGACCTGCCCGGACATCCGCCATCAGTCTCTGCAAACCCGGACGGATCATGGTAGCGGCCGACCAGCCCGGGTCGTCATAGACGGTTGCGATGGGCACCCAACCTCGCCCACGCTGGCTGGCTATGTACGCCAGCGCGGCATCGCGCTGAGCCTCGATGGTGTTGTACTCCCGCTCAAGGCCCTTCCTTGTGGATTTTCGCGCATAGATGGCACAGCGGGTGACAGGTGGCTGAGCATTTAGCCCGGGTGCTTGGACGTTCATGCGGCCGCCCTAACCGGGATACCCTTTGAGGGGAGGCACTCGACCACGAGGACACCATGCCGCTGGAAGAATCGAGCTAGGTGCGACGCGCCATCAAGATCATTCGACAGTCGATCCATTTCGGTGACGGCCACACAATCGACTGCGCCGGCCGCAACCTCTATAAGAAGTCGCTGAAAGTTCGGCCTGACTTCGGTTCGACTGCAGACGCCGTCGTCCGCATAGTGGGAGACGACCGGCGTACGGTCGAGTCTTCCGGCAAGGTCCTGCTGCACGACGTAGCGCTGATAGGCGATGAAATCTGAATCGACGCCTTCGGAATAGCAGTAGATGGCAACGCGCACGGGATTGGTAAGGTTCAACATATGAACTCCTCAGTCTCTTTTGATACGCAGGACCGACAGCGCTCGCGCCAGCCAGGGTGCGGGAAGTCCGTTCTGGGGTTCCTGGTGCCTAACTCTCTCGTCGGCGAGGCCTCTATCTGCTGCTAGCGCCTCAGCTGCCTGCCCCTTCGCCACGATCAGCGGTACACCGGCGATCTCAAATCGAACCCTAAGCCGCAGGTCGTCCATGTACGATCGTGTCAGCCGGTCATCGGATGCGACAACAATGGCTCTGACGAAGCCTGCGTCCATGTGCCGAAGCATTGATTGCAAACCCGGGCGCCTGACCGTTGATCCCGCCATGCCGTCGTCGCAGTAGGTGACCGTCGCCGATTCGCCGAACACTTCCTCCGCTGCACGCTGGGCCTGCGCGTACTGCTGCAAGATGGCGGCGGGATCTGGCACGTCCGAGCGCGCATAGATCACGACGTTGCCAATTTTCTCCTCACGGCTCATGCCTTTCTCCCTTCCTACTGGACTGCGGTCGCAGCCCGAAGAATGCGGGACCCGACCAGCGCGTCCCTGTGATTTCCCTAGCGATCTTCGACAGGCTGTCGTAGCGCCTTCCGTCGTAGTCGAACCCACCGTCCTGCAGTACCGTCACCCGATGAAGTCGACCGTCGTGCTCCCGTGTTAGGACGACGCCCGGTGTCGGCGCTTGCGCTGATGCACGGCGAGTCACCTTGCCGGTTTCGACCAGACGATTAATGCGTTTGGTATTTCTCTCAATGAGAGGGTTAGCATCCGATCGATATGCTTCTTCTTGCAGGCGATGAGCCAAGCGACGTACCGCGTACCGGCGATTGTTTACGCCAGGCGGTTCACCGAAGTACTCCACCCACTTCACTTTGATTTCCTTCCACGTCAGGTGCGGCAGCGCCGCCACCTGAGCGGCAAGGGTTTTCTGCGCGACACTTTTCTCGATCACAGTCGGCCTCCACGGCTCTCCAAGGGGTCGTCATACACCCTCGTTTCGCCCGTCTTATCAAGCCCAACCGGTCCGGAGAAACCACGCGCGCGCTGATCCTTCGATTGCACACGCCGCAATGCAGTGACGACCAGATCACCGATCTGCTTCACCCGTTCCTCCGAGTCGTTTGATGGGTCGCTTCTATAGTTGTTTGTCATTGGATGCCCTTTCCTTTCGGTCATTCCGATGGCAGCAGCTGCCTGCGTATAGCGACTTCGCCGTTTTTCCAGTCGATGAATCTCGGGAACTCCTTGCGACTACAAATCTGCGAAAGACTGGTGTTCTTGTTGCTGTAGCCTGCCCGGCGCAGCACCCAGCTTTGTCTGGGCCGAGGCTGGCCGGCGTCATGCGCTTCTGCAATGGCAAGCACGAACGCCCGCTGCTTCCTTTGAAGTGACAGTTCTTCTCCCTGCACGCGCAAGACAGATCCATCGTCGCTGAGCTCGAACCATCTACCAGCATGGATTGGCTTCTCCGGGCTCGGGTCAAGCGAAGCGATTGCGCTTTCCAGCTGCTCAACGCTGGTCACCAGTCCCTCGCGCTCAATCCTCGCGACCTTGACCAGTGGGATAGCCATTCGCCCTTTTCCGCTCAGCTCCGCCGGCACGATCCGTTTCGTCGTGAGCAGCACCTGTCGCTCGGCAGCGTCTGCATCGAGCGCCGCGATGGTCTGGTCCACTTCATCGGTCCAGATGTAGCGGAACAGGTACACGGAGACGTTCTTCTGCCCCATGGAAACTGCCGCCAAGCGCCATAGACGATTCGGCACCAGGCATACCGGCTCTGCGTCGGCGAGTTGCGCCGACAGCTGAGTAGGCAGCCAGTCCTCGCGCACTCGCGCTGCCGCAAGCGGCTGCCAAAGCTCAACTTTTCCGCCGCACTTGAGGCAGATGAGACTTTGATCGTCGTAGGTCCAGGCGTGGCGAAGCAGTTCAGCGGCGCAGACCTTGCACTGACTGCGAACGGCGCGCTTTGCCGGGAACAACGCACCGATCGAAACCAGGGTTTTGAAGAATCGACTGTTATTCGCAGGCAACAGCGGGCCATACGGCTCATTGTTGAACCGGTCGAGGTATTTCTGGAGCACAGTAAAGCTTCCTTACCGCGACGAATCGCGGACATAAGGCCCCGTGCAGGCCGTCGCCGGCCCGATGGAATTCTCTTCGTTAGTGAACGATCAAATCGGCGAAGCCGATACCACTGAATCGTCTAGTTTTTGCACGAATAGAGCGTTGGCGGTCGCTATCAGCGATTCACTGCAGGCCGGAATGCCGCCGTGCATGAGAGGGAGAAGCGCGCCGGAGAGGCGCACAGAGCAGGTGTTGCGAACGAATCCGTTGTTCATAGTGGGTCCTTTGAAGCAGACCACTTCGAGTTGTGGCTGGAACTGAATCAAAGCCTATCGCGCCGTTCATGATTTGCGCAATATCACAAGTGCATTCCGATCCGTGCCAAACCGCACAATCCAGTTTTGGTTCATGCCTCGTTTGGATTGAAGCATCCGAACGTCATTCTCTGTTCTCGGCTTCTAGTTGTTTCTAGTTGGATCTAGTCTTCGATCTAGTCGTTTCCATCTTTCGGTTCTAGCCGGCTTTGTACGACGCTTCTCCGCGAAAGCACATTGGTGCCATCGCATGAGAGGAGTTGTTGCAGTGAGCCAGCCCAACCTTTCCACCGAAGAACTTGCTGATCGCTGGAGCGTCACCACGCGCACCATCAAGCGATGGCGCAGCGAAGGCATCGGCCCGCGCTCGTTCAAAGTCGGCCAGGTCGTCCGATACCGGCTGGACGACGTTGAGCACTTTGAGTGCCGCGCGCCGAGTGCCGCCCCGCAGGCCGCCGGGGAAGCCGCATGACGCTTTTGGAACGATGCCTTGGTCGGCTTGCCTCCGAACTGGCGGACTATTCGCCCGAGATGCTGTTCGACCTGAAGAAGGAAGCGTCCGAGGCCCTCGCGACCGCGAAGGCGAACGTCGATTGGATCGACCGAGCGCTGGACCTGAGGTACAGCCATATCGCGGCGCAGCAACGGCTGGCCGCCGACAAGGACACCGGCACGGTGACCTTTACCGACAGTGACATCCGCGTCAGCGTCGAATTGCCGAAGAAAGTCGAATGGGACCAGGCGCAGCTCTCGCGCATCGTCGAGCGCATCCGCGCCGCCGGCAAAGATCCCGTTGAATTCGTAGAGGTCACCTACCGGATTAGCGAGACCAGGTACAACGCCTGGCCAGCCTCACTGCGCACGTCCTTCGACGCCGCCCGCACGCTCAAGACCGGTAAGCCGATCTTCCGTCTGTCCTCGCCCGGGGACGAAACGTGACGGAAATCACTATTTTAAGTTGCGACCGCATCTTGGCCCTCCGCGTTGCGAGCGACCACGAAGCCTGCATTTGGCTGCTCTGTAGCGCACGCGGCCTTTCCGCCGCACACGCTCCTCGCGCTAGAGATCGAAAGTCGATGCCTGCACCCGCCCGCGCCCCGTCCATTTCCCTCGCTCCGACTGGCGATCCATGCAACGACCTGGTGTGCAAGCTCTCGGGAGGCCGTTGATGACCCTGCCGATCATCACCGCGGATCAGCGCCTGACCGAGGTCCGCGGCGTCAAAGGTGTCCTCGTCGGCCGATGGGGCCTGGGCAAGACCTTCCAACTGTGGACGCTCAATCCGAGCACGACTCTGTTCGTAGATATCGAGGCCGGGGACCTAGCCGTAAAGAGCTGGCCCGGCGATAGCCTGCGCCCTCGCACCTGGGAGGAATGCCGCGACATCGCTGTGCTGCTCGGCGGTCCGAACCCGGCACTGCGCGACGGTCAGCCGTTCAGCCAGGATCACTACGATCGCGCGCGTCAGCGGTATGGCGATCCCGCCGGGCTGGAGAAGTACCGGACGATCTTCCTCGATTCCATTACCGTCGCCGGCCGGCTGTGTCTGCAGTGGTGCAAAGGCCAACCCCAGGGGTTCTCGGACAGAGCCAACAAGCCCGACACGCGTGGGGCTTACGGCCTGATGGGTCAAGAGATGGTGGCCTGGCTGACCCACATCCAGCACACCCGAGATAGGCACATCTGGTTCGTCGGCATCCTCGACCAGCGCACCGACGAGTTCAACCGCAAGTTCTACGAATTGCAGATCGACGGCTCCAAGACCGGTCTGGAACTGCCGGGCATCGTCGATGAGGTGATCACGCTCGCCGAGGTCACCACCGGGGATGGCCCACCGTATCGCGCATTCGTCTGCCACACCGCTAATCCCTGGGGGTTCCCCGCCAAGGACCGATCCGGCCGCCTGGACTTGGTCGAGCCTCCGGACCTGGGCTTGCTCATGCGCAAGCTTGGCGCGCCCGAGGCGGCAGCCCCCAATCCTCCTCCCCTCCATTAGTTCGCAGGAAACCTCATGTCGGTCTGGAACAACTTCAACGACGCCGAGAGTCCGTCGTTCTCCCTCATCCCCAAAGGCACCTTGGTCAAGGTCCGCATGACCATCAAACCCGGTGGCTACAACGACCCGACCCAGGGTTGGCTGCACGGCTGGGCGACTCGCGGTGACACCGGCGCCGTCTATCTCAACGGCGAGTTCGTAGTACTCGAAGGCAAATATGCGCGTCGCAAACTGTGGTCGCTAATCGGTCTGCAGAGCTCGAAAGGACCAACCTGGGGCCAGATGGGCCGCGGCTTCATCAAGGGCGCACTCAATTCCGCGCACGGCCTACACCCTGACGACATGAGCGCAGCCGCCCAAGCCGGACGTTGCATCGAGAGCTTCGCCGATCTCGACGGCTTGGTGTTCGTCGGAAAAGTCGACTGGGAGAAGGACAGCTACGGCGAAGACAAGGCCGTCATCAAGATCCCGGTCATGCCCGATCACCCCCAGTATAAAGAAGCTATGGGATCGGTAGCTGCATCGATCAACGGCTGCAGCCCGTTGTCGGCGCCGTTACCGGTGAACGTCGCGCACGCTGCGCAAGCCGCAGCGGCGCCGGCTGCCGCTCGCCCAGCGTGGGCTCAGTAAGGCGGCGCATCGATGTCACACACCCCACGGCTGCTAGAACGCTATCCAAACGGCGACGGCATCTATACGGAGTTACGTCTGCTGTCCAGCGCCGATCTGGATTCACAGATCCAAAACTACCGAGCGCTGGCTCGCGAACACGATCGACACGCTGAGGCGCTGATCGAGTACCGCAACCGGGTGTTCGACCATTCCCGCCATGGCCGATGACGCCGTGCTGGGCCTGCGGAAAGCCCGCTCGCGGCTTCGGCCATCTGGACGTGCGCCGCCGGATCGGTGATCCGCGGCGTACTCCGTACCGTTGGGCGTTCTGTTCGACGACGTGCCAGAACGCCTTCCACCAACTCTACGACACCCGACGCCGGAGCGATCCGGCGTCGATGGAGGAACTATTGCCTGTGACACACCCATTGTCCCCTGAAGCGCAGCGCGCGTGCCTGAGAGCGCTTGCCTCCGTCGCCGGTCGAATCGGTTTCGACACTCCACTCGGCTACTACAACCAGGCGCAAGCAACCGAAGTCATCGAGTCGATCACCCAGGCTTACGAGGCTTCGATTCGAGCGCAGTCCCATCCGATCGGCTACAAGGTGGCGCCGCCACTCGACGGATTTGAGAACGACACGATTCCATTCTGAATTTTGGCATTGCCATCTTCTTTCTGGCATTTGGCACTTTCGACGTCGAACCTATGCTTGATTTCAACACGCATGACCTGTCCGAACATGTCGGAACTCTGGTCGATAAAGCCATGGAGCGCGAGGCGGATTTGCTGCCACCGCGTGCCTACCTCGGTGCATCCAGTCTTGGCGAAGACTGCACCCGTCGCCTGCAGTTCCAGTACTTCAATACCCCGAAAGATGCAGGTCGGCACTTTCCCGGCCGTGTACTTCGCGTGTTTGCCCGCGGCCACCGGGTCGAAGACTGGATGGCGGACTGGTTGCGCCTGGCCGGCTTCGACTTGCGTGCTCGTAACGAGCACGGCGAGCAGTTCGGTTTCACCGCTGTCGACGGTCGGATGCGCGGTCACGCCGATGGCGTGATCGTCGCCGGTCCCAGCGGCTTCTGCTATCCGATGCTTTGGGAAAACAAGGCGGTCGGCACCCAGACGTTTCGGGAACTTCGGAAGAAGCGGCTCGCCGCCAGCCGCCCGGTCTACGCGACCCAGGTAGCGCTCTACCAGGCGTACCTCGGACTCCACGAGCATCCGGCGCTCTTCACGGCGATCTGCGCCGACGACATGGCGATCTATGCCGAACGGGTCAACTTTGACCGCGGCCTGGCACAACGCGCATCCGACCGAGCCGTAAACATCCTACGCGCCTGCGACACCGCGGAGCTCCTGCCCCGAATCAGCACAACCCCCACCCATCAAACCTGTCGGTACTGTCCCTGGCAGGACCGCTGCTGGAGCCTGCCCCATTGAGTACATGGAACGATTTCAACGACGCTGAGCCGGCGTCCGCACCAAACGGTCAAACCCGACGAGCAGAGGTGAGATCGGCGCTTCTGCTGCGGCTGGAGGCGTTGCTAGCGGCGCTATTTCCCGACGGCAAGTCGCGGCGCGGCAGATTCACTATCGGTGATGTCCACGGCGCGACCGGAGACAGCCTTGAGATCGCGCTAACGGGCGACAAGGCCGGGTTGTGGAATGATCACGCCACCGGCGAGGGCGGCGACATTTTCGACTTGATCGCTGCGCAAGCCGGGCTCGACGCGCGGCAGGACTTCGCCGCGGTGCTCGATCGCGCAGCCGACCTGGCAGGCCATGTTCCAGCGCCAGCGGCCGACTCGTCGCCCAATCGACGCCGGTCGGAGCCCGCGCTGGACGAACTTGGCCCGCATACGGGGCGTTGGGATTATCTGAGTTCGGACGGCGAACTGATCGCGTGCGTATATCGCTACGATCCACCGGAGGGAAAGCAATACCGGCCGTGGGACGCGAAGCGTCGCAAGCACCAGGCACCGATGCCACGGCCGCTCTACAACCAGCCCGGCGTCGCCGCGGCGACCGAGGTCGTCCTGGTCGAAGGCGAGAAATCGGCCGATGCGTTGATCGAGCGCGGCGCCTGCGCCACGACCTCTATGAACGGCGCGAATGCACCGATCGAGAAGACCGACTGGTCGCCGCTCTGCGGCAAGCACGTACTGATCTGGCCCGACAAAGACAAGCCGGGCTGGGAGTATGCGATGCAGGCCGCGCAAGCGGCGTTCAAGGCCGGCGCCGACTCGTGCGCGTTGCTGCACCCGCCCGACGACAAACCGCTGGCTTGGGACGCGGCCGACGCTGCCCAGGACGGCTTCGACATCGACGGGTTCCTGCGCGCGGGCGAGCGCACCTTCCTTTCGCCCGGCAACGACGACGCACCGCCGCCGATCGACTTCGACGGCCTGGATTGGAGCAGCGACGACGGCCTTGGCCTGGCCTTCACCCGACGCTATGCCGATGATTGGTCCTACTGCGCGGCCTGGGGTCAGTGGCTTAGCTGGACCGGCACGCGTTGGAATCCGGATCGGGCGTTGGTCCTGCAGCATCTCGTGCGCGGCGTCTGCCGAGCAGCGCAAGCGTTCTCCGACAAGCCCTCGCAGCGTTCAAAGCTGGCGTCGGCTTCGACCGTGAGCGGCGTTGAGCGCTTGGCCCGTAGCGATCCCCGTCACGCCTCTCGGGCCGAGGATTGGGACAGCGATTTGTGGGCGCTAAACACGCCGCGAGGGATCGTGGATCTGCGGGATGGAACGTTGCGTCGACATGCCCGGGGCGAGCATATGACTAAGCTAACCACGGCGAGTCCGCAGGGAGACTGCCCGACTTGGCGGAACTTCCTGGACGATGCGACCGGCGGCGATGTCGAATTGGCCTCGTACTTGCAACGGGTTGCCGGCTACTGCCTGACCGGTGTAACCCGCGAGCACGCGCTGTTCTTCCTGTACGGCACCGGGGCTAACGGCAAGTCTGTGTTCGTGAACGTGCTGGCGACGATTCTCGGCGACTACGGGACGAACGCGCCGATGGACACGTTCATGGAATCGCGTCACGACCGCCATCCGACCGAACTGGCCGGCCTGCGTGGTGCGCGCTTCGTGTCCGCCAGCGAGACTGAGCAGGGCCGGCGCTGGAACGAGTCCAAGCTCAAGTCGATTACCGGCGGCGATACCGTCAGTGCGCGATTCATGCGGCAGGACTTTTTCGAGTACACGCCGCAGTTCAAGCTGGTGGTGGCCGGCAATCACAAGCCAGCGATCCGCAATGCCGACGAGGCAATGAAGCGCCGCCTACACCTGGTGCCGTTCACCGTCACCATCCCGCCCGAGCGGCGAGACAAGCGTCTGACCGAGAAACTGCTGGCCGAGCGCGACGGGATCATGACCTGGGCCGTTGATGGCTGCCTGCAATGGCAGGGGGTCGGTCTGCGCCCGCCGCAGTGCGTGGTCGATGCCACCGAGGAGTATTTCGAAGGCGAGGACGCGCTCGGACATTGGATCGAAGAGCGCTGCTTTGTGCATGCGCAGTCGAAGGCGCTCGTCGCCGATCTGTTCGCCGACTGGCGCGATTGGGCCGAAGGCAGCGGTGAGTTCGTGGGCTCGGTCAAGCGCTTCTCGGATCTTCTCACCACGCGTCAGTTCACCAAGTACAAGGGCGGCAAGGGGGCGCGCTATTTCGCCGGCTTGAGTTTGAAGCCGAAATCCTTCACACAGTTCGGAGGCGTGAGCCGTGGCTAAAATCAATGACTTATGCGAGAGGGTGGCGGATGGGGCAGAGATGCCGGTTCCCTCTCATGTGTGCGTGCGCGCGCACACACGCGCATTGACCGGCAACCCTGCCCCATCCGCCACCCAGGTCGTCGGGGACACCTCGCCGACACTGGTGGCGCTCGACTTGGGCACGACGCTGGGTTGGGCGCTGCGCCTATCCGGTCAGGCCATGAGCGGCACCGAGCACTTCAAGGTCGGCCGCTTCGAGGGCGGCGGCATGCGTTACCTCCGCTTCGTCCGATGGCTCGATGATCTGTGGCGCTTCGCAGGCCCGCCCTCGACGCTCTACTTCGAGGAGGTGCGTCGCCACCGCGGCGTCGATGCCGCGCACGTCTACGGCGGCTTCCTGGCGCAGCTCACCGCGTGGTGTGAGCGTCACGCCATTCCGTACCAGGGCGTGCCGGTCGGCACGATCAAGAAGTTCGCCACCGGAAAGGGCAATGCCGACAAGGCGGCGATGATCGAAGCGGCGAAACGTTGGGGCCATCGGCCGGAGGATGACAACGAAGCCGACGCCCTCGCGCTGCTGCATTGGGCTATCGCGCAGGAGGCGACGGCATGATCGTGTCCGAGTTCCGATACCGT
Source organism: Lysobacter antibioticus (assembly GCF_001442535.1). Classification (NCBI taxonomy): domain Bacteria; kingdom Pseudomonadati; phylum Pseudomonadota; class Gammaproteobacteria; order Lysobacterales; family Lysobacteraceae; genus Lysobacter; species Lysobacter antibioticus. The sequence continues at coordinate 4,091,637 of NZ_CP013141.1, read as the reverse complement.
TCGCCGCTGGGGCGCTTCGTGCCGCAGACGCTGGATCTGGATCGGCTTAAGCGAGAGGGCTGGCGCGACCAAGGCTTGCTCGTCGTATCGGCCGAGGACACACGCCTGGACTGGGTGGAGCGGCAACTACTGAGCCAGATTGCCGAGCGCCTGTACGGAAAGCGGGAGAAGGCGCATGACTGAGTGGACCGTGCAGAAAGTCGCAGATCAGTTCCAAGAAGCCGCCATCACGGCCCGCAGGTTGCCGGCGGCGAAGGTGCAGGGCTATGCATCGTACTGGCCGGACATCCAGCGACAATCGTGGGAGGGCTATGCCGACGAACGGATTGTCCTGCGCTTCGCCGCATCGCCTGCGGCGATCGACCGATTCGGCGAGACCGTGCGGTGGCTGCGGTGGCTGGACGAGGAGCAACGACGCCTGGTCTGGCTGCGGGCCCAGCAGGTGCCGTGGCGCGAAGTCTGCACACGCACGGGGCTGATCCGCAAGACGGCGTGGCGTCGTTGGCAACACGCCCTGGTGCTGGTGACCGTTCACCTCAATGGGCCGCTGCCCCGCTTCTCTACGGCGTCGTTGGAAGTATCGGCGGTGCCTTTGTCCTGCTGACACCGCATGTCACCTCGTGTCCCCAAGGTTGCGAAATCGGGGTGTCCCAACTACCCCGGTTTTGCCCTAGCCTAGTCGGCATGCTGATCGCGGTGCGTTGCGCAAGCTGGTCACCCGATGCTGTTAGGGACTACCTAGCGACCTCGATCTGAAACCGACGTGCCGAATGCTGCATGTTCCATACCGGGACACCCAATGATTCACATGCCTCTCGCACGGAAGCTTCACTTTCATTGCTGATGCGCGCTCCCAGATAAACGCCGATCGGACTAGGCATTCGGAACGGTCGTGCGGAATCTAGAAGGCCATGCGGAAACATCAGTCGCCATTCGCGCTCATAGCTCCAGTCCTTGGCCTTGAGAAGGCCAGCGAGAATTGAGTGACAAATATTTCGCTCTGCGGCATCACGCTGGAAGAATTCCGTGGCATCGAATATGTCATCGGAGTAAAGGACCGGGTACAAGGACCGCGCTCTCAGGTCAGATTCTGGAAGAGATCGAACGTCGTACTCGATGCAGAAGCCTTTGTGGCTATCCGCGTAATGTGACCACATCAGTGTCGAATCAACACGTTCCGAGAACGAGCAGAGCTTGAAAGAACTTCGTAGGGCCACCGAAAACTCGCGTGCCAAAGACTCGTTGTTCTCGTCGAGGAAGCGAAGTAGCAATGGCTTCAACTTCTCTCGCTCCTCGACTGAGTGGCCGGCATAGAGCGCATCGATCTTGGCCGAACGTGTTTCCTGCGTATCATCACACGCAGCGAGTAGCTCCTCGGGGAATCCACCTCGAACCAGGCGCTCAATAATCCCGTCCGGCAAAACCTTCGTGAGATCAAGTCGCAATCTCGCTGGATCAATCAACAATGAGCATTCGTAAGGGTCGTTCAGGGTTGCTGGATCGGCAAGCCAAACCGTTCCCTCGCGAAGGTTTTGCAATGACCGACTATCCACACTCCGATACTTGAATATCGAAATGGGAAGATTGTCGTGCTTCAGTTGGTAGGCTTTCTGTAGATCATTAAGATCGCTATTGATTGAGCAAAGCAAGGTCGCAAATTCGTCCTGCCAGGACATTGAATCACCTGTTTCTAGTTAGTACCGCTGAGCAATGAGGCAATAGAATACCGCCTTGCTTTCAATCTTTGAGGCAGGCGCCGAAGGCGCACACGTCGAGCACACACGGCTCACGTATCTCTGCCCACGGGGCCCCAGCCTCCACCGTCCGCTGCCCACGTCGGGCTGCACGTTGCGCCTTTCGGCCAGAAATCGCGGGTCCTTCCTGAGCGATTCCTGAAGCGGGGGGCCAAGCCGCAAAACCCCGCTAGCGTCAATCCTTTCATTCGGGTTTGCAGCCCCTGCAACCCGGTTCGCATTCGGACCTCCCTTGAGCCTTCAGATCGAACAGCGCCCGATCGAGGCGCTCATTCCATTTGCGCGGAACGCACGAACGCACTCCGACGCGCAGGTCGCGCAGATTGCCGCCAGCATCGTGGAGTTCGGCTGGACCAATCCGATCCTGGTCGATGGAACCAGTGGCATCATCGCCGGCCACGGTCGACTGCTTGCCGCACGCCAACTCGGACTTGCGCAGGTGCCGGTGATCGAACTGGCACACCTAACCCCGGCACAGAAACGCGCCTACGTCATCGCCGATAACCGGTTGGCTGAGAATGCTGGTTGGGACGAGGAACTGCTGAAGCTGGAGTTGGCCGAGCTTCGCGACGCGGAGTTCGATCTGGATCTGTTGGGCTTCACCGAAGACGAGCTGGATGACCTGCTGATCGATGACCAGGCCGGTCTAACCGATGATGACGAGGTGCCGGAGCCGACCGAGCATCCGGTTTCGCGCCCCGGAGACGTCTGGATCTGTGGTGGCCACAAGGTGCTGTGCGGCGATGCCACCAGCAGCGACGATTACGCCGCCCTGCTCGGCGATGAGCTGGTGGACATGACGTTCACTGATCCGCCTTACAACGTCGATTACGCCAACAACCCCAAGGACAAGCTGCGCGGCAAGCACCGCCCAATCCTCAACGACAACTTGGGCTCGGACTTCGGCGTATTCCTCCAGGCCGCCTGTCAGCAAATCCTGACGGCGACCAAGGGCGCGGTCTACATGGCGATGTCCTCGTCTGAGCTGGACCGCTTGCAGGAGGCCTTCCGTGCAGCGGGCGGTCGCTGGTCCACCTTCATCATCTGGGCCAAGAACAAGTTCACGATGGGGCATGCCGATTACCAACGGCAGTACGAACCCATTCTCTATGGCTGGCGGGACGGCAACGACCGGTTCTGGTGCGGCGCCCGTGACCAGGGCGACGTCTGGTTCATCGACCGCACCAGCAAGAACGACCTTCACCCGACCATGAAGCCAGTGGCGTTGGTCGAACGGGCGATCCGCAATAGCAGCAAGAGTCGCGATCTCATCCTCGATCCGTTCGGCGGTTCGGGCACGACGATGATCGCCTGCGAGAAGACCGGCCGCCGCGCGCGCCTGATCGAACTGGACCCGAAGTACGCGGACGTGATCGTCCGGCGCTGGCAAGACCACACCGGCCAGGCGGCCACCAGGCAATCGGATGGCGTCCTATTCGAGCATGCAGCGCGCGATGCTGAGGCCGAAACAAAGACCGCGCTCGCATGACCCGGCCCGCCTACTACAACGAAAGTGATTCCTACCTTTGCGGTTGGCTGCGCAATCTCATTGCGGCCGACCTGATTCCCCCTGGCGACGTCGATGACCGAGACATCCGATCTGTTCGCGCAGACGACCTGCGCGGCTACGGCCAATGCCACTTCTTCGCCGGCATCGGCGGATTCGCTTATGCCTGTCGGCTCGCGGGCTGGCCGGACGACGACTCGATCTGGACTGGCGGCTTCCCCTGCCAGCCGTTCAGCGTTGCAGGCCGCCAGCGCGCGCAAGCGGACGACCGCCACCTCTGGCCGGAACTGCGCCGCCTTATTGCATCGGCGCGACCCGCTCTATTCGTGGGCGAGAACGTTGCTGGCCTCATCGCGTTGGGGCTCGATGGAGTTCTTGCTGACCTGGAAGCCGAAGGCTACGCCGGCCGGGCGGTTGTTGTTCCAGCTTGCGCCGTCAACGCCCCGCATCGACGCGAGCGCGTCTGGATCGTCGGTCGCCGTTTGGCCGACTGCCGTAGCGAACGACGACAACAAGTCGCCCGAGGCGCATCTGGCCATGAAGTCGAGGATGCGAGGCGGGCAGCGACGGACGATTACGAGTTTGCAAGTGGCGGCAAAATTGGTCTGGCCGACCGCGACGGCGAACGATCCAGAGAAGCGCGGCGACTTTGCGGCCGAGCGACGCAATGGCCTACCGGGAGTCGTGAAGGCAGTCTGGAGCACGCCGCGCGCGAGCGACGGCGAGAAGGGCGGTCCGAATCAGCAGTTCGGCAGTGGGTCGACCCGACCGTTGGCGGCGCAGGCGGTCTGGGCGACGCCGACGACGCGGGATCACAAGGACGCGTCGAGCATTGGCAGCGCACCGGAGAATGGGATGCTTGGCAGACAAGTCAAACCCTCGCCGGTCGCCGGGTACCTGAATCCGGAATTCGTCTTCTGGCTGATGGGATATCCGCCCGAATTCCTAAGCTGCGCGCCGCCGGCAATGCGATCGTCCCACAGGTCGCCGCCGAAATCCTCCGTGCCCTGCGCGGCTGACGCCGCGCCCGGGGGCGACGCCAGCAGCGGCTTGGCTCAGTCGGTGCTCGCGAGGCCGGCGTAGCGCGGGTAAGGTGTCAGACGCGGACTCGGCTTACTCCGCCGCCAGCCCAACGGTGTGGGCGTAGTTGGTTCCCTTCGACTTCACGTAGAGCGTCGGGCGGCCCGGGCACCGCACTTCCAGTACCTCGTGGCAGATACCGTCGAAGTTGGCCAGCCAGTCTCGCGCGCGCAGCAGCCGTTTGGCGAACGCGTCGTATTCCTCGGCGGTCAGCTCCTTGACCGCGACGACCAAGGCAAGCTCGGCTCGGACGTTGAGGTCGCCCAGTTCCCGCTGTACCCAATACAGGCTCTCGGCCTTGCGCGTAAATCGGACCATTTGGTTGCGGGGCGCAATGCTCGTCGTGGTCATGTCGGTCTTCCGTGGTGGGCGTGCGGACATGAACGCTTCATTCCCGGAGGAAGCCAAGTCATTAATTGCGGAATCTCGCTGAAACTCCAAGTCATTAACGTGTCAGACGAGAACGGCCGTTCTCAACACAAACGCGGCACACATCCCGGCCAGCTGAATCGGAGAGAAGAGAACCGCCGCGCGGTCGGCGGCGGTGCAGGATTCAAGTTACTTCGTACTCGCCGCTGGCCCCGTTTGTAACGAACTCGGACAGCGCTGCGAATAGGTGTGTAGCAATCCATCCACATGTTGAGGCGGTACACGTCGCGGTAGCTCACCGCATGCCGGGCCTGTTCGTCGGTCAGGCCGATATCCAGTAGGTACTGCGCCATCTCAGCGTCGGTGGACGACTCATCATTGGATAGGGCGTCCTCGACCACAACGAGAATTCGTTCGGGCAGTGAAGCGAACACAGGGTCCGGGCCTTTGATTTCGTGTGGGTGCATCGTTTGTCTCCGTATTGCGGAGCCCATGAACGCTTCGCTACCAGGGAACTCCAGCGGGTCGGCGTCGGTTTCCGAAAGTGGCGACGGCCGGGGCCAATCCCCGGCCGTCAATCAGGTCATTTGGCCTCGTCGCTGCGGCCGGCCCGGTCGTCGTCGGCTTCGGTGCCGGCTTCCGTCGCGATCCGATACACGCGGTCGGCCTTGCCGCTCTTGTCGCTGACGAGCGTGTACCCCTTCTTCTTGAGCGCACCGGCAAAGAATCCGCGCGTGGAGTGCGGCAACCAGCCAGTCACCTCCATCACTTGGGGGATGGTGGCTCCTTCGGGCCGCAGCAACATGGCGACGACTTGCTCGACGCGGTTGGCCTTCGGCTCCTTCGGCGGTTTCGGCGCTTTAGCCGCTTTAGCCGCCTTAGCCGCGACCGGGCTCGGAGCGGGCGCAAGGCTCGTGTCGCCGTCGCTGGTGCAGTCGCCGGTCTCGGGCAGGCTATCGCCGGGTGCACCGACCGGCTCGTCGGCGACGACGCGTTCGGCGACAGTCTCGGCTTCGGTCTCAGTCTCGGCGTCGTCAGCATCGCTGTCGGCTTCCGCCCCTGCCGGCGGCTGCTTGCCGACCGCCTCGTAGCCGAAATCGGTCAGCGCGTGGCCCGCGCCTTCGGCAGCGATGAGGCCGTTGAGCAGCAGGCCGCGCATCACCGCCGAGCGCGCACCGCCACCAAGGTTCTTGGGGAAGCTTTCGACGCGCCCGTCGGTCTCGACGGCAAGTTCAAGGATGGCACGCTGGCTCGGGGTCAATTCGATCTTGGTCATGATGGTTTCCTTAGTGAGTGAGGTGTGTCTGGATAGGCGCGCCCCGTCATTGCAGGGCGCGCGGTTAGATCAGTCGCTGAGCACTTCGCCGATGGCGTTGCGGACGTCGATTTCGCCTTCGGCAATGGCGCAGATGACGTCGTCGGGAAGCTTTTGGAGGAAGAAGGTGGCGCGGCGTTCGATCTCGCGCTGAGCTACCTCTGTCCAGTCCTTCAGCACCGTGAGTTGGGCCAGCGCCGAGGGGGTGCCCGTCTTCATTCCGCTTAAGAAGTCCTTCAGGGTTTGCGTTCCGTCTTGCATGTCTGGCCTCCGTGGCCGTCGTTGGTGTGGCGACATGAACGCTTCCTTCGCCGACGAAGCCAAGCGAATGCAGCGATAAAGAACGATCGTCCTCAGCCTTAGACAGGTGTCGGACAGCTGCGCCGGACAGGAATGAAGACGCCCCCGCTTGGGGGCGTATGTGCTGCGCTTCGGGGAATGAGGTCAGGCGATACGGCGTTGCCGGATGGCGGTCGGAATGAGCAAATCGCAGGCCTTTCACTCAGTCCAGTGGTATGCCAGCAGCTCGATATCCGGGATAGGCAAGGTGACCAGGGCCTCGGCGCGCTGGTCGAGCGACCACTCGCGGGCTTCGCTAAGGATCGGGCGCAGTCCATTGTGTTCACCCATCAGACAATCTGATTGGGACGCGAGCACAAAAGGCGCCGCGATGGGCGCCTTCTGCCTTCCGGCTCGGCTGAATCACCGGCTGCTGAGGGCCTCTTTCGATAGGTGGAGTTCCCGACGCGCGCGGTTCAAGCCGATTCGGTACTCAGCGTTTCCTGGGGTGGTTTGTAGGTGGTCGTCGATGCTTTCGAGCATCTCGTCAAGGTTGGGCTTTAGCATCGGCGCGCTAGCATTTAGTAGGTCGAGGATCTCAGGCACATCGCGTGCCAGCTCTGCCAGATGCACCGCGTGCGCGCCTGCCTCCGCGAGCATCTCGATGATTGCAATGCTATGGGCCGCAATCTCGCCCGCAGCATCGAGCTCGTCGGCGGTAAGCGCGATTCCCGCCCTGCTGACGAGCGCTTCGAGCTCGGTGCGGCATCCCGTAAGGGCGGCCAGGGCGTGGCGAAACCGGAAGGTGTTGTTTGCGTTCATGGTGGCCTCCGTGGCCGTCGTTGGTGTGGCGACATGAACGCTTCCTTCGCCGACGAAGCCAAGCGAAAGCAGCGATAAAGAACGATCGTTCTCAGCCGTAGACAGGTGTCGGACAGCTGCGCCGGACAGGAACGAAAACGCCCCGCTTGGGGGCGTATGTGTTGCGCTTCGGGGAATGAGGTCAAGCGATACGGCGTTGCCGGATGGCGGTCGGAATGAGCAAATCGCAGGCCTTTCGCTCAGTCCAGTGGTATGCCAGCAGCTCGACCTCCGGGATAGGCAAGGTGACCACGGTTTCGGCGCGCTGGTCGAGCGACCACTCGCTGGCTTCGCCTTCTCCGAGCCAGACGCCGCCCAGCATCGTATGTCGCTCCGTGGTAAGCGCGTCGACGTGGCTGCCGTTGGCCGCGCGTACCGCCGCCGCGTAGCCTGCTAAGTAGGCGGCGGTCAGCGCGGCGTCGATGCCCCACACCGAAACGCTATGGAAGTCCAGGCTGTCGCTGCCGCGTGTCTCTAGTATCGCTACATCCAAGTGCTGCTGCGCGATGGTAGCGAGCGTCTTCTTGTTCATGACAGCCTCCGTGGCCGTGCGTGTTGGGTGCACGCATGAACGCTTCCGTTTCGCCGGAAGCCAAGCGAACCCGTCGCCATGTCCAGGTATCCACCGTCGCCAGACAACCGCGGTACAGCTGAGGCCGTTTGATTGTCTGGTAGCTAAACAGAACGGGGGAATGGTCATTCTTCTCTCAACATCCACTTGGCTTCCCGACCGAAGGAAGCGTTCATGTCGTTGCCGCGACGTCGCGGCCAACCAGGAACGACACCATGAACATTGAAATCCCCGACTCGCATCTGTTTCGCACCGCCTTGGTCTTGCACGAAGCTTGCGCAGAACGGCTAGCGGAAATGGGTACGCAGCTCGCCCCGCCGCTGTGTGCCGAGGAATTGGCGGCGGCCAAGCAATTGGCGGCTGGGGCCTGGGGTCTGATTGAGGGCTTGTTCGAAGCGCAAGGGATGCATCTTTCGCTTCAGCTAAACATGGACATGACGATCGAGCATCTGAACAACCTAGCCGACGTCTGACGCAGACCGAGAGCGAACACCCCAGCGCCTTATGGGCGCTGGGGTGTGCCCTCTTCTAGCGATCTGCAAGCGATATGAACGAGCCACTTTGTCCGTCCATCTGCCGACACGCGAACTGGGACGGAGTGCACTTTGCTTTTCCTTGAAAGGAAGCGTTCATGCCGTCGCCGCGCTTGGCGGCGAACGGAAGGACAAAGAAATGGAAGACGTAGAGCGAGCATTCTTTACGCTGGGTACGCTGCCCGGTCGCATCCGATGGTTGGTGGAACAGGCGCCGACGGATCTGGAGTCGCTATGGCGGAATGGCTTTAGCAGAACAGAGGCTTGTACTGCGCTGGCCGGTTTCCTCGAACCCTGGACCCGCCTCGACCGTGCGCGGCGTACGGAACCCGTCGAGCTCTGTGCACGCGTGGCGGCGGCTGATAGCGAACTTCGGGACTGGGAGCAGCGGTTACGAAGCGGGTTCAACCCAATCAAACGTCGGCCCAAGCGGCGCAATGAGGCCGTCGCCAGCGCCCTTGTGCAAACGGCCCACCAGATCGATGGCTTCCTCCTGTGCCGACCGACGCTGACGCCGCGCCAGTGGCTCGAACACGCACTCGCGGTGGCTGAGCGGTTGCACGAATGGCGGCCCGACGACGCCGAATACCAGCACGGAATCAGCTTCGCGCTCAGCGGACTGGAGCAAGCGCTAGGCCAATTGCCGGAGTAGACGCAGATGGCCTGTGCGAACCTGTCGGAGACCTGTCTGAAGTCGAAACGGCGCCGTCATGCTATTGGCTTCTGCTGAAAAGGAAGCGTTCATGTGGACGCCGCAACGATGCGGCGAAACGTAAGAGAGAGACGATGGCGAGTATGTCCAATTGCAGATTCCAGAACACCGCCTCGGGTCTGGCGGACTGCGTGCAGGCCTTGGAAGACATGACAGATGGCGATCCACCCCCGCTGAGTGAAGCGGAGTTGGAGGCGGCACACCGCTTGGTCACCAGTTGCCTGAGCATCGTGCGGCTGTTGGCTGAACGCGGATCGTTGGAGTTTGAGCCCGACATGGATCTCGCTATGGTGCTCGATGATCTGAACCACGCAGCGACCTGATTCGGCGAGAGAGCAGACCCCAGCGCCGAGTCGGCGCTGGGGTGTTCCCTCTTCCAATCCTATCCGTCCACACGCCGTACGGCGTCGGCGATACGCTCAGAACACCTTGATATTCCAGCGGGATGAAGCGTTCATGTCGTCGCCGCACAACGCGGTGAATCCATGGATACATACAATGAGAGACGTCTGTGTGGACGAAATTGTTGCGCATTCCCACTTACAGGGCATGCACAGATGCATCGAGCTACTGTTGCTATCCAACGCCCGGATGTTTGAAGGGCCTAGCCGCGCGCCCTTGGTTGGGTGCTATGCGCTCGCAAGCGCGTTGTCAGCCCACTGCACTTCCCTTCGGGCCAGTCGGCTCGACCCGGAAACGCTGAAATGGTTGCTAAGAGCTTGTAGAGACGAACTGGAGCCACTGGAGAAACCCGTCGGCGAGGGCAATGGTGGGTCTGAGAAGCGCCGCGTCCCTGGCAAGTTTTGCGAAGACGAAGTAGTCCTTCGATGGTTGCATAGCGCGATTGGCCGCTACCTGGACGATCAGGAGCCGCAATCGACGCCACGGCCGGTGCGTCAACTCGAACGTCTTCTGAGGCAGACCGAGTTGCTGACGATTTGGGACATACCGGATGCGGAGTACGAGAAGGGCTTGCGAGCAAGTATTAGGGGATTGAAACGCGCGGTGCGGGCGGCGTTCGGTTCACCGCCACATTGGGGGTAGCTCGACCATCCATACATGCCTGCGATGGCGGGCTAGACCGGCCCGCTTCTGAAACGCTTGCCTGTGGCTTCCTGTCCGTCGGCTGTCTCGTCCCTGCGGTCAGCAAACAAGTCGCTTGGCTTTGTCCCGAACGGAAGCGTTCATGACGACGCCGCACCGACGCGGCGATGCCAAGGAAACGAAATGCCGAACCTGTCGTACTGCCGGTTTCGCAACACGCTCGTGGATCTGAACGAGTGCCAATCGGCGCTGGAGTCGTTGATCCATGATGAGCCGCTGATCCCACTGTCCCGCGAGGAACTGGCCGCCGCGAAAGAACTGGCGAGGACTTGCTTGGGCATCGTGTATTTGTTGTGCGAGGCCGGGGGTGAAGAAATTGCCGACGAGCCGGACATGGCGAAACTGGTCGAGAAGTTCAATAGAGAAGCGGCTGCACCGTAAGTGCGGGAGAACGAAGGCCCCAGCGCCCACCGGGTGCTGGGGCCTTCGTTCTTCCAAAACGTAGTTCAGCAGCTTCCTGTCCGTCCGCTGTCTCGCCATTGATTTCAGTGCAGAAAGCGCTTGGCTTCCTCCCGAACGGAAGCGTTCATCACGACGCCGCACCGACGCGGCTCGATAAGGACAAAGCCATGAACGAGAATGCAGCCTTCGCCGAAGCACAGCTGCGTAGCCTGAGCGATTGTTTGGAACGGATACTGCTGTCCATCACGCCACATGAGGAAGCCGAGAACCGCCTGACGCTCTTCGCCTGCTACGGCCTCGCAAGCGCCCTCGCCGAACGCACCATCACGTTCCGGACCAACCGCCTCGGCGGCGATGTCCTTGAGCGGTTGGTGGAGGGTTGTCGGCAGGAGTTGGCCCCGCTGGAGTTGGATAGTGATGAGGCGAAGGGCAGGCTGGCGAAGCGCCCTGTGCCCAGCGAAATCGGCGAAGACGAGATGACCCTGCGCTGGTTGCTCTCGACCATCGAGCGGTACTTCGAAGGACTGGAGCCGGAGTATGTGGCGCTGCCGGTGCATCAACTCGGGCGCGTCGTGCGCGAGGTCCGATTGATGCAGGTCTGGGATGTCATCGATGCCGAGTACCAGCCAAAGCTCAGGTTAGCCCTGCGTCACTTGGAAACGGCGATCTCGGGTGCGGAATGCGCCCCGCGAAATTGAGTTCGCGAGAACGCCCGAAACTGCTTGGCTTCTGCTCGGAATGAAGCGTTCATGTCGTCGCCGCATCAACGCGGCGCAACGAGGCACGCGACTATGAGTGAACACCGGGACTTTCGCAGTACGGCTAAGCAGTTAGAGCGATTCGAGGTTTGCCTGCATGAGTTACTGCGCTGGGACGACACCTTGCAGCTGGAGTTGGACGACCTATTGGCGGCACGAACAATGGCGTCTAGCTGCTGGGCAATCGTGAAGATGCTGTGCGAGCACGCGCGTATTGAACTGCCGAGCGAACCCGATTGGTTCGCGATTCTGGACGAGGTCAACGAGGCGGCGGCGGTTCCCTAACGCGGAGTGGGAAAACCCCAGCGCCCCATGGGCGCTGGGGTTTGCGTGCTTCGCCTTCACTAACCTCCGCGCCGGGCCCGGCGGGCACCGGATTCGACTGCTTCTATTGTGGGAATTTCCATCCGCGCCTACGGCCGTCATCGGGGCGTGTCGGACACGGCGGTACGCAAAGCCATCACCTCCGGCCGCATCACCGCCGAGGCGGATGGCACCATCAACCCCGCGCGCGCCGACGCCGAGTGGGCGGCTAGCACCCGCGCGCCGGACCCGCCCCTGGCCGTGCCCGCGCGGCAGGCGCGGACGCGCGCGGCAACCGCCGCCGAGGACGATACGGCCGGCATGGCGCCGGTAGGTACCAAGAGCGGCAGCAACACCTACGCGCAGGCTCGCACCGCCAATGAGGTGCTCAAGGCGCAGCACCACAAGCTGCGCATCGCCCAGCTCAAGGGTGAGTTGATCGATCGTGCACAGGCGATGGCGCAGGTGTTCGCGCTGGCGCGGGCCGAGCGCGATGCCTGGCTGAACTGGCCGGCGCGGATCAGCTCGATGCTCGCGGCAGAGCTGGGCATTGACCCACACACCATGCATGTCGCGCTGGAGCGCGAAGTGCGACAGCACCTGACCGAACTCGCGGAGTTCAACGCCCGATTGGACTAATTCTTGTACGACGGCTTCGACCACGTTGAGAAGGCGTGGCGCGATGGCTTGACGCCCGATCCGTTTCTAGACGTGTCCGATTGGGCCGACCGGGATCGGGTGCTGTCGAGCACTTCGTCGTCGGAGCCGGGTCGCTGGCGCACCGCGCGCACGCCGTACCTGCGCGACATCATGAACGACCTGTCGCCGGCCTCGGCGACGGAGCGCGTTGTCTTCATGAAGGGCGCGCAGGTCGGCGGCACCGAGTGCGGCAATAACTGGATCGGCTACGTCATCGCCTGCGCGCCAGGCCCGATGATGGCCGTGGCGCCCACGGTCGAAATGGCCAAGCGCAACTCGAAACAGCGCATCGACCCGCTGATCGAGGAATCGCCGTCGTTGCGTGAGCGTATCGCGCCCTCGCGTGCGCGCGATGCCGGCAACACGATCCTGGCCAAGGAGTTCCGCGGCGGCGTCCTGGTCCTGACCGGGGCGAACAGCGCGGTCGGCCTGCGCTCCATGCCGGTGCGCTACCTCTTTCTGGACGAAGTGGACGGCTACCCGCGCGACGTCGAGGGCGAAGGCGATGCGGTAGCGCTGGCCGAGGCCCGTACCCGTACCTTCACCCGCCGCAAGATCCTGCTGGTCTCGACGCCGACGATTGCCGGCGCCAGCACCATCGAACGCGAGTACCTGGCCTCCGACCAACGCCGGTACTTTGTGCCGTGTCCGCACTGCGCCCACGAGCAATGGCTGCGGTTCGAGCAGCTGCGCTGGACCTGGGGCGACCCGCGGTCTGCGCGCTATATCTGCGAGGCCTGCGAGCAGCCGATCGGTGAGCATCACAAGACCGCAATGCTGGCGGCGGGTCGCTGGATCGCCACGGCGCCGAAGAACAAAGGCAAGACCGCCGGCTACCACTTGTCGTCGCTGTACTCCCCGGTGGGCTGGCGCAGCTGGGCCGACATCGCCGCCGCCTGGGAGTCGGCTCAAGGTTCGGCGACGGCGCTGAAGGCGTTCAAGAACACCGAGCTCGGCGAGACCTGGGAAGAAGAAGGCGAGGCCCCGGATTGGGAACGCCTGCTGGAGCGCCGTGAGGAGTATCGGATCGGTACCGTGCCCGTGGGTGGCTTGTTGCTGACCGGCGGCGCCGACATCCAGAAGGACCGGATCGAGGTGTCGGTCTGGGCTTTTGGCCGGGGTCGCGAGACCTGGCTGGTTGAGCACCGGGTGCTGATGGGCGACACCGCTCGCGCCGCGGTCTGGAATCAGCTGGGCGCGATCCTGTCGGAGCACTGGACCCACGCCAGCGGCGTGCTGCTGCCGTTGACCCGGCTGGGCCTGGATACGGGCTTTGCAACGCAGGAGGCCTATGCCTTCGCGCGCAGTGTCGGCGATCCGCGACTGTTGCCGATGAAAGGCGTCGGCAGCGGCGCCGCATTGATCGGCACTCCGACCGCCGTCGACGTCAGCGTGCCGGGCAAGCGGTTGCGCCGTGGCCTGAAGCTGTTCGCGGTCGCGGGCGGCATCGCCAAACTGGAGTTCTACAACGCCCTGCGTTTGTCGATCGAGATCGGTCCGGACGGGCAGCCGGCATTTCCGGCCGGCTACGTCCATCTGCCGAAGATCGACGGCGAATTCTTGCAGCAGTTGACGGCCGAACACTTGATCAGCCGCCGGGACCGCCACGGCTACCCCGTTCGGACGTGGGAGAAGCGACGGGATCGGAACGAGGCGTTGGACTGCTACGTCATGGCACGCGCCGCGGCTATGCAGGCGGGCGTCGATCGCTTCGAGGAGCGGCATTGGGTCGAGCTCGAGCGAAGTCTAAAGATCGTGAAGAACTGTGCATCAGTGGACACTGAGCCGTTGAGGGATATCCCCCATAGCCACACGATTACAGGAGCCAGTACCGTCGCATCCAGGCATCGATCGCGCAGGCTGGTGCGAAGCCAATGGCTCGGTGCATGATGGGTGGTGCCAATCGGCGGGAGCCGATAGGACGGCGCACATAGAATACTCAAGGAGCGGACTCATGATCCCGACATTCTTCAAGGGCAGTACCGACGTCAAGGACATGCTGCAAGACCTGGTGGACGACGGATTGATCGGGATTCAAGGCGGGCGGGTTGAGGTTCGTAAGCGTCTGAGTGAGCTGGACGCCCTGCTAAGACGAGAAGGGCTGCGGGGCTACAACACCGCCACCAGCATCAATCACCCCGATACCGAAATCGGCGTGGCGTTCTATATGGATCTGTTTACCTTCAACGAAGCGCGCGCCTCATTGCTTCGTGGATATGAGCTCCTGAACCGCCAGCCGGTCCGGTAGCGCGAGAGGAGCCCGACCCTGCGGTCGAGGCGCGAATACCCCCTCATGAAAGAAGCCGCCCGCTGGGCGGCTTCGTCGTTTCTGTCTCTCGATTTTCTCAATGTCTGATCTTCCCTATACCCATGAGCAGCTCAAAGCGCTCAGGGCGGCGCTTGCCCGCGGCGAGCGCCGCGTCAGCTTCGGCGACCGCCTGGTCGAGTACCGCAGCGTCGATGAACTGCTGGCCGCGATCCGCGAGATCGAAGCCGCGCTCGCCGGCACCGAAAGCCAGCCACGCCGCGTCCGCCGTTTGCGGGTGACCACGAACAAAGGATTCTGATGAGTTGGTGGTCCCGCCTCCGAACCTCGATGTTCGGAGGCTCGCCCGTGCATGAAGCATCGGGCTACGGCCGTCGCTCGACCGCCTGGCAACCCAGCAACCCGGGTGCCGTGGCTGCGTTGCTGGCGACCGGCGACGCGTTGCGGGTGCGCTCGCGCGACCTGGTCCGCCGCAACGCTTGGGCCAATGCCGCGGTCGAAGCGTTCGTCGCAAACGCGGTCGGCACGGGCATCAAGCCGCAGTCCTTGCTCGCTGATCAACCGCAACGCGAAGCGTTGCAAGCGCTGTGGCGGGATTGGTGCGACGAGGCCGATGCGGCCGGGCTGACCGATCTGTATGGCCTGCAAGCCCTGGCCTGCCGCGCGCTGCTGGAGGGGGGCGAGTGCCTGGTGCGCTTGCGTCCGCGTCGTGACGAAGACGGCCTGGTCGTGCCGCTCCAATTGCAGGTGCTCGAACCCGAGCACCTGCCGATGTCGCTTAATCGGGAGGAGCCGAACGGCAACCTGACCCGGGCCGGCATCGAGTTCGATCGGCTCGGTCGACGCGTGGCGTACCACCTGTATCTGTCACACCCGCAGGACGGGGCGATGGCGCCGATGTCGCGCCATGGCGGGATGGAAACGTTCCGGGTGCCGGCGTCGGAGATCCTCCATATCTTCCGGCCGCTGCGCCCGGGGCAGATCCGTGGAGAGCCGTGGTTGGCGCGCGCGCTGGTCAAGCTCAACGAGCTGGACCAGTACGACGACGCCGAGTTGGTTCGCAAGAAGACCGCCGCGATGTTCGCCGGCTTCATCACCCGAGACGGCCCAGAAGACCCCTTACCCGGCGACGGGCCGCCCGACGAATCCGGCAATGCACCGCTCGGTTTGGAACCGGGCACGTTACAGATTCTGGAGGCCGGCGAGAACGTCACTTTCTCGCAGCCGGCCGATGTGGGGTCGAGCTACGACCCGTTCCTGCGCGCCCAGTTCCGCGCCGTCGCCGCCGCGATTGGCATCACCTACGAGCAGCTGACCGGCGACCTGTCGGGGGTGAACTACTCGTCGATCCGGGCCGGCCTACTCGAATTTCGGCGCCGCTGCGAAA
This sequence comes from Lysobacter antibioticus, assembly GCF_001442535.1. Lineage (NCBI taxonomy): Bacteria > Pseudomonadati > Pseudomonadota > Gammaproteobacteria > Lysobacterales > Lysobacteraceae > Lysobacter > Lysobacter antibioticus. The sequence continues at coordinate 4,075,737 of NZ_CP013141.1, read as the reverse complement.
TGGTCCAGCACGCGGTGCTGGTCTATCAGCTGTGCCGGCCGATCTGGAATGCGTTCGTCGATGCGGCAGTGCTGTCGGGTGCGATCGAACTGCCCGGCTACCGGCGGCGTAAGCGCGAATACCGCGTCTGCAAATGGGTGCCGCAGGGCTGGAGCTGGGTCGATCCGGAGAAGGAGTTCAACGCGATGATCCTGGCCATCCGGGCGGGGCTCCTTTCGCGCTCCGAAGCCATCGCCAGTTCCGGCTACGACGCCGAGACCATCGACCGCGAGATTGCCGCCGATGCGGAACGGGCCGATGCGCTCGGCCTGGTCTTCGACACCGATCCCCGTGTCGTCGCCCGCAACGGCGTCAAGCACGCCCTACCGCCGGCTGACACGCCGGCCCTCGAATCGAAACCTACGCCATGACCGGACTGCCCCACCTAGCGGCGCGCGTATTCAACACGCCGCTGCTCATTCAACGCGCCAAGTTAGAGGTGATCCTGGGCGTGCTGGCGCCGAAGTTCGAGTTGCAAACGGTGCCCCCCCCGCAAATGGCGCCGCCGGGTCCGACACCTCCATCCACCCTGCCGACACAGAACGGCATTTTCGTCCTTCCGGTCCACGGCACCCTGGTGCAGCGGACCGTTGGATTAGACGCGCTGTCTGGGTTGACCAGCTACCAGTCGATCGCACGCCGGTTAGATGCGGCGTTGGCCGACGAGTCGGTCCGCGGCATTGTTCTCGACATCGACAGCCCCGGCGGCGAAGCCGCGGGCGTGTTCGACCTGGCCGACCAGATCCATGCGGCCCGAACCCGCAAGCCGATCTGGGCCGTGGCCAACGACGCCGCCTTCTCGGCTGCGTACGCGATCGCCAGTGCCGCCGACCGCGTATTCCTGACGCGCACCGCCGGTGTCGGTTCGATCGGCGTCATCGCCTTGCACGTCGATCAGTCGCAGTCGGATACGAACGCGGGGTTGAAGTTCACCCCAATCCACGCGGGTGCGCGCAAGAACGACGGCACCCCGCATGGTCCGCTGACCGATGAGGCCCGCAACTCGATCCAGACCGAGGTCAACCGCCTCCACGAACTGTTTGTCCTGACCGTCGCCGACCAGCGCGGTCTCAGCGCCGAGGCCGTACGCAAGACCGAAGCGGCGCTGTACTTCGGTCAGGACGCCATCAACGTCGGCCTGGCCGATCGCCTCGGCACGCTTAGCGATGCCGTACAGCAAATGCACACCGAACTCGACGCCACCGCGCGTCTTCCTTTCATGGAGACCCCCACGATGTCCACTCCCGAAGCGACGGCGCCGGCCGTCGTTGATCTTGACGCTGCCCACGCACAAGTCCGCGGCGACGCCCTGGCTATCGCCGAGCTGTGCGAGTTGGCCGGCCAGCCGCAGATGACCGCGACCCTGCTCGCCGAAGGTGTTACCCCCGCCATCGCACGCCAGCGCTTGCTCGCGGCCAAAGCCAATTCCGCAGAGATCACCAGCCACTTGTCGCCGAGCGCGCCGATGGCGACCACTGCGGTCTCGCTCGACGACAACCCGTTGATCAATGCCGTTAAGGCGCGCGCCGCAGCCGCGCGAAAGGAGCGCTGAGATGCGACTGACCACGTACCCGCCGGTCCACGAGGGTCAGAACTTGGGCGATCTGCTCAAGTTCGAAGCCGACAACCTCTATTCGCGTGACCAAGTCACCGTCGCCGCGGATCAGGTGCTCAAGCTCGGTCACGTCGTCGGTCGCCTGACTGCGACCGGCGAGATTGCCGCGCTCGATCCGCTGGCCACCGATGGCCGAGAGATCGCCGCCGGTGTCGCCATCGTGCCGATTACGACCACCACCGACCCGAGTCCGGACGGCCTGATCGTCGCCCGGCTCGCAACGGTCGCAGACCACGCCTTGGTCTGGCCGATCCGAGCCACCCCTGAACAACGCGCCGCCGCCACTGCGCAGCTGCGCGGTATCGGCGTCCTCGTGCGCCGTGGAGTCTGATCCATGTCGATGAATAACCCGTTCCACAACCCCGCGTTCTCGATGAGCGCGCTGACCACCGCGATCAACATCCTCCCGAACCAGTACGGCCGTCTGGACGAACTGAATCTGTTCCCGGTCAAGCCGGTGCGCACGCGGCAGGTCACGGTCGAGGAGCGCAATGGCGTGCTGTCGCTGCTGCCCACCCAGCCGGTCGGCTCGCCGGGCACGGTCGGCAAGCGCGGCAAGCGTGCCCTTCGCGCCTTCAACGTCCCGCATATCCCGCATGACGACGTGGTGTTGCCTGAAGAGGTGATTGGCGTTCGCGCCTTTGGCTCGGAGAGCGAGCTGCAAACGGTCGCGGGTGTGATGGCCGACCACCTCCAGACAATGCGCAATAAGCACTCGATCACGCTCGAACACCTGCGGATCGGCGCGCTCAAGGGCGTCATCCTCGACGCGGACGGCAGCGAGCTCGCAAACCTGTTCGACATCTTCAATATCACGCCGAAGACGTTCGAGTTCCAACTGGCTGATCCGAAGACCGATGTGCGCGCCAAGTGCATCGAACTGAAGCGCTACATGAGCAAGTCGCTTCAAGGCGAGCGCATGAGCGGCATCCATGTGCTCGTGTCGAGTGAGTTCTATGACTTGCTCACCGCACACCCGAAAGTGCAGGAGGCCTACCAGCGTTGGCAGGAAGGCGCCGCACTGCGCGACGACATGCGCTCGGACTTCCGCTTCGCCGGGGTTCGATTCGAGGAATATGCCGGCGAAGCCAGCGATGCCGAGGGGAATACCCGGCGCTTCATCGAAGTGGGCGAGGCGCATGCCTTTCCGCTGGGCACCTTGGACACCTTCGCGACCTACGTGGCACCGGCTGACTTCAACGAGAGCGTCAATACCCTGGGCCAATTGCTTTACAGCAAGCAGGCACCGCGCAAGTTTGACCGCGGCACCGACTTGCATACCCAATCGAACCCGCTGCCGATGTGTCATCGTCCGGCGCTTCTGCCCAAGCTCAAAGCATGACGTCTTCGTTCGAGGTAATGGACGATGTACTCTTCGAGACGCTCGGCGTCGTCGCGCGGATTGAACGCGATGGCGGTCACACGGTGAGATCGCATATTTTGGTGCGCGACGGCGTCGAGCGTCTCGGAGAGTTCCAGCAGGTCGTCGGCCGATCCCGCCATGTGCTGGCCCGGAATCGGGAGTGGGTGTTCAGGCGCGGCGACGTCGTCGCGCTATCCGATCGTACCCAGATGGTCGAGGCGATGGTCAAGGACGACGGCCTGGTCAACGAAGCCGTCCTGCATGGCTAGTCCCGCCTCCAGCTGGACCTTGTTGCAGCGGATCGCCGAACGGTTGACCGACATCCGTACCGATCGCGACTATCGAACCAACATCGGTTCGGCGGTCGCGCTGGAGCCGGCCCAACATCCCGACGACGATGCGCTCGGCCTGACCCTGGCGGCTTTGGCTATCCAGCGCGATGCCAGCAAACCCCATGGTCAGCATCGATTGCTACAGGCGCTGGTCGAAGCAACCGTGCCGGCGTCGCTGGTCGACGCCCATGCCCGGTCGCATGCGATCGCTGCGGACATCGAAGACGCGCTGGCTGACTGGCTACCGTTGCCGAACGGTCTGCCGGTGCAGGTCGAGGACATCGTGTTCCTTGATCGGCCCGAAGGGCTGCCGGTGGTCGCCGTCCAGGTCGCGCTGACGATCCGCTATCGCCGCTGATGGACCTGTCTATCGATGCGGATGGTGTGCTCGACGCCGCCAGGCGGATCAGCGCGATCCCGGCCAAGGTCACTCTGGCTCAGCGGCGAGCCTTGGGCACGTTGCGCCGCCGTTGGCCGGTGATCGCCCGTCGCGATATCCAAGCCGAGTACACCCTGTCCGCCGCACGTACCCGCGCAGGCTTGAGCGTGCGAACGACCGCGAGCGGAATGGAACTGGTCGGCGTCGCGCGCGGCGTCGGTCTGCGGAACTTCGCCTCCAAACGCAGCGCCGATGACCGCGGTCTGGACTACACCGCGGTCCGCGGCCGGCGCAGCTTCAAGCGTTCCGGCTTCCATCGCCGCCACGGCGGCGCCGACATTGCTTTCGAACGCACTCCGATCGCAGGCCCGAAGCGGGTGCCGCGCACCCCAATCCGTCGCCTGTACGGGCCGTCGCTGGCGCAGATGCTGCGCAAGGGCGACCGGCCCGAGCGCATGGGCCAAGCCGGCCTGGATGTGATCACCGCCGAGATCGATCGGCTGCTGCTGCGCTCGCTGCGCCGTTGAACCCGCGGCCGTCTGGCCGCCCGACACTATATATAGGAGCACGCGACCCGATGGCCGCGCAGGATCTGTTTTCCTTTCAGGGCAAGGTCTACCTTGCCCAACGCCACACCAACGGCAAGCCCGGCCCGCTGAGGTGGGTCGGCAACGCACCCCAGCTCCAGCTCGCGCTGGAGGTGCAGAACTCCGACAAGACCGAGTCGTTCAGCGGCAATCGCATGCTGTACGGCCGCCTGGTCCAGAGCAAGACCGCCAACGTCAACCTGACCCTGGACGAGGCCACCCCAGAGAACCTGGCCGAAGGCCTGTACTCCATTCCGGCGACCTTGCCGGCGGGCGCGATTAGCAACGAGCTACTGCCGCCCGGTCTGAAGGCCAACGACGTGATCGCCCTCGACCGCGGCTGGATCAGCGAACTGTCGTTGACCGACAGCGCCACGCCCCCGGTCACAATTCCTCCGGCTAACTGGTGGACCGAATCGGCGTCGTCGGGACTGATTGGCCTGCGCAAGGTCGATGGCCATACGCAGCCATTCAAGGCTACGTATCAGCACGGCGAGACGGTCAACATCGCCCTGTTCAACACCCCACCGCCGGAGCGGATGCTGTTTCTGGATGGCATCAACACGGTTAATGGCCGCCGGGCGAAGGTGACGCTCTATCGCGTCGCGTTCAATCCCATCGAGCAACTGGACCTGATCTCCGAGGAGTGGGGGAGCCTGCAACTGTCGGGTGCAGCCCTGTTCGACGAAACCCGCGCGCTCGATCCGAACCTAGGCGGATTCGGTCGGATCGAGATGGTGAGGGCGTAATGGCACGCAGGATCAAACGCCCCGAAGCGCTATCGGCCGATGACCTGACCGTGTTGCAGCCCAACCGCGTGCTGCCGCTCGGAGAACGCACCGTGACCGTCCGCGAATTGGGGTTCTTCGAGAGCTTGCGGCTGCACAGCGAGATTGCCGCGCTCGTCGCCGACCTGGTCGAGCGAACCGACGACGGCAACATCGACCTGGGCCGTCTGCACCGGGTCTGCGCCCAGCATCCGGACGCCACGATTAGATTGCTTGCACAGGTCAGCGACCAATCGGTCGAATTCGTGCATTCGCTCAACGCCGCGCAGGGGGACTTGCTGCTGCTGACGTTTTGGGCGGTGAACGCCGATTTTTTTCTGCAGCGCGTGATCGCGGCGCTGGAGCTGCGGCACGCCGCCCCGGGGGCGACTGGCCCCTTGTCCTCGCCACCCTGATCGATCACGGCCACGACTGGTCGTGGATCGAGCGCGCCACTGCGCGACAACTGTCCCTGTTCTATCGCGCCGCCGCCGAGCGGGAGCGAAACGCGCGGGCCGACCGCATCGAAGACACGAATGCTGGCTTTAACGGCGGGCGCGATGTGGCCCGCTTTCTGAAACAACTTCGAGAGACTCCATGAAACTGATCGATAACTGGCGCTGTGCCTGGCGCTTTCTGAGCGTGCAGGCGATGTCGCTCGCATTGGCCGTCCAGGCGACCTGGCTCTCGTTGCCCGACGACCTGCGTGCGCAGGTGCCGCTGTGGGTGGCGGCCAGCGTGACCGCCTTCCTTCTCATCACCGGCCTGATCGGCCGCCTGTTCCAGCAGCGAGGTTCCGATGGCACGCCTCTCGGCTGAAGCGGCCGGCGGCATGAATGTCGTCGCGTTCCTCGACATGATCGCCCACGCCGAGGGAGTTGAGCGGTTCAGTGAACACGGTGGCTATGACGTAGTGGTGGGCGGGGGGCGCTTCACCAGCTACTCGGAGCATCCGCGCCGACTGGTGTGGTTGCCGAAGTACCGAATCCATTCGACGGCGGCTGGTCGCTACCAGTTCCTGTGGCGCACCTGGAACAGCCTGCGCAACGAATTGAAGCTGCCGGACTTCGGTCCTGCATCGCAGGACCGCGCCGCCATCGAACTGCTGCGCGAGAACGGTTCGCTGGCCGACATCAAGAAGGGCTGGATCAGCTCGGCCGTGCGAAAGTCGCGCAAGACCTGGGCCTCGTTGCCCGACGCCGGCTATGGCCAGCGCGAGTTGCCCCTGGAATCGCTGCTGGTCGTATACCAGCGGGCCGGCGGGCAATTGGCATGATCGCCCGCCTTCAAGCCTGGGGCATCGCCCTAATTGCTGTCTGCACCGCGGTGCTGGTGGCCTTTGGTTGGGGACGCTGGCGCGGTGCCGAGCGCGCTCGTAAGTCGGCTCGAGAACAGATCGTCGTCGGCGAACAACGGGCTTTGAACGCCGAGCGCGTCGTCGAGCATTCCGAAACTCGATCCGAGGTCGATACCCTTGTCCTGCAATTACCTTCCGCCGACGCGGTGCCGGTGGGCGATGCTGCTGCTGACTCTGCCGCCGCTCGGCTGCGCGACGAATGGTCGCGTGATTGAGTCGAGCACTTCAGGGTGTGAGTGGACACGCCCCATCTATATCTCGAAGCAAGACGTCCTGAGTGATGCGACAGCACGGCAAATCCTGGCTCACAACGAGGCCGGTCGTCGCCTCTGCAAATGGAAATCCGCTGCGAATCTACCGTTACGATCAGAATGATGAGATTGAGGATCAAGTTGGATTCATGCGGGCGCGGAAGGAGCACGTCGCATTTCCAATAAGCGCAATCGCCATGCTCGCGATCCAGAGCCAGTAGCCGACATCTTTGGAGAGAATCGTGCCGGAGTGACCAGCCTCGTTGATGATTATCTCGTGGCGAAATAGGAAGGCGCCGCCGGTAACCAATGCGACCGCTGCAAAAATTGCTCCAGCGATAAAATGCTTCTTCCAGAGCAGCAGCCAAGAAAGCAGCAAAGCTGGATTGGCATACCACTCAAAGACACCGATGAGCGGGCCGAGGAACCCCATGAGCAGTTTCTCGTAGGAAAGGCCGCTATGCATCTCGCTGCTGGCCGACCCCACCGTATATGCCGGCAACACCAGGCACACGATGAAGGCGAGCAGACTTAACCCAAGAAACCCTTTGATCACACGTCGTTCGGTTTCATTGGAAGGCCCCGGCGTATCTATGCTCATGAGATTTTGTCGTCCTTGAACGCTGTATCGAATCCGGGGAGTCTATCGGAACCGAACCTAGCTGTTAGGGCGAGGATTTTACGCGCGCCGCAAATAGGCCGAGGAGAAAGCACATTACCGTGCGGCACACTCTCGGGATCGTTTCTGACTTTGAGTCTCTCGCTGTGGTTTAAGGAGGGGGTTTTCAGCGAAGAACCGTGACCCGCCTCACCGTCCGCTTACCGGCGCCCTCGGTATTCTGGGTTAGGCCTGGAGGGCTGTGGATGGAAGGATTCCGAAGGCAAATTGGTCGGGTGCTAGCGCTGGTAGCGCTGTGGACATTCGCGACAGGCGGCTGGGCGGCAGACTTCCGCTTGGAACGCTTGGATGCGTCCAGCGCTTTACCACCGGAGCAAATCGTTGCCGGTGCCCGTGACAGCGATTTTCGTTCGGTCGGCACAGCCGAACTGGTCAATCCGACTGGAGCCCCACGGTGGTGGCGGGTGACCTTGCTGCGTTCGGTCGCGGACACGGAACTGCCCCAGTTGGTTTTCACCCACCCGAGCCGCAAGACTATCGAGCTTTGGCAGCCTGGAGCCTCGGCGCCGTTTCGACGTGCCTCGCACGATCCCCAAAGTCGGGGAGCTCGATCCACGCGCTTTCATGTTTTCGGCCTGGAGCCAGATCTCCAGGCCGGGGATGTCCTGTACCTCAGGGTGACCTCGAAAACCCGAACACCGTCCGTTCTTTCGATCGTTCCGTTGGCAGATGTATACGAAGCGGAGCTTGCTCATGTCCGCTACCGGACGTCTGTGTTGGTAGCCCTGGCGCTGATATCGGTGCTGGCGTTTGGCTACTTCATAGCGTTGAGCGAGCGCGGCTATGTCTACTTGGGCCTGACTTTGGCGGCTCAGCTGAGCAAGCTAATGATCGACGGCGGCGAAATTGCTCAGTGGCCCTGGCTTGCCGAGATGGCGGCTGATCGAAGGGCGGGCATCGTGATCAGTACAGCCGCCGTGCTGACGGGAATCCGGTTCATCGCCTTCTTCCTCGGTCTATCCCAACATCAACCTCGTATCGCACGTGCATTAAATGTCTGCAGCGCCCTCCTGGGCGGACTGCTATTGATTTCGGTGATTCAGGTCTGGCCGATTAGCGCTTACTTCGGCAACACTGTAATGCTCGCGGCTTTCAGCATAGTCGCCATTGCTGGACTTCGAGCACTGCGGCGGCACCAACGCGAAGCGTTGTACTTGCTCATCGCTTGGGCGCCAGTGATGGCCATTCTGGTCGCGGTCGTGGGGGGCTATCAAGCTTGGTGGCCCATGACCGATTGGATCGAATCGTCTTTACCTGCCGGTCTCGCTTTTAGCGGCTTCGGTCTGTTTCTTGGATTGACCGACCGCCTTCGTCAGCTGCGAAAAGACCGCGACGCCGCGCAGCAACGATGGACGTTCGACAGACTGACGGGCGTCATCACGCGCGACGCGGTTGAAGTCATGCTTCTGGAGCAGATGAAGCGCGCTGTTCGCTATCGACAGCCACTGGCCGTCATCTTCATCGACATTGATCGTTTCAAAGAGATCAATGACCGCTACGGTCACGTGGTCGGGGATGACGCCATCCGTATCGTGGCGATGCGCGCACGAAACTGGCTCCGCGCGGAGCATTTGATCGCGCGCTATGGTGGCGACGAGATGCTCGTGGTGCTGTATGGCCAAGATCAACGCGCGGCCGTCGAGGTCGCCGAAAGTTTGCGCATGGCCGTGACCCTACATCCCATGTCGATGCAGGGACTCCAGTTGCCCGTCACCCTCAGCATGGGGGTCGCGGATCTGCAGGCGGGCGATACCCTGACCGATTTGCTGAATCGGGCAGATGCTGCGCTCTACCAAAGCAAGATGAATGGGCGAAATCGAGTCACTGCCCATAGTGCCGTGGTGGACACTTCCTCTCAGCCCCCTGCGGCTCGGAGACTATCGCCCGAATCTGTGAAAGGCATCAATCTCTAGCGCAACGGCACCGGAGCCTGGGTCGACGCGGGCTAGATTGGGGAGCGGCCAAAGACACACGGCCGCACTTATCCGCCAATCCATAGGGGCTTTGCCATGAAACTTCACAGAATCGCTGCGGTACTCGTTATGTTCGGCCTGTTGTTCTGCGCCGGCTGTGAGGTGCCGACGCCGCCGAACCTTGTCGATGCCAGTGCGAAAGCGGCGGGTGCTCAAGCGCAGCGCATTCTCGTTGAATCGGCTGCGGTCGCCGACACCAAGTAGGGTTGGACGTCCAAACCCGCGCTACTGGTAAGTCGCTGTCGTTTTGTTGTTCCGCTGAGACGTAGTCGAGGCGGCAGCAACAATTTTTGACGCTCACCGCGTTCATTCAATCCCTGCCTCTCGTGCTCTGGTCGCCGACGCGACCGGAGCGCTTTCCTGTGCGCGAACTCTTGATGGCTAACCGCAACACCACTATCACGCTGCTGATCAAGGCCAACGCCGCACAGCTTAATCAGGTCCTGGAGCAAGCCGGAATGCGCGCGCGCGTCTTCGGCGCCGATGCCGAGCGTGCCGGACGCCGGGCGAAGGACGGATTCGACCACTCGCGACTGAGCGTTGAGGCGATCGCCCGACAACTGAGCCAGGCGAGAACGCAGCTGGTCGCAATCGTAGGCTTGCAGCAAGCCGGTGAAGCGATCGGCGGTTTGGTCCGCGCCGCCGACAGCTATGCCAACCTGACGGCAAAGATCAGGCTCGCCACCAACTCGCAGGCGGGTTTCAACCAAGCCGAATATGCAGTCTTCGCAATCGCACAACGAACGTCGACAGCGCTCGACTCGACCGCGTCGCTGTTCGGTCGTTTGAATGCGGCCCTGAAGGAGCAGGGGACGTCGCAGCGCGAAGTGCTCGGCCTGACCGAAACGATCAACAAGGCCTTGGCGGTCTCGGGTGCCACGGGCGCAGAAACCGCGTCGACGATCCTGCAGCTCAGTCAAGCGTTCGCCTCCGGCACCTTGCGCGGCGACGAGTTCAATTCGGTCAACGATGCGGCGCCGCGCCTGATGAAGGCGTTGGCCGACAGCATGGGCGTGTCGGTCGGGCAGCTGCGCAAGCTGGCCGAGGCGGGCAAGCTCACCAGCGAGCAGTTGCGCATCGCTTTCTCCGGTGAGCAGGCGCAGAAGATCGCGGCCGAGTTCTCGCAGCTGCCGTTGACCATCGAGCGGAGCATGATCCAGCTCGACAATGCATTTACGCGATTCATCGGTCAGCGCGATCAGGCGGTGGGCACCTCAACGGCCGTGGCCCAGTCGATCCGAGGGTTGTCCCAGAACTTCGAGGGCCTGGCCAACATGGCCGGTATTGTCGTAGTGGCTGCGTTGGGTCGCCTGATAGCGAACCTGATCCAGGCCGGCACGGCCAAGGTCAAGGCCATGCGCGAGGCCCGGCAGCTCGCTTTGGAGGAATTGGCCCAGGCGCGCGCTGCCGAGACCGCAGCGCAGGCCGAGCTGGCCCGCGTCCGTGCATTGGCCACTGCCGGCGCCGGCACGACGCGGGCGACCGCCGCCGAGGCGGCCTTGGCAGCAGCGCAGACGCGCACCGCCGCTGCCACTCAGGCGGCCACCGCGGCAGTGGGCGCCAAAGCCTTGGCGGTTCGAGGCCTGTCATCGGTGCTGACCTTGATGGGTGGGCCGTTGGGCCTGGCCATTACCGGCGTGACCTTGCTGGCGCTCGCCTTCGCGACGGCGAGCGAGAACGCGAAAGCGGCCCGAATCGAGTTCGAGGGGACGATCAAAGCGGCGCAGCGCTTCCGCGACCAGCAGGACATCGACAGCGGTGTAGATGTTGGCAAGCGCTTGATCGCCCAGCGCGAGCAGTTGCAGAAAGAGCTCTCGGACCTGGAATGGATCAAGGCCGGCTGGGGCGGTTCGCAGACCAACGGCGGGCAGAGCGCCGGCCGGTTCTTGTTCGGGGACGACCTGGACGGTGAACTCAAACGTGTTCGGACCCAACTGGCACGAACGAACAAGGAGTTTGAGGATGTTCGCCAATCGTTGACCGACCTGCGGAGCGCTCAGGCCAAGGGTGGCCGGACACAACAGCAAGTCACCCAGCAGACGGCCGACTTCACTAAGGCGCTGGGCGAGCAAAACGAGAAGCTCAAGATTGAGCGCATCGAGCGCGAGAAGGGCCTGCGGGCTGCACTGGAGTATCAAGCCGTAAAGGCGGCAGGACTCAAGGACGCAGCGCAATTGCCCAAGAACACGCGCGAGGCGATCGACGAGCAGGTTCGCGAGCGACAAGCGGCTCAGTCGGCAGTCGATGCTGGCAGAGCCAGAATCCGCGGCGAGCGAGACGCGGCACGGCACCAAAAGGCACTTGCGGCTCAACAAAAGCGCGATGCCGCCGAGCAGGCGAAGCTGAAGGCGCAGGAGCAAAAGAGCGACGACACGTTAGCGCGCACGGTGAAGGATGCCGAGATCTCCCTCATGCGCAACCGTGGGCAGGGGGCTGCGGCCCGACGTGCCGAACTCAACGAGGAGTACAAGCAAGCCCTGGCGGACCTACGTGCGAAAGGAAACAGCGCCGACGAACTGAAGATCAGGTTGCGCATCGATACGGACGTAGCCAAGGCCGAACTCGAAGATCTCCAAAGTCAGGTAGATCGGGTTTTCGGAGAACAATCGAGACAGGAACAGTCGATTCAAACGCGCCAGCAAGCCGGATTGCTGAGCGAGCTAGGCGCTCGGCGCGAGCTGGTGGACCTGCATGCGCGCACCGCCGCCGAGGTCGGCCAACTCCTACCGCTGCTGGACGCCGCCGCAGCCCGAACCGGCTCACCCGAGTCGATCGAGCGGGTTAAGGATCTGACGGCGCAAGTGGCTGCGCTCAAAGTCCAATCGAACGAACTGGTGGTCACCCTGACCAGCGGCTTCGAGTCGGGACTCAGCAATGCGCTCGAAGGTTTGGCGACCGGTACGCTGACCCTGCGGCAAGCCCTGACCGGCCTGGTGCAGGACATGGCGAAGTCGTTGGCGCAGTTAGCGGCGCAGCAGCTGGCGGCGATGGCGACTGCCAAGCTGATGTCGGTTGTCGGCAAACTGGCCGGCGGCAAGAACACCCCGGATCTCGCGCAGCCCGATCCGGTGCAGGCCGCCGCGGCCGGCGCCGCCTACGCCGTGCCGATCACCGGGGCCTCGGTCGCGCTCGGTGCAGCGGGTGCGGTGGTGATGAAGGCCGCGATCGCGATGCAGGCCGCAGCGACGACGATGTTGGCGGCCAAAGCGACCAAGTCGATAACGGGATACTCGAGTGGCGGCTTCACCGGCATCGGCCCGAAGTACTCACCGGCCGGGGTCGTTCACCGCGGCGAGTTCGTCCACCGACGCGAAGTCGTGCGACAGCCTGGTGCGCGGTCCTTCCTGGAACGGTTCAACCGGCTTGGTATGGCCGCGCTTGACGGGCTGCGCGGGTACGCCACTGGCGGATTCGTCAGTCCAGCGCCCCACACGTCAGCACCGGCACGCGGTCCCATTGCCGAACGACCCGGGCGTTCGGCGGACAGCGAAGGCGGGCGATCGCAGATCACCAACGTGCTCTACCTCGACCCCCGCGAGATCGTGAACGTCATGAGCACCCAGGCCGGTCGCCAGATCATCCTCTCGACCATTCGAGCGAATGCGCCGACCGTTCGTCAGGACCTCTATTGAACGTGATGAACGTCGCAATTTTCATGATAAATAGGGGTCAAGGCCGACGTGCTTCTTCCCCTAGAGCGCATCGCCTGAGGAGGCGGCTTGTCTCCGTGAACAAGCCGCCTCCGCTTTTTAGGCTGCGACTTCGTTTCTCCGGGTCTCGGTCGAGTTTTCGGCGCAAATTCCGGAGCAGCATTGCACTCGGGCAGACGGTCCCCACCCTCCGTTAAGGGCCTACGAGGCTGTCCGACTGGGGAGGGGCGCGTCGCTGCGCGCCCCCTCCCTTTTGTTGGATGTTTACGCTCGACTCAGCTGTCGAGTGAATCCGCCAGTGGCCTGTGGCCAAGCGTGCCGACTGAACCACATTTCTCTTTCTTCAGGCGATTGATAGCCTGGGCGGAAGGTTGCTGCTTCCCCAGGAGGTTCAACCCCACGCGATCGGAGCACACGCCGATCGCGTTTTCATTTTTGTCTTTGGCTTCGTTGAACATATTCATCAAGCACATTTACGCCTGCTTGAAAGCACACTGGCCGGAACGATAAAACTGATTCTGAAGACGGACACTCTCCCCAGAGGCCCTCGGCACGTCCGTCTGCGGGAGGGGCTTGTCCCACAGCAAGCTCCCCCGCTCTTACTCGGAGCTGTGTAACGAACTTTGACGCCGCTCCAGAGAGCGGCGTTCTTTTTGCACAGCTCGCTCTGCACTGTTAGTGCAACTCCTACTTACCCAATGCGATCGGCTCCTCGGGCCGGTCGCATTCTTCTTTGCGTGATCAGATGACACTTCGTACCGGTATTGCGACCGACTACTTCAATTTCCTCAATCAGCTTGAGGCCGCACTGTGTAGCGAGGGTCACGCCTGGGGTTTGCTGTACACCGGAGTGGGCAACGGCTCGCTGACTGGCCTGGACGGTACAACCGGTGGCTACCGCGGCGGAGCGGCGTCGGTCGCCGAAGCCTTCAACGTCACCGCGCTCGACACCGAGCGCTTCCAAGTGATCGGCACCGCCGCGGGCGATCTCGGCACCGCGCGGGTCGGCCAACCCTTTGAAACGGACCGGCTACGATTCCGGATCAACCCGGGTTCCGTCCCATTTGTCGCGGGCGACCGCTTCACCCTGAACACCTCGCCGGCTTGGACGTTGGTGCGACGCTATGGTTGTCGTAGCACCAACACACGGACTACGAACTTCGTCAATCCGACCGCCGTCTTCGACAACCGCATGGACACCACAGCTACGCGTCCGGTCGCGGATCTGCCGGCACACGCGACGATCGAAATGATCGGACCGGCTTCCGTCAAGGCGATGACACTCGGTATCGGCGACAGCGGCGCGCGCGGCCCGGCCGCGTTCGCGCTGCAACGCTCCGATGACGGCGCGACTTGGGCGTCCGTGCAAGCCTGGTCGGGGCAGACGTGGCCGACCGCCAAGATGCGGCGCACGTACCCGATTACAAGCGCGGCACCGTCTGCACGGTTCTGGAGGGTGATGATCACCGCGGCAGCGGGGGGTGATCCGCTGGAAGTGAACGACGTCAGCTTCCACACCGATCTCAATGCCGACTTCGAGCTGGAGGACCGGGCGCAGTGGATCGTGCAGGCGCCGGGCCTGGACGGGCAGAAGGCGATCTACATCGGCGCCGAGCTGTACGAAGATGCCGCTCGTGCTGCCTACAACCTCAATTGGTACGGTTTCCGCTCTCACAACCCGCTGCGCAGCCTGCGTACCCAGATCAACGTCAGCGGGCTGCGCTGCTTGCCGCTCCGCAACGGCCCATTTACCTACTGGCTGGCCATCAACGGCCAGCGCGTCGCCATCGTCGCCCGAATCGGCACGGTCTACGTCAGCGCTTACCTGGGCTTCGTCAACGCCTACGAGCCGCCGTCGATTCACGAGTACCCACTCGCGATCGGTGCGTGCGGGTCCACTGAGACGCTGACGCCGGATGCGACCGATGCCAACTTCCGCAGCTTCTTTGATCCCGGTCGATATGGCTTGGTGGTGAACTATCCGGACAACGTTTGGCGTATACACGCCAACCGCTACGCCTCCGGAGCGAATGAATACGGCGACAGCGAAACGCCGGGCAAGGTCTACCCGAGCGCGATGTCCACCTCGGGCGATCGCGCGTACTTGCGCGAGAACCTCGACGGTTCCTCGCCGGTGCTTCCCCTGATCCTGGGCAGCTCCAATCCGCGGCATTCGCTGGGCGAGTTCGACGGCTGCGGCTGGACCACGGGCTTCAGTACCGCGTCTGAGTCCCGCATCGACCAGGACGGTTCGGCCTGGATGGCGTTCCAGAACGCGTTTCGCATCTCACCCGACAACTACTTTGCCTTGAAGCTGGACTGATGGCGTACGCGACCTCCGCAGCAAACGATCCTAACGAGCTGCTCGACAAGCTGCGCCTGTTTGCCCAAGGCAACGGCTGGGCCATCGATGGGCTGCGTGATCGCACGACCAAGACTGGGAGGGCGCTGAGCCTGCATGCAGGTCCGCTGTATGCAACGTTCCTGACCGAGCTGACCGGCGGGGACGGCAATCGGCCGCCGCCGTTCGTAGGGGCCTTCGGCCACACCGGTTACGTCGCCAACGCTAATGCCGACGTACAGAACGAAGCCAGCGCGATTGCCTGGACCAACTACGCCCAGGGGCCGTACAGCGCCGTCCACTTCTTCAGCCAGGTCGCGCCTCAGCCGTACCTGCACATCGTGCTGGAAACACAAGCTGGCACGTTCAAGCACTTTGGCACCGGGCGCTTGGTCACGGCGGGAGCCGTTCATACCGGCCAGTACGTCTACGGCAGTCAGTGGTTCTACGACGCTAACCACATCAACAGTCCGGACGATCAACGCCATGCCGTGGCGTTTGACGATGCCTGGTACAACTTCGTCTCGCCGGTCACCCGTGTGCGCGCCGACTACGACGGCGTTGCGTCACGTTGGCATTCCGTTTCCGATTCGGACACGGATACACGCCGACTGCTGTGCGGATGGCGCGGTCGAGCTGCGCCGATCAACCTACTCAAGGATCTGGGACACAGCACGCTTACCGGCCGGGCGCCGGGTCAACCGCTGTGGTGCGCGGTGCCGCGTGGGGCGGGATTGTTCTCGGATGTCGGCCATCCGCCGGATCTGCGTTTCATCCGCTTGGACAGCTACGCCCCGGGCGAGGAGCTGACACTGGGCAGCGACCGATGGAAGCTGTTTCCGGTCCATCGCAAGAACGGACCGGCCGGCACCCCCAACAGCGGCATCTACGGCTACGCCTACCGCATCACCGACTGAGCCGAGCCCTATGCCGTGGACCGCCCTGTGGCCGCTGACCTTCAGCGGTCAGGGCGACTACTTCACCTCGCCGCCGGTCTGGGACGGTCGCGCCGGTGGCGCGCTCGGCTCGGAGCCGCGCTTCGGTGCACGCTCTGTGGCTGTGCCTCAGCACGTCGCGGACCAACGTCGTGGCGCGCTGCAGGCGATGTTCGGCGAAGACTTCTTCGACCGCATCCACGTCGAGCCGCGAGTGCTCAACCTGGGCAACGTCAGCAGCGTCCAGCAGCGCGCTGTGCGCGTCTGGAACGCCTACCGCGCCCGAGCCCTGACGCTGACGGATGCCGCGCTGGTGGCCGGTGAAGGCATCGTACTCACGGCCCCCGGCGCAACGCCGCTACCGTTCGCTCCGCTGTCGGAGCGGACCTGGCAAATCGCAGTCGGCACTGATGGCCCTCCGGTCATTGCCGCAACGCTTTCCTTTCAGTTCGCCGGGTTCGGCGCGATCCCAGTCGTCATCACCGGCCAACGGATCGTCGCCTGGGCGTTTGCGCCGGATTGGTCGCGCGGCGTGCTCGAACGGCTGGCGTGGAAGACCGACATTCTGACCAGTCCGACCCAGGTCGAGCAGCGCCGCGGCTTACGTTCCGCGCCGCGCCGTTCGTTCGAGGCCAGGATGATCGTGGACGGCCGCGAACGGGTACTGCTGGACCTCGCCGTATTCGGCTGGGGCGGACGGACCTGGGCGCTGCCGATCTGGCCCGATGTGCAGTGGCTGGCCAACGAGCATGCACTCGGTGTGCGGGTCATTGCCTGCGACCCAGCGCATCGCGACTTCCGTGTGGGCGGCCTGGTGCAGTTGTGCGGCAAGACCGCCTTCGAGGTCGAAGTGGCCGAAGTCGAGGCCATCGGCGCCATCTCGATCACGCTGCGGCATCCGACGACGAAGGCGTGGCCGCGCGGCACTCGGCTGTATCCGGTGCGGACAGCGCGACTGGCCGAACTGCCGAAGGTGACGCGGCTGTCCGATCAAGCCGCGGCAATCAGCGCCCGCTTCGACATCGTCGAGTCCTGTGACTGGCCGACCGTGGCGGACGCGCCGATGTATCGCGGACACCCCGTGTTGGCGCAGCGGCCGGATGAAACCGAGGCCCTGTCGAATGGCTGGCAGCGGGTGCTATTGACGCTGGACAACGATTTCGGCCGACCCTTCGTGATGGACCCGGCCGACTGGGCGGCGGTTTCGCAGGCCCACCATTGGCGCATGCACGGTCGCGCCGAGCGGTCGGCGGTCCGCTCCTGGCTGTACACCCTGCGCGGGCGCCAGTGTGCGGTCTGGCGGCCAACGCATGCCGACGACCTGGTCCTGGTCGCTAACGTCGCCGGCACGGCCACGGCGCTCGATGTGGCGAACGTAGGGCTGGCGCGGTTCGCCGGCTTGCGACCTGGCCGACGCGACTTGCGGATCGAGTTGCGAAACGGCCAAGCCATCCACCGCCGGATCACCGCAGCGGTGGCCCTGGACGACGAGATCGAGCGACTGACGATCGATACCGCGATCGGTGTGGACATTCGTCCACAAGCGGTCCAACGCATCAGCTTCCTGGTGCTCAGCCGCGGCGACAGCGACGAGGCCGAAATCGAGCACCACACCGACAGCGACGGCGCCGCCGACGCCTCCCTAGTCCTTCGCGCTGTGCGCGACCCCGATAGCGACGACAGCGGCCCCGCCCCGGCATGAGCTTTGAACAGTTGGAACGATCGACTGCCGCGGGCAACCCGCGGCGGCTTTACGAGTTCGTGCGCGGCGCTCGGCGCTGGCGCTACACCGGTGGCGATCGCGACTTCGCGCTGGATACCCAAACCTATCGGGCCATCGCCGTTCGGGATGATGGAATTCGCCAGTCGGGGCATGCGGCCAGCGACATGCTGACGATCACCGCGCCAGGCGACTTTGAAGTCGCCCGTCTCTATCGCGGGCTGCCGCCTTCGAGCGAGGTCGCCGTTGTCGTCCGCGATGTCCACGAAGGTGATGGCGATGCGCGCGTGGTCTGGATGGGCCGCGTAGCGGGCGTTAACCGGCCGTCGCTGGAAAGCACCGAGGTCCGGTGCCAATCGCTTGATGCCGCGCTCGGGCAGCCTGGCCTGCGTCTGGCCTGGACGCGCGGTTGCCCGTACACGCTCTACGACCGCAATTGCCGGGTTAACCCTGAGGCTCATCGCGTTCCGGCCTCGCTGACCACGCTCGCCGGCAACGTCGTTACGGCCGGCATCTTCAGTCAGTACCCGGACGGCTGGTTCGCCGGCGGCTTTCTGGCGTGGGATCTGGGCGAGGCCGGTTTGGAGCGGCGGGGCATCCGTACGCATGTCGGCGAGCGTTTGGTCCTCCTCGGAGCGGGTGACGGTCTGCGTATCGGCCAGGCCGTCGTCGCCTATGCCGGCTGCGGCCGATCGATGTCGATTTGCCATAGCAAGTTCAACAACGCCCCCAACTACGGCGGCGTACCCGGCCTGCCCGGTAAATCGCCGTTCGACGGCACGCCCCTCTTCTGATTCGCGGAATCTCCTCATGAACATCTGGGTCCAGCTTGCGATCTGGGTCAGCAGCTACTTCGTCTCGGCAGCCGCACGGCCGAAACCGCCGCAGCCCAAACCCGCTGCGTTCGGCGACTTCCAGTTCCCTCAAAGCACCGAGGGCACGCCGCAGTCGGTGGTGTTCGGCGATGTGTGGACGCCGGACTGGATGGTGCTCGGCGTCGGCCAGTACCGGACCCAGCCGATCAAACAAAAGGGCGGCAAGAAGTGATCGTGACCCTCGATCACCTACGCCGCGCGCCGGGCTTTGGGCCCCGCCCGGGCTTCTGTGCGCGGGGCGGACGCGAGTGGTTTGCCTACTACGGCCTGGACTGGAACGCATTCCTACGCAACGGCATCGACGCCGAGACCATCGAAGCGACCGGCGACGCATTGGGGTTGCACCTGGTCGCGTTCGCGCGCGCGGAGGCCGAGCGTGGGCAGCAGTAAGAAGCAGACGGTCGGGCATCGCTATCTGTTCGGACTGCATATGGGCCTGTCGCGTGGCCCGCTGGACGAGCTAGTCGAGATCCGGGTCGGCGACCGCGAAGCCTGGAAAGGCTCGGTCACGAAAACGAGTCGTTTCTTCATCAACAAGCCTGACCTGTTCGGCGGCGACAAGGGGGAAGGCGGAATCAAGGGGTGGTTGGACGTGCTAATGGGCGAAGCGGCCCAGGCGGTCTTGCCTGCGTTGGGCGCACTGCACGGCGTCCCGACGCCGGCCTTCCGCAACGTCACCACCCAATACTTCGACGGCCAGATCGCGGCCAACAATCCGTACCCGAAGCCCTGGAAGATGCGCGTGCGCCGCGCGCTGGCGGGATGGGACGGCGCACCCTGGTATCCCGAGAAGGCGGTGATCTGGCTCGCCAACGGCGCTATCCGGGCGATGAATCCTGCGCACATCCTGGTCGAGTGTTTGACCAACCGCGATTGGGGCCGAGGCCTGGACCGGGGCGTGCTGGATGAACCCAGCTATCGCGCCGCCGCCGACACGCTGCACGCCGAAGGGTTTGGGTTGTGCCTGCGCTGGAACCGACAATCGCCGATCGCCGACTTCATGCAGGTCGTGATCGACCATGTCGGTGCCGCTCAGTACACGGATCGCTCGACCGGTAGGCTGACGCTGAAGCTGCTGCGCGATGACTACCGGATCGAAGACCTACCAGTGTTCGACTATGAGTCGGGCCTGCTGGCTATCGAGGAGGACGAGGGCGCGGCGCAAGACGGTGCGATCAACCAACTGATCGTGACGTGGTACGACCCGATCAAGGACGAAGAGCGACAGATCCGGGTCGAGGACTTGGCCGGTATCCAAGCCGCCGGCGGCGTGGCTTCCAGCACGACGGACTATAAGGGCCTGCCGACCGCAGAGCTGGCAGGGCGGGTCGGCATGCGAGACCTGACCGTTGCCTGTTCCGGGCTCAAACGGTTGAAGCTGCGCTTCGACCGCCGCGGCGGCCTCCTGGCGCCCGGCGGCGTCTTCCGTGTTCGCGAGCCGTTTCGCGGCCTGGACAACCTGGTCTTGCGGGTCGGGACGTTTGACGACGGCAAGCTGGCCGAGGGGGCGATTACAGTCGCCGCAGTGCAAGACGTGTTCGGCTTGCCTACGACGGCCTATTTGGAGCCGCAACCTCCGGTCTGGATGCCGCCGGACCGCATCCCGCAGCCGTCGCCGAATCGGCGGTTGATCGAGGCCAGCTACCGCGACCTGGCCAGCATGCTCAATGCCACGGAGTTGGCGGCTGTCCCGGTTGATGCCGGTGCCGTTCTGGCGGTGGCCGAACAGGCGGGCGGCCTGGCGCTGAACTACGTGCTGACGACCCGTGTCGGCAGCGGCGAGTTCAGCGAGGCCGGCGTCGGCGATTGGTGTCCGACCGCTGTGCTGGCCGAGGCAATGACCGCCACCACGGTGGCGATGCAACTGGCCGCGGGTCGAGGGCTGGATCAGATCACGGCCGGCACGGCCGCGTTGGTCGAGGACGAGATCGTCCGCGTCGTCGCCATCGACCCGCAAGCGCAGTCCGCCACGTTGGCGCGGGGGTGCGCTGATACGGTGCCCGTGTCACACGCGGCCGGTGCGCGCATTTGGTTCTACGATGATTTCGCAGCCAATGATCCGACCGACTACAGCGTCGGCGAAACCGTGCAAGCGAAACTGCTGACGCGGACCTCCAGCGCGCAGCTCGATCCCGCGCTGGCGCCGGTGGACACGGGCAAGCTGGCCCAGCGGCAGGCGCGGCCATATCCACCCGGCGACCTGAAGCTCAACGGTCTGCGCTATCCGCCGTCGATCGACGGCGACCTGGTGGTGTCCTGGGTCCACCGCGACCGAAAGCTTCAAGCGGACCAATTGGTCGATCACGGGCAAGGATCGATTGGCCCGGAGGCGGGAGCCACCTACGTATTGCGGCTGCTTGACGACATCGCCGGGAGCGTACTGGACAGCCCGATGGCGATGGCCGGTACCAGCTATGCCGCGCCCCTCAAGGGCGCCTTCCGGCTGCGTGCCGAAGTCGGATCGATCCGCGACAGTCTGACGAGCTGGCAAAGGGCAACTCACACCTTCGATTTCAAGAATGGATTGCTGCGCACGGAGACCGGCGATGAACTGGTCTCGGAGGCGGGCGACTACCTGCTCATCGAGTAAATATGGCGAATCAGAAACTCTCCCAACTTCCTGCAGCCAGCGCGCTGACCGGCGCCGAGCTTGTACCCGTCGTGCAGGGCGGGCAAACGCGAAGTACGAGCGCGGCAGCGATTGCCGATCTCCGTAAGGGCGCATGGCAGGCGCCAACGCTCAATGCGCCGTGGACGAACTACGGCGACGTCTTCGCGTCAGCCGGCTACCGACGCGATGGAGGCCGGGTCCAGTTGCGAGGGCTCGTGAAGGCCGGTGCTGGCGGAACCGTCATCTTCGTGCTTCCGGCAGGTTTCCGCCCGCCCGCGCAGCAGATCTATACGGCCGTGAGCGATTCGAGCGCTCAGGCACGTGTCGACGTGAAAACAAATGGCGAGGTGCTGGTATCGCAACCGGGTGCCGGCGTACTCGGTTGGCTATCCCTAGATGGCATAGGCTTCTTTACCGATCCGTAGACAAGAACTAAGAGGGCGCTGAAGCGCCCTCTTAGCGTCAATCGGACAATTCCAGAGAGACCGCCTAGTGAGGCCCGCTAGATTCGGTGGCATTCGAAACCTGAAATGGTTCTGAAGGCAGCCAGCAGCCGCGCATCTGCCGAATCTTGGCGCGATAGGTATCCGGCCCGGCGGGTCTACTCTGACCTAGGAATGTCAGCCGATCACCCGGAGGAACTGTAACTGTTGCAGTTGCGGCCTCCGGGTGATCGATAACCGTCACGTCGTCGCTCCACCCGTCGACTGTCTGCTTTTCAATTGTGAAAACGAGTGGGTACAACTTAACCGGCTCTCGCTCACCCTTATACGTGGCGAATCGCAAGGTCTTCTTTGAACCGTTGATCAGCACGTACTTTCCATATACATAGCCCCAATCACGAGCCCGATCAGCATCCACCCCACTGTAGATGATCTGAACCCCATCAATTGGCTTATCGCAGTCACCGTTCGCATGCGATGTGGTGGGAATTACGAGAGCAACTGGCAGCAAAATCATGGCCAATAGATTCACAATTGGTCCTCAGATTAATATTCAATATGTCCACCAACATAGTCCTGACCGCATATCTTCTGCGTAAATTCGCGCCTCGTTCTGAGGCGCTGACCGTGTTCGCACCTGGACTTCTTTCTGAGCATTCGCTTACTAGTAAGAGCCTGTCGTGAGCAGCGAGGAGTCAACTGCAAGGAATTTCCGGAGAGAAATGGGTTGGTGCAGCAGCCTAGGCGTTAGCTTCCTGAAACCTTTCGCTTTGTATGTTCAAAGCGAAAAGGAGCCGAATAAAACCAGCACCCTTTTGGAGTTCTTATGCCTAGACGATAATCTTTGTCGGCACTATCGCGCGTGTCTGCGAAGAACTGAAATGAACCACCCGGCTTGATGCGTAGCACTTTGTCGGGAGCCTCGTAGTGACTCAACGAAAGCACGTTGTCTGACCAACCACCTTCGGTGTTTTGGATTTGAACGGTCGTGTCCATTGGATACAAGACTGGCAACGCGTACTTGGTGTACACCGCGAAGCTGAGGGAAATCCGCGACTGATTCCGCAGTTCGTACCTCCCCTCCTGGCTGAATATTTTTGCCTGAGCCTCGTCATTTCCAAGGTAGCGGATGGTTACCGTCTCCGCAGCCGCGTTCTCCTTGCTGCATCGGTGCGCGTAAGAGGTAGCCGGAATTGCAGAAAGGCACAGGCCAAGAGTGAGAAGAAGTCTCTTCATGAGCATCACTTTCCCTTATACGTATGGATTTTAGACTCGTCCCATCGCTGCCAGGACTTGAACGCCGCGAACTCAGCGCTCGCCGAAAGATAGAACTTCAATTCTAGATGGTTCTTTGCCTTGCACTCAAGGTCGCTAGAGTAGAGATCGCTTCTCAAGCGTCCCTCTAGAAACTCCGTGCCCTTGCGAGCATCAGCCATCCAGGCATTCAAATCCTTCACATGCTGCTTTTCTGCTTTGATCGTGTCCCACTTCTTTATGCTGTCGGCATAGCTTGGGCGTAGATACATTAGAACACCCACATCGACCTTAAACTCATCAAGCCGGTACTGGCCATTCTCGCATAGGCAATTCGTATCGGCGGACCAGTCCATAGTTGTGCGCCCCAGGCCATTTTCCTTGAATAGAGTCACCGGGGCGGTTGGATACGTTCTGACAGGGTTGCCTGCAATCAATGTATTCAATGTTTGTAATGGACGTTCCGACCATTGCAATAGTCCCAATGGATCTGTCCATAGCATCGGCGAGTTACTAACGTAGTTGTAAGTGTTCAGGCCACCTTGTAATCCGATGGGATCGCTTTGAAGGTAACGGCCTGCCAGAGGATCATAGTCGCGGTGAATGTTGTAATGGGTCCCGCTGACCGCGTCGTATTGTTGTCCGGGGAATCGCAGGTCGAAAACGAAAGCCTTGCCATCCTGATCTGGGTCTTGGCTTGGGGCAGACGCGCCGAAAGCATCACCTGTCATGTCCCACTTCCAGACTCCTCGCTGCCGGACTGGATCGATAATGACTCGTGGCGTGCCCAGATGATCAGCTTCGATATAGTGCAGCTTTCCAGCCGCTACGATACCGACCGGCAGATCCCCCAGCCAAATTACCTCCTGCGTCGAAACACCGGTAGCGTCGTAACGGCCCAGGAAGCGACCGACCGTGTCGTAGTTTGTATAGTCCACGACAGAGCCGAGCTGTCGCTGGACCCGCTCTCCAACACCGCTATAGCGATAGGAGGCCTTAGTCAGGCCGTTCACCTTCACGGTGCTCATGCGGCCAGCTGCGTTATAGGCAAACTCCTTGGCTGCGCCTCCGATGCTGATCGTGTTTCCAGAGGAATCATAGGCACGTGCTACGCCGTTCCATTCCGTCAGGCGGTCCACCGTGTAGACCGAGCTAATGCTCGTCGCACCATTGGTGATCTCTGTCGTTCGGTTCTGAGTAAAGTCATGGTAAAGGTAAGTCTTGAGCGGAGCGTCTGCTCCCGTTTTGACGTCGGTGAGCTGATTGAGCGCGTCATACCCGTACTTTCGCAAGGCCGGTGTGGACTGGTCGCCCTTCCGTAGTTCGACCAGATTCCCCACCTCATTGAAAACGAAGCCCGCTGAAAGACCATCCACTCCGGTGTCTTGAATGCTGGTCGGCTGATAGTTCAGGTTGAACTGTCGGCGCAATCGGCGGCCATTACCAAAGACGAACTCACCGGCTGGGCCGAACGGGTAGTAGGTGATGCTAGTCAGGAGTGCCTGGCTGGCTTGGCCTGGTCGGGTCACAGTGATGTTTGCGACATTGCCCTCGCTGTTAGCCCCGTACGCGACCAGCGTACCGCTTGGGTACGTGATTGACTTAAGCCGACCGCCCTTGGTGTATTCGTATCGCGAAGTGAACGTCTTTCCGTTGACCGCCTGGATCTTCCTGACAATGTTTCCGTAACGGCCATAGCAATAGTCGGTGTAGCCGGTCGAGTCGGTGACGCGGGCCAGGCGGCCCTTGCCGAACTTCTCATCAGCCGCACACGCCACGGACGGGACGTCGTAAGAGCGAGTTACGTTCAGGGTGGGGTCGGCCGGGTAGAGTGTTGCCAACGATCGGTCGAGTGCGTCATAGGTGTGCTGAGTGACCCGTCCGTCCGCGTCGGTCCCGGACGTACGGTTTCCACCACTGTCGTAGGCGTAGCTACTCGATCCGGTTGCCGGGCTTCTCAGCGTCAATATTTCGCCAAAGCGATTGCGATCGTAGCCGGTCTCGCGACCTACACCGTCATAGGTCGACGCTAGCTCGCCTGCGGCATCATAGAAATGATTGGAACCTGTCGTGCGACCGGCCAAATTGGCGCGAGTTTGGTCCGTCTGGCGAAACCAATTGGCTGTTTCCGTGCTTTGTCGCCCTAAAGCATCGGTCGTATAGCTCGGCGTTCCGGCGGCCCAGTACGTGAAGTTGGTCGCCCGTCCGTAGGCGTCCTTTACGGACTTGATTTGCCCCATTTGATTGCGCAAGGTCGACAGGGTGCGCTGAATGACACCGCCCGGGTCTTTGATGTCCGTCTTCTCGGGGCGACCTTCGTTGTCCAGGGTGTAGTGGATTCGCGAGCCGGTCGAGCTGATCACATCCGTCAGGCGACCGGCCGGATCATATTCGAAGCGAGCAATGACGCCATCGGGGTCTGTAGTCTTCTTCAAGAGTCCGACAGTGTCGTACTCCATGACCGTAATTGCATCATCCGTTTCCGCCGCGTTGTCGCTTCCGCGAACGATCTGCCGGAGCAGCCAGCCTCGGGGGTGATACTCGAGATCCGTCACGACGCCATTGGCGTCGCGACTGGAGACGGCTCGGCCGCTGGGGTCATACTTCAGAATCTCTTCGACCTGACCCATGGCATTGGTCACCTTCCACACGTCGCCCTTCCGATGGCCGCAGCTGCCGGTAGGCGTGGCACATCCAGCCTCATCCTGAAGGTAGTAGGCAAAGTACGTGCTGTCGTTGACGTCCGTGCGCGGCCCGTCCACCTGCGTAACCAGCCCAATGATCGGGCAGTGGCCCGCCTGCACATCGGTTGTCTCGCAATAAGTCGTTACGCTAGTGCGAGCGGCTCCCGTCAGTGGGTCGATCTTTGTTGCAGTGAGTTCCTGCCCACGCCCGTTATATGTCCAATGGCGCTTCGTCCAAAGCTCGCCGTCACGATTGTAGACGCGCTCCTCTGTCGGAACATCAAACGTCGGATGCCAATCAATCTGCGTCAGTCGCTCCTCTCGATTCCCGATAGCTTCGCGCTTCTGAGCCACCAATCCGCGAGCGTTGTAATCGTAATCCGCAGACGTGCGCCCGAAGTCACCAACCCGATCGGGAAAGCCGTTGGCATCGTAGGTGTAGACGGCCGTCGCACTGGCGCAGCCGTCCGTACAGACCCGCTCCGCATCGGTCGTAAGCTTTCGCCCATTGATCGTCGTGAACTTGTACTTGTATCGAAGGCCGTTCGAATATACGACGTCTGTGGTGCCGTACTGCCCTCCTTCGACGACGTAGCGCTCCGCTCCCTGGGTGTGCTCAGTCGAGATGGGATTGCCCGTGTTGTCGTAACCAAACTTTGCTTTAACCGAACCGGTCTCGTCCAGGACACTGGTCAGCAAGCCGCGCATCATGGATTCAGTGCCTGCGTAGTACTGGTACTCCCGCTTATACCCTGAAGTTGCCACGACCTTTTCCAGACGCCGCTCTGTATCGTCCGGGAAGGTCGGATAATTCGGACTCAGATAGGTGTAGTCATACCTGACGCCGGTCGGATCGGTCACTGACGAGATGAGGCCGTTGCTGTCATGATCGATCTGCAAGACCCGACCTTGCGCGTCGGTCACCTTGCTGAGCAGGCCGGCAACGTAATTCAGGGTGAGGTGATAGCCGTCGAGGTAGTCGATGGCCAACAAGCGGCCTTCTGCGTCGTAGGTTTCGACGGAGCCGTCGGCGGCGTTGGCCAGCTCCCAGCTAATGGGAAGGCCGGCTTCCAACACCGGGGTCAAAACCATCCTAACCTCGGCACTGGGCAACCAGGCGCCATCCACCCTTCGGAACAGAATCTGCATCCCATCGTCTCGGTGGATGGTGATGGCTTTACTTTCGGTCGAGAACGAATTGAACTCGAGGCTTCGGCTGTAGGTATGCCGCCAGCTCTCGCCGAGATCGGCCAAGCCGACTTCGGGCGCGCTGTTGTAGTAGCGATGGAACTTCAAGCCCCGACCGCCATTGCCTGCGTAATCGGTCTCGTCCTGGAATTTATTTGCGGCGTTAACGACGATTGGATTTCCGATGCAATTGTTGCTGCAGTCGCTTCGGCCCAGGTTCTTGCCGGTGTCTTCCTCGCGCTCTTTCAATGGCCAGAACGCATTAGTGGTCCCGTAATAGTAGGCATAGTGGTCCACTGGCGGATCTATAGAAGGCGGTAGATCGTATCGATTGGCCATCTCCAGATGGATGGTGAGCAAACCACCTGTCGCCTCGGGCGCGATGACCGCCTTCTTGCAGTCGGTGATGGTCCATGTCCTTTGGTTGAATCCGTCCTGCAGCGGCGGGTACTCAATCAAGTCCTCGGCACGGTCGATCTTGTGTCGCTCGCAAGCTGCCATCGCCTCACGAAGTGTGTAGGTGCTCGGCCATGCGCCGATCCAAACTGGGCCAGGCGCATGCCCCCCCGGAAGTGCCTGGCCGGTCTCAACCGGGAACGCGGCCATGGCCGAGAAGGGGGCCAGGGCAGTCAGCGCGACAGCCAAGCTTGCTGCTAGCGGATTTGGTCTTTTCCCAACGAGCATCTTCATTCCTTAGAAGTGTGGTTTTTGTCTTTGGCCATGCTCGCCGTGACGCCGCAGCGAATCATATTCTTGGCCAGTCTTGAGCAAAGGCGTCTCTCGATCTGAGATGTCGCGGCTAGAATCGATGGCTGGCTCTGTGGGCCGACGAGCCCTCAGTTCCGTGTCCAGATACAACGGAGCCGCGTTGCAGGATCAGCGTCCGGTCTGCACTAGCGACCGTCTCCGGCCGGTGAGCAACAATCACCTTGGTGATCGCGAGTGACCGCACTGCCTCGTTGACAAGACGCTCCCGGTCGACATCCAGGTGGCTGGTCGCCTCGTCCAAGAACAAGATGCGGGGGCGCCGAAACAGAGCGCGTGCCAGAATGATGCGCTGCTTCTGGCCTCCGGAGAGGGTGTTCCCCATGTCGCCGATGACCGTCTGGTAGCGCATCGGCATCGCGTCAATTTCGTCGTGAATGCCGGCCAGGATCGCCGCGCCTACTACTTGTGTCGGATCATTGCTCTCGTCGAAGAAGCTGATGTTCTCGGCGATCGTTCCGGCAAACAGTTGATCATCCTGCAGTACCGCGCCAAAGTGCGCACGCGCCTGCGGCGGAGCTATCTTCGACATATCTTGGCCGCCGATAGAGATCGAACCGCTGGTGGGAGTTAGGAGTCCTAAAAGCAACTTCATTAGGGTCGTCTTGCCACAACCAGAAGGGCCGGTGATGGCGACAGATTCACCGGCTTCGATCCGAAAACTGCAATCGTGTATGACCCAGGGCTCGTCATCGGCGTACCGGAAGGACAGATGCTCGACCACAATGTGGGCGTCTCTTAGGTCGATGTCGCCCTGTGGGCCGACCGACGCTCGCTCGGGTGGGGTTAGCGCGATGTCGGCCAGTCGCTCGCCAAACAGTCGCAGCATCCGGAACTCGACACCCTTATCGATCAAAGCCGCGACGCGCTGTGCGAATAGCTCTCGATAGGCGAGATAGGCGACGAGCATGCCCACCGAGAATGTACTATCCAGCGCCATGGACGCTGCGATCAACACGACGACGATACGTTCGATCCCGAACACCAACTGGTTGACGCTGGCAAAAGCGATGCCGGCGCGAGCCAGCCAGATGTCGTGGTTGGCCGTAACCACCATGAGGTTCTCGTATACCGCGCCGCGCATCGTCTCCCGATTAGCCACCTTGAGACTCTGGATGCCGCGCAGAGATTCGAGTAGGTGGCTTTGTTGCTTCGCGGCAACGATTAGCTGATGCTCGGTCCGCTCCCTGGTGTAGCTGTAGGCGACTATCCGAGCTCCAAGGTACAGGCCGACCGCGGCGAGGCTGACCACCATTAGCTTGACGCTGTATACCGCCATCATCGCGAGGGTGACCGCAGCCATGAGGCCATCGACCAGCGCCTCGACGGTGCTGACGGTTAGCGTCTTCTGGATCGATTGTGCCGCCCCCATGCGCGAAGTCACATCGCCCACGTGGCGCTTCTCGAAGAACTCCAACGGAAGTTTCAGCAGATGGGCATGAAGATTTCCGACCCACTGGAGGCCTAAGCGAGTAGACAGCAGCACGACCGTGGTACCGCGAAGCCAGACAACGGCACTTTGGACGACTAGCGCTAACGTGAAGCCAATCGCTAGAACGAAGAGTAGGTTCCGGTCTGCCGAAACGAGGACTTGATCGACGACCCATTGAATATAGAACGGTGCGATCGCCACAAACAGCTGGAGCACCAGAGAGAGCAGGAGCACTAGTCCGAGCGAGCGCTTTAGGCCGGTAATCGGGCCCGTTAGCTGCCTAAATGTCACCGTAGGTTTCGGCGGGGCGCGGGTGAAGTCACTTGCCGGTGCCAACTCCAGGGCTACACCCGTGAAGTGCTGCGATAGGGCGGACAGTGGCAACCGTCGCCTTCCCACTGCGGGATCAAGTACGACCGCATGACGCGACGAGAGATCCGTTAACACGACGAAGTGGTTCAAATCCCAATGCAGTACACAGGGCAGCGCGAGGCGCGGGAGTTGGGACAGATCCAGCCTCAGCGCCCTGCCTCGGAGTTTTAGTTCTCCGGCTATTTCAATCAATCGCTGGAGGGTTGTGCCTTTCGCGGACACGGGGAATCGCTGGCGTAGCTCGCGCAGGCCGAGACCGGCCCCATGAGCATCGGCAACTATGGCGAGGCAGGCCAGGCCGCATTCGGTAGCCTGCGACTGCAGGATGATTCGTGGCTGCCTCATGGTTTGGAGGCGAATTGCAGGCAGCGACCGCCCTTTTCGTCACTTGCGCCCTTGGACGGTTGTATGGCGGCATCCCCTAACGCCCGATTGCCTTCTAGGGTTTCGCGTACCAGCCGATACCGACCCACGGGGAGCATGAGAGTTACCTCTTTCGCCCCTGACGAAATGAGGACCTGATCCATGGGTATAGCCCGCGGCTCCTCCGAAGCGACGAAGGCCCTGATTAGAGACGGCTGCTGGTTGGGCTTGAACTGGACCCGGCACGGGGATCGGTACCCGTTCATGCCGAGCCAGGTCGGCCGACCGTCCGACAAGAGCTGTCTCGGGTGGAACACCACGATGTCGAAGCCCGGAACCGTCAGCATCCCGGTCGTCGACTGAAGTACGGAGGGGGAGGACAGGGCTGAACCGACTGAGCGATAGAGTGCACTGTCGAGTTCGGAGCGACTACGCGGGGTGCCCAGAACCTGATTCACCGTGAGCGGGTCGATCCCATGCTCCTTCTTGAGCATCAGGGCCATCCACTCACGGCCATCCGGCTCAGTCGACTCAGCGATATGGCCCGAGCCCGCATAAATGAAGATGCGAGCGGTCGGATCTCCGTTGAGAATGGCGGCAATGTTCTTGGCTTGGGCCCGCTCACGGGCCAAGCGTTGGTCTTCGGGCGAGCCGTCGTTGGACTCCTGATCCGGGCGTTGCTCGTAATCGAATAGCGAGTAGCCCAGGGCTGCGGCCTGGCGGGTCATGTCGGCATAGAGTGGATCGGTCGTGTAGACACCCGTGCGCAGGTCGGGCGCCCCGTCCGCCATGCTTTCCTGAAGCGTGCTGCCAAAGGTCTCAGCGCCGAAATGGGTGAAGCCAGCCTTGCGCAGTTCCTTGAGCAGAAGCAAGCCGAAGGCGCGGTGAAGTTGGTGATAGTGGTCTTCGTTGAGCATCACCACCTGCTTGCCCGTTGACGCTCGAACGATCTCGGCCACAGCCGGGCGGGCATCCCACGAGGCCGGGAGGGGCGGCAGCGACTCTTCTTGGCTGGACTTGCCCCCCCGATCGTTCATTTGCGCGGTCCCGATCGCATCGCCCGAAATCGCGTAGAACTGCGCCGAGGTGGCTGCGGGGAACCTCCCGGACTCAACGCCCGTGCGCAGCATTTCCAGGGCCGGCAGTGGCCTGCCTTCCTTAAGAATCAGGTTAAGCGCTGTGGACAACGATGGCGCTTCGGCTTCCGCTGCTTTTGCAGTGCAAGTCACCATCAAAGCCATGCCGATACCGGCGGCGGTGCTGAGTCGTGCGAACTTCATGTGCGCTCCCTGGACCATCCGTTACGTCCGTGGTCAATATAGCCGCTAGGCGGCAATTTGCTGAGCAGGCGATGTCTGTAGCTTCTGAAGCAGGACATCTGCAAAGGCGTCGGTGATTTCCCCGTCGACGAGATCATCGAGCCAGGCCCAGACACCGTCCTGATTGCACTCCAGGAACCAGTTCTCGCCGGCCCTGTCGACGATGAAGTCCAGGCTTCCTGTCGTGAGGCCCATCGTCTCCATGAAAGCCGAGATTTGAGCTTCCAGCTTCGGATCAAGTTGGCAGCGGGAAAAGGTGTTCAGACCAGTAGCCTTGCGCCAATCGACCTGTGTGGACTGGAACTTCTGAGAGTCAATACGAAACGGAATGATGCGAGACCCGGCCACAACGACACGCAACTCATGAGACTTTGCAATCTCCTCTTGGGCGAAGTGAGGGCAGATCTCAAAGTCGCCTGCATCTGCTGCGGCGATATCCTTTTCGGGAACGCGCATCGTCATCACGACATAGGGGACTTCCTCGCCCTCACCCTTCGTCGAAACCTTGGCGCCCGACAGGGATTTCATGATCATGCTCTCGGATGCACTGGCAAAAGCAAGGAAATCATTCTTATCGTTCGAGACCAATGTCCTCGGCGCCCTCATTCCGACCGAGGCCGCCACCGTTTGCTGGTAAGGTTTGATCATGCATTGGCGAGAGCGGAGCGTATTTACGGCGCCTTCGCCGCAGAAGGCGGTTAGCAATGCGTAATACGATCTCCACTCCTGCGCGGCGTAGCCTACCTCGGGCTCGGCGCCGCGAATGTAGTACTCCGTCCCCGGCAGAATTTTGGTCTTGTCCCAGACCGTCGAATCGTTAGCCAGACGCCTGCCGTCTACCTTGATGATTCGGTTTGCTTGCTCATCGAGCTCCAAAGAAAACGTTGTGCCTGCGTGATAGTCGATAATGACGACATCTTTGCAGCCGCGCTCTTCGAGTCGACGAGCGACACGATCAACGTGCGGATCGGTTCTGGTGCCAAGCACCAGGATTACCTTGTCATTCAACGTTTGATTCCTCCTGCTGTATGAGTGAAGCGGGAGAAGGTACGCGTCCCTTCTCCCACCCGATGCTCACTTAGGCCGAATCGCAGCCATCGTCCTTCGAGCCGGACTGGGTGACGGTGGTGGTGGTCTCCTTCCCGCCCGGACAGGCGTAGGCGCCGCCGACCGAGGCGATCTCGTCGTCCCGCAGGTCGCGGAACTGGTTGAAGTCCTGCTCGTACTGCTTCAGTGCAAACGGAGTCATAGCTACCTCTACTTCGTGATACGCAGAACCCCTGCGCAGGGACTGGCGACTACCGCCGGTATGAATGCGTGGTGCTTTGGCTGGCGAGCGAGTAGAGCGGCTCGAACAGCCACTGGAAGAGGGGGCGCGTGTCGCCGAGTAAATCGGCGTCAACGACCATGCCGGGTCGCAGCGGTTCCAAGCGGCCATACGCCGCGACCGCCTGCTGGTCGAGCTCGACGATGACGCGATAGAGCGGCTCTCGATCGGGATCGGGCAAGTCAAGGGCCTTGGTCTCGGCTGGGCCGAGAGCATTGCGGCCGATATGGGTGACATGGCCGGTGTGATGGCCGAACTTTTGGTAGGGGAACGCCTCGTACCTGAGGAGAACGACTCCGCCCGGCCGCAGAGTCGGGATTGCTCGACTAGGAACCAGAAGTTCTGCCCGCAAATCGCTCCCCTTGGGCAGCAAGGTGAACAAGGGCTGCCCGGCCTGGACTGATTGGCCTGGAGTAATGACCTGCGTGGACACAACGCCGGCAGTAGAGGCGGCGATACTCAGCGCGCCATTGCCGTCTATGTCGATCTCCTCTTGGCTCAGCTTGGCCAGGTCGCCGCGATAGGCGGCTGTAGTGCTCGCGCGTTGTACCGGGACTTGGGCCAGTGCCTGCTCGATCTGAGCGGCAGAGCGCTGTAGAGTTGAGACCTGCCGCTCAACCTCCTGGGAAGCAGACACCCGGTCCAGGGCTGCTGCTTCTTGCTGTTTGATCTGGATGTCGCTGACGTACTTTTCCGACTGCAGCCGGCGCAAGCGTTCCAGCACCTCATTGGCTAACCGGGCCTGCGACTGGCGGGTCTGCCGTTCCTTTTGAAGCTGGGCCAGTTCGTGATGCATGGAACGCAATTGAGCCCGTAGGCTTACCTCGTCGACTTCCAGTCGATCTTGCTGCGCCACCTGATTGCCTTCGATACTGGCTCGGCGTTGCTCGACTACTTTTCGCAAAGCAGCGGAGGTGTCCCCATGTCCTACGGTCAAGCGCGGCACTCGAATGAGGCCGAGGACTTGCTCCTCCCGCACAGTATCTCCTTCGATGACGGCTACTCTCTCCATCACCCCAGACGCCGGGGCGACGACGCTGACGAGCCCCTGAGCAGGGACCAAGCGGCCCTGAACCCGCGAACGCTGGGTGTAGGTCCCAAAGATCAGAAATAGAATGAGAGCGCAGCCGAGGCCACTGGCGAGAATGGTCAACATCCAAGTTCGCCGGGGCTGCGTGAGGCTAACGCTTCCAAGCCAACCGTTGCTCTGGGCCTCGATGACCTGCCGACGAAAGAGATCAGACATCGCCCTTCCCTTCGCGGAAGGCCCGGTCGCGGGCGCCTTTGCGCGGAGGGCGAGAAAGAAGTTCCTCGCGGACTACGTGGACCGTGCTCGGCGCAGTAATGCCGACCCGTACTTCACCCGCGAAACGAGGTGGTAACAGGCGCAACTCAATCTTGTCGCCGATCATTAGCGCCTGACCGGGGCAACGAGTCAGTACGAGCATCGAAGTTCGCCCTTTGACGTTCATGGGCGTGCGTGGACCAGGCCGTAGACATCGCATGCTTCGCGCAACAGGCGGCTACTCCCACTTTCGGTCTCGACGCAGAACTCAAGCAGCTCATGAGGCTGCATGTAGACGACGACGGACTCCAGCCTTCCGTCTATGTCGGGCGCTCGAACCTCTGTTGGAACTCCTTGGTCGACGTGGCGCTGGCGGGCTCGAGCCTTGGCAGCGGCGACGCATGTCTGTTTGGACGCGAAGGGCACATGCTCGTCCTCACCGTTTACCGAAACACGCCAGTTCAGCGATCCACGACAGACCGCGTCAAAATGCACAACTCTGGTGCTTACCATCCCTCGTACTCCTTGAGGATGCCGATTCGACGTGCGAATCCTTCGCCAACCCATTGTGGGTGATAGGTGCGCTCTAGCAACTGGTCCGGATGCAAGAACAGGCCGCGCGCCTCATGCTCGGCTGCGCCGCATAGCGCAGGGAAAACCGCCCAGAAGGTGGGGTCCACGATTTCGTGACTGGGCAAGGTCAACCAGGCGTGCAAGCTGACGCGAGCCCCCGGGGCGATTCCGGTACGCAGCATTTGCTCCAAGCCTTCAATGGGCGTGTGGCAAAGCTGTTGGCCGTCCTGGTAAACATAGCCGAGGGTATAGGCGGCCGAACCCGGAGCTGGGCCTCCAGCATTCCACGCACCATGGCCACGACGCCAAACCGCTGAGCAGCGATGACATCTTCGCGCAGTCGTCCTAAGCCGTAATCCCGGAGTCGCCGAGTCGATTCGATCGCTTCGGCCGAAGCGAACCGCACCGGGAGTGGCTCAAAGCGAGGTGGATTCAGTCCCCAGAGGACGGCGCGCGCACGCGCGGCATCGAACTTGGCTTCATAGACGCCAATAGCAGTCTCCGGCGAATGCTTCGCCTTCTTGAACAGCCAACCTAGCCAGTTCGGCAGATGGAGGGGCATATACGTTGGTGACTGGAATTGAGACACAAAGCCCTCCTGACCACCCCTTTCGGGACGGTATGGCTGAGGTCGGGTTGGAAGGGACGGGCTTACGCTGCCGGCGGATAGGAGTCCGCGTCTGCATTCGACCGTGCTAGGGATTCTTCAGTTGCATCTGTAGCCTTCGACCGCTGGATGCGAGATAAGCTCGCTTAGACCGAGATCCTGCAGGCAGGGTGTACGTGGCGAACATTCTCGATTTCGCGACGGATGGTCCTTCGCGACGCGATTTGGCTAGCAGATTGAGCTGCAGATACGAGCATGTGGATACTGAAGATGGCGATCAGTTCGGGAAGCTCGTAGGCAGACCGTATGGCGAAGAGCACTGACGAAATTGCCGCTGCGACTACCCACGCCCAGATCGTTCCCCTGGCCAAGTGATCAACACGACTCCTGAGCCACCGGAGTTCAACGACTTCGGCGTCCCCCAGCGATCATGGAGAAACTGCCTAAGCTCCAACACGTAACTTCGTTGCGCTATGGCAAGCCAGACGTGGAGGACAATCACCGCTAGCCAAAGAATCGCACCGAGCGTAGCCAGAGACGGCAGAGATAGCTTCACGGCGAGATAGAGCAGGGCAAGCGATAGCGCGACGCTGAGAGTGGAGGCCCAGGCAAGACGTTCGTGCGTCCTATCGTCACTGGACCAAGCCACAACTTCGTTATGAAAGGGAATCGTGTTCATTCGGTACGCCAATCACCTGTTGCGGGCCGGCAAGCTGCAGCCGCTGTAATGGACGCGGCACTCGGCGCCATTGCTACCTCTCTTGCAGCCCGCCAGGCTGTCTTGCTGCGCTGACGTCTCGTCGGGAGCTCTCGCCGTAGTAGATGTGACGTCGCTACTTGCTAGAGCGATGCATTGATCCCGGTAAGTCATGTACACGGTGCACTTCGTTCCGCCGCGCGATTTACAGTCCGCCACAGCCGACTTCTCGGCCCTTCTCTGACTCGATTCGTTTGCACTTGATCCGAAGCTGCCGGCGCCATCATCTGCGAGGGCGCCCCAACGACTGCTCCACTGCCTTGCGGGCGTGTTCGACGGAATCGGGCCGCAACTGGCCATGGATTGGGCCGACCCCATCGGCGCCGTAGCGTTGTAGGGCATCTCACCCGGCGGGCACCCGCCCTCCGCGCGGACAGTGCTGGCGAGGATGAGAATCAAGCACGCTGGGACCAATTGGACTGCTCGCATGGCTATTAACCCCTGTCCTTCTTCTTAATCTCGTTGGAATGTTGCGGCGTCGAGTCGCTCATGGCTACCCGGACGGGCGGGCGCTGAACTTCGTCTCGGGTCTGCTGCGGAGCCGGCGGAAGCGGGTTACTCGCTGTGTTGGCGGTCGCCCCGGATGCCCCGTACTTCCCGAATGCTGAATTGGACATGACACTACCGATCTGGCCTTGGAAAAAGACGGCAGCCATCGGTGGGACGGCGATGATGACCACGGTCAAGATCATTCCCACGCTTCCTTGCTGCATCGCCTGATTGCTGATGCCCTCGGTGCTGAGTCCGGGGATATTCACGAGCTTACTGAGCCACATGAAGGTGGCGATGCGAACGGTAAGATCGAGAAGCAGATTCGCTACGAAACTGAGCATGCCGAGGGAAAAGAGGGTGCCTAGACCGTACTTCAGCCATGTGGTGAACATTCCCTTTGTTGCAGGAAACGCCAAGGCAAAGATGAAGAGGGGCCCGAGCCCAATCCACAGATTAATTGCGAACGTCCACAGCAGGAGCATACAGCCGGCCGCGATGGCCGGGCCGGCGGAGCCGATCGTAGCCCACATCTTCGCGGACCGCTTCTCCTCTATGAGCTCCGGGTCGGGCTCAAGGAGCTGAACCCCATCAATAGCCGTCATGGCGATCTGGACGACGGCCAGGGACCTGTCGATACTGCTCGCAGTGGATTCGTTTTCCTTACCGGTCACCAGATAGTGGACGGCCTTGTCCATATCCTTCGTGAGGAAGGAGTTGAGCGGGATGCTGTTGACCGCCATCGTGGTAGCGATGCCGAAGATCAAGGCGATCCTCGTTCCCTGTAGGACCAGGCCCATCATCGACTCTCGGGCTCCGCTGAGGATGCGGTAGCCTTGGAAAAGTAGCCAGAGCGTCACTAGGCTGAGCCCGACTCCTCCGACGAACGCCATCGATCTCCCCATCAGGGCGAGGCCGAAGTCTTCGACGCGAGACGTAATCCAGCCACTGACGAGCCGGAACAAGGCGTAGTCAGCCAGGCCGCTTTGCGAGGATGGCGAGAGCCAAGTGAGTACGTCGGTGAGCAGTTGCAGGAAGTCCATTTCGATTTACCCGTAGATTTCAGTTGCCGAGTGCCGACTTCACAACATCGGTGGGAACAATGCCGTCCAGGGCGCCCTTCTTGCCGCGCATGGCGCGCTTCGCCAGGCGGGTGTGATCCCACTTGAGGGCAGCGATGTAGTCGTCATACGCCTTCATGCGCGCCTGCCAGTAGTCGAGCTCGAGCTGGTTCCTCGCGACAAAGCGGCTGGCTTCGTTCTCGTTTGCAGCCAAGGCTCCCTGGCTGCTGCTGACACTGTCGCGCTGTTTCTCAATCTGCCCGAACTCGCGGCTACGTTGCATCAGCGTTCGTAGCATGGTTACCGAGTCGTTGTATTTGGCGTTTTCGGCGTAGACCATGCGCTGGCAGATCGCCTGTTGCTCGCCAACGACGTTTCCATCCATCTGCGGCATCGCCTGCCGGAATACCTTCGTCAGCTGATCCTTGACGCCCCGGCCGGGGCCAGGACACATGTCTTCCATGCCGTAATCGGCAGCCCGCGGCGGGAAGTTGTCCTCCATCTGCGTCTGTCCAAAGTTCAAACGCTGCAGCTTGATCACCTGCTGCTGATAGTGGCTGGCCGTTTCCTGCCATCGCTTGGCGTTCTTGCCGAACTCGACCGCGTCCTTGCTGATCTGCTCCATCTTGGCCATGAGGCCGAACGGGTCCTTTACGACCATCTGCGCACCCACTTGACCAAACCCGAGCCCACTGGCGGCGATTAGCAGTGCAGCGACCTTCTTGACGGAGCGACGATGCGCCGTGCTTCGAGATTTCATAGCGACTCCATGTCGTTTCTGTGGGATACAGCTCAGCCGATGGGTGGGTATTGTCCAGAGGCCCAACTGGCTCGGTGAGCTATGGGCCCTGCAACTGCGCAATGCTCGTGAATTCTGTTCGGTAGTGGAGGAAGCGATGCTTGCCCTGGTCAATCACGATCAGCACCAGGCGCTTGCCTTTCCGCTGCTTGAACTTCCACTGGGCAACGCGAAAGCGAAATGCTTGACTGTCCAGCTGCATGACAGCTCCATCCAGACGAAGGCGTCGGACCATGTCTGCCAACGACTCCGTAGTGACCTCTAGACGGGACAGCGGCACATCTTCGCCGTTGCAATAGAAGTGAATGATCGCCTCGATAACATCCGCGTCCTCACTTGAGACGTTAGCGACGGGAAACGGA
>NZ_CP013141.1:3963796-4037147 GCF_001442535.1 Lysobacter antibioticus | reverse complement strand
TGTCGACAACGCCGCTGCCGCGACCGCCGATGCCGCTGCCGATGCCGCTGCTGGCGCCGCCGACGCGACCGCCAAGGCTGCCGACGCTACCGCCGACGCCGCTGCCAAGGTCTCCGACAAGGCCGACGCCGCTGCCGAGAAGGCCAAGGAAGAAGCTGCCAAGCACTAATCGGCTTGCGCTGACGCTGCTTCGAGAGGCCCGCGCAAGCGGGCCTTTCTTTTTGCGCCGAAGGGCCCGCGAAACGCCGGCGCCAGGCGATTGCTACATTGCGCAGTACTGCACCGCATCGCCCAAAGTGATTGGCCGCGAACGGCGCTTTGTGTTTTGATGCCGCGTCCCAGAACCAGGCCGCCGTGCAATGCCCGCGATCACCTCCCAACTCGACCCGCGCTCGCAGGACTTCCGGGACAACGTCGCCTACCACCAGGCGCTGGTCGAAGAGCTCGACGCGCGCCTCGCGCGCGCCGCGCATGGCGGCGGCGACAAGGCCCGGGCCAAGCACACCGAGCGCGGCAAGCTGCTCGCACGCGACCGCATCGCCGCCCTGCTCGATCCGGGCTCGCCGTTCCTGGAAATCGCCCCGCTCGCCGCCGAAGGCATGTACGACGACGCCGCGCCCGCCGCGGGCATGGTCGCCGGCATCGGCCGCGTGCAGGGCCTGGAAGTCGTGATCGTGGCCAACGACGCTACGGTCAAGGGCGGCACCTACTTCCCGATGACGGTCAAGAAGCACCTGCGCGCGCAGGAGATCGCCCGCGAGAACCGCCTGCCGTGCATCTACCTGGTCGACTCCGGCGGCGCCTTCCTGCCGCTGCAGGACGAGGTGTTCCCCGACCGCGAACATTTCGGCCGCATCTTCTACAACCAGGCCCGCCTGAGCGCGGAGAACATCCCGCAGATCGCCGTGGTCATGGGCAGTTGCACCGCCGGCGGCGCCTACGTGCCGGCGATGTGCGACGAGAGCATCATCGTCAAGGAACAGGGCACGATCTTCCTCGGCGGCCCGCCGCTGGTGAAGGCCGCAACCGGCGAAGTCGTCGATGCCGAAGCGCTCGGCGGCGCCGAAGTGCACACCACGGTGTCGGGCGTGGCCGATCATTTCGCCGAGGACGACCGCCACGCGCTGCAGATCGCCCGCGAGATCGTCGGCAACCTCAACCGCCGCAAGACCCTGCCGGTGACCGTGCAGGCCTCGCGCGAGCCGCTGTACGCCGCCCACGAGCTGTACGGCATCGTCCCCAAGGACACTCGCCGCCCGTTCGACATCCGCGAGGTCATCGCCCGCATCGTCGACGGCAGCGAGCTGCAGGAGTTCAAGGCGCGCTACGCCAAGACCCTGATCACCGGCTTCGCCCACGTCCACGGCTACCCGGTCGGCATCGTCGCCAACAACGGCATCCTGTTCGCCGAAAGCGCGCTCAAGGGCGCGCATTTCATCGAGCTGTGCAACCAGCGCGGCATCCCGCTGGTGTTCCTGCAGAACATCACCGGCTTCATGGTCGGCAAGAAATACGAGAACGCCGGCATCGCCAAAGACGGCGCCAAGATGGTCACCGCGGTGGCCTGCTCGCACGTGCCCAAGTTCACCGTGGTCATCGGCGGCAGCTTCGGCGCCGGCAACTACGCCATGTGCGGCCGCGCCTACGGCGCCCGCTTCCTGTGGATGTGGCCGAACGCGCGCATCAGCGTGATGGGCGGCGAACAGGCCGCTTCGGTGCTGGCGACCGTGCGCCGCGACGGCATCGAAGCCGCCGGCAAGGTATGGACGCCGGACGAAGAGGAAGCCTTCAAGGCGCCGATCCGCGACCAGTACGAAAGCCAGGGCAACCCCTACTACGCCAGCGCGCGGCTGTGGGACGACGGCATCATCGACCCGGCCGACACCCGCCGGGTGCTCGGGCTGGCGCTGTCGGCCAGCCTCAACGCGCCGATCGAGGACCGCACCCGCTTCGGCGTGTTCCGCATGTAATCCCGCTGCAAAGGACTGCTAGGCATGATCGTCGGCATCGACCTCGGCACCACCCATTCGCTGATCGGCGTCCACGGGCCCGACGGCCCCCGCCTGATCGCCAACGCCTTGGGCTCGCTGCTCACCCCCTCGGTGGTCAGCGTCGGCGAGCACAACGAGGTCATCGTCGGCCGCGCCGCGCGCGAACGCCTGGTCTCGCATCCGCAGCGCAGCGTCGCCGCATTCAAGCGCTGGATGGGCACCGACCGCGTCACCGCGCTCGGCAAGCACCGCTTCCGCCCCGAGGAATTGTCGGCGCTGATCCTGAAGTCGCTGATCGCCGACGCCGAGGCCGACCTCGGCCATCGCATCGAAGAGGCGGTGATCAGCGTGCCGGCTTATTTCTCCGACAGCCAGCGCAAGGCCACGCGCATCGCCGGCGAACTGGCCGGGATCAAGGTCGAACGCCTGATCAACGAACCGACCGCGGCGGCCCTGGCCTACGGCCTGCAGCAGCGCGACGGCGGCGGCCGCTATCTGGTGTTCGACCTCGGCGGCGGCACCTTCGACGTCTCGATCCTGGAGCTGTTCGACGGGATCATGGAAGTGCACGCCAGCGCCGGCGACAACTTCCTCGGCGGCGAGGACTTCTCCCAGGCCCTGCTCGACGCCTTCCTGAGCGAACACGGCCTGGCCGCGAGCCAGCTGGCGCTGACCGAGCTGGCGATCCTCGAGCGCCGCATCGAAGCGCTCAAGCACGACCTGGCCCGCGGCAGCGAAGTCGGGCTAGAACTGACCCTGGCCGGCCAGCCGCGCGCCTGGCGTGTCGACGAGGCCGCGTTCGCGCGGATCTGCGAGCCCTTGGTGCAGCGCCTGCGCGCGCCGCTGGAACGGGCGATGCGCGACGCCAAGCTCAGCCCCGGCCAGCTCGACGAGATCGTCCTGG
The DNA here is from genome assembly GCF_001442535.1 of Lysobacter antibioticus. NCBI lineage: Bacteria > Pseudomonadati > Pseudomonadota > Gammaproteobacteria > Lysobacterales > Lysobacteraceae > Lysobacter > Lysobacter antibioticus. Next base: position 4,034,252 of record NZ_CP013141.1, on the reverse strand, counting down.
TCGGCGGCGCCTCGCGCATGTCGCTGAGCGCGCGCCTGGTCTCGCGCATGTTCGGCCGCCTGCCGTTGCGCCATGTCAATCCCGACGAAGCCATCGGCCTGGGCGCCTGCGTCGCCGCCGGCATGAAGGCGCGCGACGAGTCGCTGGAAGAGATCATCCTCACCGACGTGTGCCCGCACACGCTCGGCGTCAGCACCAGCCGCGAAACCCACGGCCGCTACACCACCGGCATTTTCTCGCCGATCATCCACCGCAACAGCACCGTGCCGGTGAGCCGGGTCGAGCGCTATTTCCCGACCTACGACGAGCAGCGCGCGGTCGAGATCGAGATCTACCAGGGCGAGAGCCCGCGGGTCGAACACAACGTCCGCCTGGGCATGGTCTCGATCGACCTGCCGCCCAAGCGCCGCGACGAGAACCCGATCGACGTGCGCTTCACCTACGACATCAACGGCCTGTTGCAGGTCGAGGCGGTCGCCCTGTCGACCGGGCTCAAGCGCGAAGTGGTGCTGGAGAAGAACCCCGGCGTGCTCAGCCCGGACGAGATCCGCCAGCGCCTGGCGGCATTGGCGGCGATCAAGGTGCACCCGCGCGAACAGCAGGAGAACATCGCCCTGATCGCGCGCGCCGAACGCCTGTACGAAGAGCTGCTGTGGGCACGCGAGCAATTGCAGGACGCGCTGGTGCAGTTCCGCGGCGCCCTCGACCTGCAGGACCCCGAGCTGATCGCCCATCACCGGGCCGAATTCGCGCGCTACCTCGACGCGATCGAAGCCCAAGCCTGAGCATGACTCCGTTCGCCCGCCTGGGTTTGAACCACGACGCGGACGAAAGCCAGGTCAAGCGCGCCTACGCGCGCGAACTGCGCAAGACCCGGCCGGACGAAGACCCGGTCGCGTTCCAGCAGTTGCACGAGGCCTATGCGCAATGCCTGGAGTGGGCGCGCCGGCCGCGGGCCGAGGCGGCCATTGCCGTGTTCGAGGATCTCGACGAGTTGCTCGACGACAACGACGCTCTGCCCTCGCTGCGCTTGCAAACGCCGACGGCGGCACCCGCCGGGCGCGCAGCGACGCCGCCGGCGCCCATCTTCGACCGCGCCGCCGTTGTCATCGGGGCGTTCGACAGCAAGGCCTTCGACAGCGACGCCTTCCTCGAGCAATTGCTGCGGATCGCGCGCGAGAGCACGTCTCAGGAACTCGAACGCTGGCTGCGCGATCACCCGGACCTGTATTCGGTCGAACGCAAGCAGGAGCTCGCTCCGGCCCTGATCGCACGCTTGCAGCACGAGCCCTCGCTGTACATCGCCCAGCTCGACATCGTGCTGGCGTTCTTCGATCTGGACACCGTGCATCCGCGCACCGCGTCGCTGCAACCCGCGGTCGCCGACCTGCGCGCTTACTCGCAGGCGCGCGGCGCGGATTTCCGCGGGCTGCAGTTCGACCCCGACCCTCGTCCCGGCAAACGCGGCCGACACCCGCTCGCCCTGTCGCCGAGCGTGTTGTTCTTCCTGTTGATGCTGCTGGTAGCGATCGCGCGGGTGATCAAAGCGGCGAACGGCGCATGAATCCGTTCGAGCGTCTCGGCCTCGCCGCCAGCGCCGACGAGCGCGAGATCAAGCGCGCCTATGCGCGCGAGCTGCGCCGCACCCGGCCCGACGAGGATCCGGTCGGGTTCCAGGACTTGCACGATGCCTACCAGCACTGCCTGGCCTATGCCGAGCATCGGCGCCACGTCGGCGAGGACGAAGACGACTCCGGGCTCGAACCCGAACACGAGTCCGACGAGAGCGGCCAGGCCGATGCGCCACGGGTCGACGCGCCGCCGACCGATCCGGCGGACACCGCCGACGCGGCAAGCGCGTACCGCGATGACCGCCCCTCGTCGCCGCCGCGCGACGACGACGAGCACGAGGCCTTCGACGGCCGTGCCTTCCTCGACGAATTGCTGGCGCGCGCGAACCGCCACGACCCCGCCGCCCTGGATCGCTGGCTGTTGGAACTGGAACCACTGTATTCGCTCGACCTCAAACACGCCCTGCGCGCGCCGGTGGCCCATGCGCTAGCCCTCGCCGACCCGCCGCTGTCGTCCGAATCGGTGCGGACGATCGCCGTCTTCTTCGCCCTCGACAGCGTCGGCCCGCAGGACGACTGGCTGCAGGAACAAGTGCATCACGCCCGCCGCCGCGCCGAGGCCGCCGACGAGTTCGAGCAGACCGTCGCGCTGATGCAGTCGCCGCGGGTCCGGCCGGTGGATCGCATGCTGATGCGCGAACTGCTCGGCCCCTTCGTGCCGTGGCGCCGCGTGCTGATCGCGTTGGTCGCGATGTTGCCGACGCGCTTGATGAGCCTGTGGTCGAGCTTGCAGCGGATCGATCCGCAACTGGCGACGACGCGGCTCGACCCGGACAGCGTCGACTTCTGGGTTCGGGCGACCGACCGCCATCGCATCGATGTGCGGCGTGCGTTGCTCGCTGCGGCGCGCATCGTGCTGTATCCACTGTTGCTGCTCGGCTTCTTCGCCGCCTTCGGCCCGCGCAATTCCCTGCTCGGCGATCTGCCGAGAGTCTGGTTCATCGGCGGCGCGGCCTGGTTGCTGCTCGCCTGCTTGCGCATGTTGCTGCCGCTGTTGCCCAAGGACGGCGATCCCGGTGTGCTGTCCTATCGCGACCGCCCCTTGGTGTCGGTCACGGCCCTCGGCGTGGTCGGCTTGTTCCTGGCGCCGCTCGCGACCGACCTGACGGCCTTGTGCATCGTCGGCATGGCCGCGATCTGGATGATCGCGCGCGGCGTCGGCCGCATCTACCGCACGGTCTGGGCCATCTTCGCCGGGCTCGTCGTCGCGGTATGCCTGCCGGATTGTTTCGCGATCCTGTTCGGCACGCCGGCCGAACAGCTGCGCGCGCCGCCGGACGCATGGCTGCCGTTGTACCTGCTCGCCGGCGTGGCGACGCCGATCCTGCAGGACCTGCACTACGCGAGCCTGCATCGCACCGACCTGCGCACGGCGCGCGAACAGGCGAGTTGGCTGCGGCCCTTGCTGGTGGTCGCGGCGCTGCTGCTGATCGTGCGGGGCGTGTTGTCGGCCTGAGCGCTACCGCCCGCCTGTTCATCGGCCTGAAAGATTTCTGAACTATTTTTGCCACCGGGACACCGCACCGCATTCGCTGAATGCGCGCGCTTCCGGGTGGTTTCGTATTTGCGCAAACGCTTGCGAAAACTGAATCCGAGTCGCGGTTTCCTGCAACTCCGATTGGTGAGATTCATCACAGTGGGCGCGTCGTATCAGCGTGTTAGGCTCCGAAGTTCACGCGTGTCATCACCTGATCCCCCGACCTGAGGAAACACCGCGTCATGGCCATCTTCAATCAGCCTGCTCCGCCCAAGCGCGACAATCCGGTACCGCCGTTGCAGCCGGAAACCGCGCTCAAGAAAGAACCCGACGCGGCCACCGAATTCTCGTTTGGACAAGCTTCGCCCACGCCCGCTCCCTACGCCGCTGCGCCGACGCCGGCGCCCGCTCCGGCCGCGCGCGCGATCGAACGCGAGGCGGTCAAGGAATCGCTGATCGCCTCCGACCTGTCGATCGAAGGCAAGATCCAGGGCTCCGGCCACATCCGCATCGCCGGCCGCTTCAAGGGCGACGTCCAGGTCGACGGCGACCTGACCGTCGAACTCGGCGCCAAGCTCAACGGCGGCGTGCGCGCGCGCAAGGTCGTGATCGCCGGCGAGCTCGAAGGCAACATCGAGTCGGCGCAGCGCGTCGAACTGCTCGACAGCGGCGCGATGATCGGCGACGTCAAGGCCGCGGTGATGACGGTCGCGGCCGGTTCGCGCATGCGCGGCCAGGTCGAGTTCGGCTGGGACGACAAGGATGCGGCCAAGCCTGCCTCCCGTAACGACAACGCGCGCAACGAGAGCGGGCGCAACGAAGGCGGCAAGGGCGACAAGAACGGCGCCGCCAAGACGGAGACCGGCGCCGACTCATGAGCGCCGTCCGCCAGGGCCTGCCCGGGGCGACGCGCATTTGTCCGCATTGCAAGGCGACGATCCTCGAAAGCGCGAGCGTCTGTCCGGCGTGCCGGCATCACTTGCGCTTCGATTCGGACGCATCGCAACAGACGGCGGCGAGATTCTCGCCGCTGCATGTCGAGGGCACGATCCGGCACCCGCCGACCGACGGCGCCTGGGAGTACTCCATGGTGCTGTCGATCCGCAACGACCGCGGCGAGGAAATCACTCGCCAGGTCGTCGGCGTCGGCGCCCTGCACCCCGGCGAGGAACGCACTTTCACCCTGGCGGTCGAAGCGTTCGAAGCGGTCGGCTACAAGGCCGCGAACAAAGGACGCCTGCGACGCTGAGGCGTCTGCGCGTCGGTAACAGGAAAGGACCCCTTTCGATGTCGCAACCCGCTTCGCTGTACGCGAGATTCACGCTGAGCCACGAGCAGTACGAAGCTTTCATGAACTCCACACCGGCGCGCCCGGTATCGTTCGACGATTGGCAATCCTGGTTCGACCGTCACGCCGTGCACGGCATCGGCAAGGCCGCCGCCGAAATGCTCGCCGACCTGGATGCGCCGACGGTGGCCGATTTGATCAAGGCCTGGCGCCAGGACGAATGGACCGGCACCCCGCCGGTCGAGTACGACGAGATCAACCGCACCCTGCACATCGCGATGCTGCGGGTGTCGGAAAACCTCACCGAGCGGCTGCGCATTCTCAGCCCCTTGCGCGCCGCCGGTGCCTTCAACGAGCCCGCGGCCAACGACTTCATCGCGATTTTCGATTTTCTGCGCGACGACGGCAGCGTTGGCGCCTACGTGCAGCTGCACGACGGCAAGAGCCGCTTCGGCAGCGAACTCGCTCCGGCGCACCGCGAGGAAGCCGAAACCTATCTGCAGGAAGTGCAGGCCTACCTGCGCAGCCGCAGCAACTGAGCGGTCTGCCTGCTCTGATTGGCCCGCTCTGATTGGCCCGGTTTGATCGGTCTGCCCGATCGGTGGGCCCTGATCCATTCGCTCGTGCCCGCCGCGCCCGGGCGCACGCGGGGCCGCGCCCTGCACCACCGCATTCCGCGACCGGGCGCACACTTGCGCAAACTGCGACAGCCCGGCGGCCGCTGCGCCGACGCTTGCGCGTTGGTTGCGCATATCGCCTGGCGATAGCATGCGAGGCTTGGCGCCTCGGCGTGGCCTTGCCGATGCCGCCAACGACCGCAGCGCGGTCACGGACGCTCACTGGATTCAGGAGAAACAGCAATGACCAAATCGTTCATCGACGAGATCGGCGCCGAACGCGCCCAGGCCCTGGTCAAGGAGAAGGTCGCCGAAGCGATCGCCGAGGCCGATGCGCTCGGCTTGCCGCAAGTGGTGAAGATCGACGGCGTGTGGTGCCGCCAGTATCCGGACGGAAGAGTCGAGCCGGTCGAAGGAGGTCAGTGACATGCCTCCCGAGGACGATCTGCCGCGCATGATCGTGTTCGCCGGGCCGAACGGCTCCGGCAAGAGCACGGTGACCAGGGCGCTCAGCGACGAGCCGGGCTTTCCGAAGGCGGGCTACATCAACGCCGACGACATCGCCAAGAGCATGGAGAAGCAGTACCCGGACTACCAGGAGCGTAATTTCCGCGCCGCCAACATCGCCGAGGAATCGCGCAAGCTCGCCCTCGACAGCGGCAAGCCGTTCGCGTTCGAGACGGTGATGTCCACGCCGGGCAAGCTCGCCCAGTTCGACGAGGCCCGCAACAAGGGCTATAGCGTCGATCTGGTGTTCGTGACCACCGAGAGTTCGCTGGTCAACGTGCAGCGCGTGTCCAACCGCGTCGCCACCGGCGGCCATGGCGTCGATCCGGACAAGATCGTCGAACGCTACAACCGCGCCATGGACCTGCTGCCGGCGGCGGTGGAGAAATCCAACACCGCGACCATCTACGACAACACCGGCAAAGAGCCGATCGTGGTCGCGCGCAAGCTCGAAAACGGCAAGATGGAATACCCGCTCGGCGAGCGCACGCCCGACTGGGTCAACGAGCGCCTGCGCCAGCCGCTGGAGGCGCGCGAAACCTCGCGCTTCAACCTCGACAAGGAACTCCGCGGCCACGTGCCCAATGCCGACATCCGCCCGGCCGACATCAGCGCCGGTCACGAGTACCGCGGCCGCGTCGCCCTGATGACTTCGCAGCACGTGCTGCAGCACGTCTCCGGTCCGAACTACGTGATGCACGACCGCTCGCTGACCCCGGCCATCGACTTCACCCAGTCGATGAAGGACGTGGCGCGGCCGGAGATCAACGTCTCCTACAAGTTCGGCGCCGACGGCAAGCACCCGCCGGTGGCCTTGGAAGCAACCCAGGCGCCCGCCCAGCAAGCGCAACAGCAGCAGGCCGCCAGCGGGCAGGAGCCGCCGCAGTTGCCGCGCTCCAAGCTGTGAGCCGCGGCTTTGCCGCCCACGTAAACGACGAAGCCCCGCTTATGGCGGGGCTTCGTTCTGTGCGGTGTCTCGAACTACGCGCGGCTCAGTCCGACGGTCCGCAGCTGTCGCAACCGGCGCAATTCGGCCCGGCCGCGCGCGGCGCCGGCGCGATCGCCTTGCCGATCCGGCGCAGCCACGGCGGCCGGCCGTCGCGCACCAGCGGCAGCGCGCAGGCCACGCGCAGGCGGCGCACGCCGCCGGGGAACTGTTTGCGCGCCACCACCACGGTGCTGGCCAGCACCGCGATCGCGATCACCACGTACTGCGCGAACAGCCCGGCGTCCATGGCTCAGCCCGCTCCCAAGGCGACGGCGACCTGGTAGGTCAGCAACGAGGCCAGATAGGCCAGCGCGAACAGATAGCCGGCGCTGATCGCCACCTGCTTCCACGAATTGGTCTCGCGGCGGATCGTTGCCAGGGTCGACAGGCACTGCGGCGCGTAGATGAACCAGACCAGCAAGGACAAAGCCGTCGCCAGCGACCAGGTGTCGGTGATGATCGGGCTCAGTGCCTGCGCGGCGGCTTCGTCGTCGGCCGCGGACAAGGCGTACACCGTCGCCAGCGAGGCCACCGCGACTTCGCGCGCGGCCATGCCCGGGATCAGGGCGATGCAGATCTGCCAGTTGAAGCCGATCGGCGCGAACACCGCGGTCATGGCGTGGCCGATGCGGCCGGCGAAGCTGTAGTCGATGGCCGGCATGGTCGCGCCCTCGGGCGCGCCCGGGAACGACAACAAGAACCACAGCAGGATGGTCAGCGACAGAATGATGCCGCCGACCCGGCGCAGGAAGATCCAGGCGCGTTCCCACAGGCCGATCAGCAGATCGCGCGGATGCGGTATGCGGTACGAGGGCAGCTCCAGCAACAAGGCGTGTTCGCTCTTGTCGCGGCGCCACTTCTTCATCACCCACGACACCATGAGCGCGCTGAGGATGCCGGCCATGTACAGGCCGAACAGCACCAGCCCCTGCAGGTTCAACACGCCCCAGACCTCGCGCTGCGGAATGAAGGCGCCGATCAGCAAGGCGTATACCGGCAGGCGCGCCGAACAGGTCATCAGCGGCGCGACCAGGATCGTCGCCAGGCGGTCGCGCGGGTCCTGAATCGACCGCGTCGCCATGATGCCGGGGATGGCGCAGGCGAAGCTCGACAACAACGGAATGAACGAGCGCCCGGACAGACCGGCGCTGGCCATCATGCGGTCGAGCAGGAACGCCGCGCGCGGCAGATAGCCCGACTCCTCCAGCGCCAGGATGAAGGCGAACAGGATCAGGATCTGCGGCAGGAACACGATCACGCCGCCGAGGCCGGCGATGATGCCGTCGACCAACAGACTGCGCAGCGGCCCTTCCGGCAGGGTCGCGTTGACCGATTCGCCGACCCAGGCGGTGACCGCCTCGATGCCGTCCATCAACGGCGTCGCCCAGGCGTACACCGCCTGGAAGATCAGGAACATCACCACCGCCAGGGTCACCAGGCCAAGCACCGGATGCAGCAGCCAGCGGTCGAGCACGTCGTCGACCTTGGCGGTGCGGGTGGGCATGGTCACGGTCAAGGCGAGCAGACGGCGGGTTTCGGCATGCAGGTCGGCGCCTTCGCCGAGACGCACGCGCGGCTCGTGCGGTTCGCGCGGCTCGACCGCGATGCGGTCGAGCATGGCGACCAGCGCGTGGGCGCCGTCGCGCTTGACCGCGACCGTCGGCACCACCGGCACGCCGAGCTCGCGCTCCAGCGCGGCCAGGTCGATCTCGATGCCGCGGCGCTTGGCCGCGTCCATCATGTTGATCGCCACCACCATCGGCCGGCCGAGTTCGCGCAGCTCCAGGGCGAAGCGCAGGTGCAGGCGCAGGTTGGTCGCATCGACCACGCACAGCAGCACGTCGGGCGCGCGTTCGCCGGGATAGAAACCGCGCACCAGGTCGCGGGTGACCGCTTCGTCCAGGCTCGCCGCCTGCAGGCTGTAAGCGCCGGGCAGATCGAGCACGGCATAAGTGCGGCCCGATGGCGCGCGCAAACGGCCTTCCTTGCGCTCGACGGTGACGCCGGCGTAGTTGGCGACCTTCTGGCGGCTGCCGGTCAGCAGATTGAACAGCGCTGTCTTGCCGCAGTTCGGGTTGCCGACCAGGGCCACGCGCAGGGGTTCGGCGACGGCGGCGTTCATGAGCGCGGCTCCGCGTCCAGCATCTTCACTTGCACGCGCGCGGCTTCGCTGCGGCGCAGGGCGAAGCGCGTATAGCCGACCTGGACCAGCAAGGGTTCGGCCGAGAGCGGGCCGGCGGCCACTACTTCGACCCGCTCGCCGCTGACGAAACCCAGTTCGCGCAGGCGTCTTGCGATGGTGTCGTTGGCAATCTGGTCATCGACGGACTCGACCGTGGCCGCGGTGCGGCGCGGCAGTTCGGACAGCTTCAAAGGGTGGCTTCCACGAACGGTGGCGTCCCAAATGGGAATTGTTCTCATTCTAGCACCGCCGACCGTACAGGAGCGGACGCGGCAAGCTGAACGGTATCATTCGCCAACTCCTACAAACTCCCTATCCCCCATGTCGCATCCGCTGCTGAGCCTGCGCGAGGGCCCTGTCGCCCGCCTGCGCCTGAATCGTCCGGAGCTGCACAACGCCTTCGACGCCATCCTGATCGCGGCGCTGACCGGTGCGCTGGAAGCCGTGGCCGGCGACGACGAGGTGCGGGTGGTGGTGATCGAGGGCGAAGGCGCCTCGTTCTCGGCCGGCGCCGACCTCAACTGGATGCGCGGCATGGCCGCGGCCAGCGAAGCGGCCAACCGCGAGGACGCCCTGGCCCTGGCGCGGCTGATGCGCACCCTCAACGAATTGCCCAAGCCGACCATCGCCCGGGTCCACGGCGCCGCCTTCGGCGGCGGCGTCGGCCTGGTCGCCTGCTGCGACATCGCCCTGGCCGCCCCCGCGGCCAAATTCGGCCTGACCGAAAGCAAGCTGGGCCTGCTGCCGGCGGTGATTTCGCCGTACGTGATCGAGGCGATCGGCGCGCGCGAGTCGCGGCGCTGGTTCGCGACCGCGGAAATCTTCGACGCCGCCACCGCCCTGCGCATCGGCCTGCTCCACGAAGTGGTCGCCGAGGACGCCCTCGACGCCGCGGTCGCGCAGCAGATCGCGCTGTTGCTCAAGGCCGGCCCGCACGCCGCCGCCCAGGCCAAGACGCTGGTCCGTCGGGTCGCCGGCGAACGCGACGGCGTCCGCCTGGACGCCGACAATGCCGCGCTCATCGCGGCGCTGCGGGTATCGTCCGAGGGCCAGGAAGGTCTGTCGGCCTTCCTCGACAAGCGCAAAGCCCACTGGTGCCCGTAAGGGCCCGCCGTCCAAGGAGCGCCCCATGCTCGACCATCTCGGCCTGTCCACCGCCGACCACCTGCGCAGCCGCGACTTCTATCTGCGCGTACTGGCGCCACTGGGCTACGGCCTGGTGACGACGATCGGCAAGGAGATCACCGGCGGCGACGAAGTGTTCGGCTTCGGCCCGCCGCAGCGCCCCGTGTTCTGGATCAGCAAGAGCGGCAAGCCCTGCGGCGGCGCCCATGTCGCCTTCAGCGCGGGCAGCCGTGCCGCAGTCGATGCCTTCCACGCAGAAGCCCTGGCCGCCGGCGCCAGCGACAACGGCGCACCGGGCGTGCGCGCGCACTACCATCCCAATTACTACGGCGCCTATGTGATCGACCCCGACGGCAACAACGTCGAGGCCGTGTGCCACGCACCGGCCGCCTGATGGCGACCGCGCACGACCGCATCGCGGTATTGCGACGGCGTGCCGCGAGCGGCGCCTTGGCACGGAGTTCCAACTCGCTCCATCGCGCCGATGCATAGGCGAAAATACCCAGGCCGCGCGCGACCGGTTCGTAGCGCGGCCTCCTTCCACCTTGCGCTGCGGCGCCCGATCGGCGTGCTCCTTCATGTTTGAAAAAATCCTGATCGCCAACCGCGGCGAGATCGCCTGTCGCGTCATCCGCACTTGCCGCACCCTCGGCATCCGCACCGTCGCGGTGTATTCCGAGGCCGATGCCAACGCGCAACACGTGCGTCAGGCCGACGAGGCCTATCCGATCGGCGGCCCGCGTCCGGCCGACAGTTATCTGCGCGGCGACGCCATCATCGAGGTGGCGTTGCGCTGCGGCGCCCAGGCGATCCACCCCGGCTACGGCTTCCTCAGCGAGAACGCCGACTTCGCCGACGCGGTCGAGGCCGCGGGCATCGCCTTCATCGGTCCCAAGGCCGCCTCGATGCGCAAGATGGGCAGCAAGGCCGGCGCCAAGGAACTGATGCAGGCGGCCGGCGTGCCGGTGGTGCCGGGCTATACCGGCGAGAACCAGGACCCGGCCCTGCTGCACGGCGAAGCCGACCGCATCGGCTATCCGCTGATGATCAAGGCCGCCCACGGCGGCGGCGGCAAGGGCATGCGCATCGTGCGCGCGAGCGAGGAGTTCCCGGCCCTGCTCGAGAGTTGCCAGCGCGAAGCGCGCAACGCTTTCGGCCGCGACCGCGTGCTGCTGGAACGCTATGTCGAACGCCCGCGCCACATCGAGATCCAGATCTTCGGCGACCGCCACGGCCAGGTAATCCACCTCAACGAGCGCGAGTGCTCGGCCCAGCGCCGCTACCAGAAAGTGCTGGAAGAATCGCCGTCGCCGTTCCTCAGCGCCGAACTGCGCGCGACGATGGGCGCGGCGGCGGTGCTGGCCGGGCAAGCGATCGACTACGTCAACGCCGGCACCGTCGAGTTCATCGTCGGCCAAGACGGTGGCTTCTATTTCATGGAGATCAACACCCGCCTGCAGGTCGAACACCCCGTCACCGAGCTGGTCACCGGCCTGGACCTGGTCGAATGGCAGTTGCGCGTCGCCGCCGGCGAAGCCCTGCCGCGCACGCAGGATGGCATCGGCCAGCACGGCCATGCGATCGAAGTGCGCTTGTACGCCGAAGACCCCGAAGCCGGCTTCCTGCCTGGCTCGGGCAAACTGGAACGCTTGCGCCTGCCGTCCGCCGACGCCCATGTGCGCCTGGATTCGGGCGTGATCGAAGGCGACACGGTGACGATCTTCTACGACCCGATGATCGCCAAGCTGATCGTGTTCGACCAGGACCGTCCGCGCGCGCTGGCGCGCCTGCGCGGCGCGCTCGCCCAATGCGAGATCGCCGGGCCGAAGTCGAACATCGAATTCCTCGAGCGCCTCGTCCGCCATCCGGCGGTGGTCGAAGGCCGCATCGATACCGGTTATCTGGATCGCCATCTCGAGGAATTCATGCCTGCGGCGCAGGTCGACGCCGTCGGCGACCGCGACCTGCTGATCGGCGCGACCGTGGTCCAGTTGCTGGCGCAGGAACGCCGCAGCCGCGATAACGCTGCCGCCTCCAACGACCCGGATTCGCCCTGGGCGATCGCCGACGGCTGGCGCCTCGGCCACGGCGGCCGCCGCAGCCTGGCCTTCGTGCAGCGCGACGAGCGTCTGGAATTGCAGGCGCACGGCAGCGGCGGCGACTACCGGATCGAGATTCCCGCGCTCGCCGACGTTCAGCACCAGGTTCAAGGGGCGCGCCTCGACGGCGCCGAACTGAGCTTGCGCATCGACGGCCGCGCCCGTCGCCTGACCGCCTTCGGCGACGGCCTGACCGAGAACGGCGGCCGCGTGGTCATGCACGACGGCCAGCGCCGCCTGCGCCTGGAATCGGTGCCGATGTACCGCCACGAACACAGCGCTGCGTCCGGTTCCGGCAACAACGTCACCGCGCCGATGCCGGGCCGCGTGGTCGTGGTCAAGCTCGCCGCCGGCGATGCGGTCGAGGCCGGCCAGGAAGTGATGGTGATCGAGGCGATGAAGATGGAGCTGAGCCTGAAATCGCCGCGCGCCGGCGTCCTCGCCGAAGTGCGCGCCGTGGCCGGCGATTTCGTCGAAGCCGATGCGGTGCTGGCGACGCTGGAAACGGCCTGAGATCGGGCGGCGGGGGCTCTGCGCTGCGACTGGAGTTGCAAAAGCAGTCCCCCTGCCCCTTTTCCAAAGGGGGAGCTGCACGGGCAAAGCGAGGAACAGCTCGGCGGGGAAAAGATCGCCAACCATCGTGAAATCGCCCCTTTGGAAAAGGGGGCGGCGCGCAACGCAAGTCCGATGCCGCCGTGAACCTCATCGCGCGGGGGATTTGCTCTGCGCTCCGGGACACATCGGCCGGGACGAGCAAAAGCCAATCCCCCTCCCCCTTCCAAAGGGGGAACTGCACCGGTTTTTCCAAAGATGAACTACGGGCATAACCGGAGAACCGGGCCGGCACAGCAAGCAACGGCACGGGCATGGGGCCGCAGCCCGCGGCCGCGACCGGGAAACCGCCCTTGCGATGACGCAACCCAGACTTGCGCTTGAGCTTTGCCGCTTTCCGGGCTCATGATGGCTTTCGCAGCGGAGCTCTCGCGCCCGATCATTCGGTCCTACCGCCCCATGCCCAACGGCCCTCGATGAAAGCGACCCCGCCCGATCGCGCCCAGCCCTCGTCCGCGACCGCGCCGCGCCGGTGCGGCGCGCTGCTCGGCGCCCTGACGGTATCGCTGGGCCTGCTGACCGGCTGCGTCGCCTTCGAGCGCTCGCCGGTGGCCGAACGCAGTTGCGACCCGGAACTGCCCGGCGAGTGGAACCTGCGCGCCGACGGCGTCGCCAAACGCATCCGTATCGACGCGCGCTGCCACACCGAAGACTGGCCGGGCCTGCGCGAGCAACCGGTCGCGCTCGACCTGACCGGTTTCAGGATCGAACGCGATCGCTATATCGTGCTGACCCCGGCCGATGCCGAGCGTGCGATCGGGGCCGAGCACAAGCAACTCAGCAAGACCACGCCGGCCGGCGCCGTATTCCTGGTCCTGTACCGCATCGAAGGCGACCAGGCCAACGCCTGGTTGCCCGACTCGCAACGCGCACTGACGGCGATCGCCGCCGGCAGCTTGCGCGGGCGCAAACTCGAAGACCGCTTCGCCCTGGTCGAGGGCACGTCGCAACAACTGCGCGACACCCTCGAAGAGCACGCAGGTCTGCTCTACGACACCGACAAGAAAGCCATGGTGCTGCAACGCGCCACCGCCAAGGACACACGATGACCCAGCCCGCTTCCGTACGTATCGTCGAAGTCGGTCCGCGCGACGGACTGCAGAACGAGAAGACGCAGATCGCCACCGCCGACAAGATCGCCCTGATCGATCGCCTGTCGGCGACCGGCCTGCGCAGCATCGAAGCGACCAGTTTCGTCAGCCCGAAATGGGTGCCGCAGCTCGCCGACGCCGCCGAGGTCTTCGCCGGCATCCATCGCAAGCCCGGCGTGCACTACCCGGTGCTGGTGCCGAACGAGCAAGGCTACGAACGCGCACGCGCGGTCGGCGTGGAAGAGATCGCGGTGTTCACCGCGGCCTCGGAAGCGTTCAACCGCACCAACATCAACGCCAGCATCGACGAGTCGCTGGCCCGCTTCGAACCGGTGATGGCGCGCGCCAAGGCCGACGGCGTCGCGGTACGCGGCTATGTCTCGACCGTGCTCGGCTGCCCCTACCAAGGCGCGGTGCCGGTCGCCGACGTGGTGCGCGTGGCGCGCGCGCTGCATGCGATGGGCTGCTACGAGGTTTCGCTCGGCGACACCATCGGCGTCGGCACGCCGGGCAAGGCGCGGGCGATGTTCAAGGCGGTGGCCTCGGAGGTGCCGACCGCGGCCTTGGCCGTGCACTTCCACGACACCTATGGCCAGGCCCTGTCGAACATCCTGGCCTGCCTGGAAGAAGGCGTGGCCGTGGTCGACTCGGCGGTCTCCGGCACCGGCGGCTGCCCCTACGCCAAGGGCGCCAGCGGCAACGTCGCCAGCGAAGACGTGGTCTACATGCTGCACGGGCTCGGCATCGAGACCGGCGTCGATCTCGACGCACTGGCCGAAACCGGGCGCTGGTTGGCCGGCCTGCTCGGCCGCGAAACCGGCAGCAAGGTCGGCAAGGCCCTCGCCGCGTGAAGCCCGGCGCGCCCGCGGACGCTCCGCTTCCATCGGCGCAAGCCTCGGTGGCGGACACGCTGGCGGCGCTCGAACGCGCCTTGGACGACCCCGCCCTCGACCAGGGCTTGCGCCGCGTGCTCGGCGATGCCGCCGAGGCTTTGCGCCGTGGCGGCAGCGGACACGAGGCCGCCGGGGCCGATCACGCCTGCCTGTACCGCGCCGCCTTCGATGCGATTCCCGACCTGGTCACCGTGCTCGACGAAGAGGGCACGGTGATCGAGATCAATCGCCACGGCACCCAGGAACACCGGCGCATCCGCGACGAGATCCTCGGCCAGCCGATCCATATCCTCAATCCGGAACTGCCGCGCGATCACCTGATCCCGGTGTGGGAAACGCTCAACCGCGGCCAGAGCTACATCATCGAGGTCACCAACAAACGCGGCGACGGCACCCGCTTTCCGGTGGAGGTGCATTCGGCCGGCTTCATCCACCAGGGCCAGCGCCGCATCATCGCCATCGCCCGCGACCTCAGCAATCGCCAGGAAGCCGAGCTGCGTTTCCGCGAGTTGGTCGAGCTGATCGATCGCGGCGTGATCGTGCAGGACGACAATCTGCGCATCGTCTATGCCAACAGCGCGGCGATGCGCCTGCTGTCGCTGCACAGCGGCGAAAGCATCGCCGACGAACTGCGCTCCGGGCAGTGGATGGTGATCGACGAGCGCGGCCACGAACTCAGCCGGGACCAGTATCCGTCCACTGTCGCCCTGTCGACCGGCCGCATCGTCGAAAGCACCGTGCTCGGCCTGTATCACCGCGACCGCCGCGAACTGATCTGGCTGTCGGTGACCGCGGTGCCGCGCTTCCCGGCCGGCGGCGACCGCCCGCACCAGGTGTTCGCGCTGTTCTCCAACGTCACCGCGCTCAAGCGCGACAGCGCCCTGTTCGACCGCGCCCAGGCGCTGGCGCACATCGGCGGCTGGGAATGGGACTCGGGCCGCGACCGTCTGTACCTGACCGACGAGGCCACCCACATCCTCGGTTACGACACGCCGCTGATCTCGATCGAGGAACTGCTCAACTGCCTGCGCCCGCTCGACCGCCACCGCCTGCGCAACGGACTCGAACGCAGCCTCGGCAACGGCCGCGGCCTGGACCTGGAAGTGCAAGGCCTGCGCCCGGACGGCAGCAGCTTCTGGGTGCGCGTGATCGGCGATGCCGGCACCGGCGAGCCGATCGGCCAGGTCATCACCGGCACCCTGCAGGACATCACCGAACGCAAGCTCGAAGAGGAGCACTTGCGCATCCAGGCGCGCAGCGATCCGCTGACCGGCCTGCTCAACCGCGACGCCGTGCAGGCCGAACTCGAACAACGTCTCGATACCTTCCCGCAGTCGCCGATCGCCGTGCTCTACATCGATCTGGACCGCTTCAAGGTCGTCAACGACGTGCTCGGCCATGCCGCCGGCGACCGCCTGCTGGCCTCGGCGGCGCGACGCATCCGCCAGGCCGTGGGCGAGCGCGCACAGATCGCCCGCTTCGGCGGCGACGAATTCCTGGTGGTCTGCTCGCTCGACGGCGAACCGCAGCGCGCCGAGCGCATCGCCGATTCGATCCTGGAAACCTTCGGCGACAGCTTCCGCGTCGACGGCGAAGAATTCAGCATCACCGCGAGCATCGGCATCGCCCAGTCGCCGCTCGACGGCCGTACCGCCCAGCAGCTGATCCAGAGCGCCGACGTCGCCATGTACGACAGCAAGCGCCGCGGCCGCAACAGCTGGCAGGCCTTCACCCCGGAACTGGCCGAACAACAACTGCACCGCCTGCAACTGGAAACCCATCTGCGGCGCGCCGTGCACAACGACGAATTGCACCTGGTCTATCAACCGCAGGTCGATCTCAGCGACGGCAGCGTGATCGCGGTCGAAGCCCTGATCCGCTGGCGCAACCGCTCGCTCGGCGAGATGCGCCCGGACCGTTTCATCGGCCACGCCGAAACCACCGGCGACATCGTCGGCATCGGCGGCTGGGTGCTGCACGAGGCCTGCCGGCAACTGCGCGAGTGGCGCGACCAGGGCCTGCGCATCGAGCGCGTCGCGGTCAACGTGTCCTATCGCCAGTTCCTCGGCGACGACCTCGCCAACAGCGTCACCGAGGCCCTGTCCGAGTACGGCCTGTCCGGCAGCGCGCTGGAACTGGAATTCACCGAGCGCGTACTGATCGAGGACGCGCCCGACACCGTGCGCACCTTCGCCCGCCTGCGCGAACTCGGCGTGAGCCTGTCGATCGACGATTTCGGCGAAGGCTACAGCGCCCTCAACTACCTGCGCCGGCTGCCGATCCACGGCCTCAAGCTGAGCCAGTTGTTCGTCCAGGGCGTGCCCGACAACCAGTCCGACGTCGCCGTGTGCCAGGCCGTCACCGGCATCGCCCGCAGCCTCGGCCTCGGCCTGGTCGCCGAAGGCATCGAAACCGAACGCCAGCGCGCCTTCCTGCGCGAGCTCGGGGTCGCCATCGGCCAAGGCTTTTTGTTCGCCCCGGGGCTGGCCCCGAACGACCTGCGCGATTACTGCCTCGGCCGGATGCGGAGTTGAGGCGCGACGGAGCGACGCTCAAGGCCTCGCCTCAGCGTCCTCCTCGCAGGGATCATAGATATCCAAAGACAGTTCGATGCCTCTTTGGCATAGCGCAAGCAATGCCTTGGGCGACAGACAGAGGCCGTCGTTGCTGCTGCGCATGAATATGCCGCAAAACAAATCAGGCTCGTAGCGCGCCAGCGATCGCCAGACGCTCGGATCGGCGGACAATTGGTCGAGAATTTCGAACACTTGCGCCTCCAGGTCCTCCGGCTCCCGCTCTGTAGCCCTGAGTCTCCAACTGCCGGTCTTGGCGATCCGCACGCCGCCGGTCACGCGACCCACCAAGGTTTCCCCTTTGCGCTCTGCGGCAGTCGCTTCCGCTCCGAGCAGTGCGCTGATCTGCTCTGGAACCAGATCGTCGCCGAACAGGCGCAACGTCGCGAACGAGTGATCCAAAGCGCCCACCGACTCTCCTTTAATCCGTATCTCGATATGTTCGTGCACGACTAAGACCGCCCAGCGCCACGGCTGCACTGGCCGAGCATCGCTCGCCGCGGCTATTCAACCGAGCCAGCCTTCCTCGGTGAGCAATGCCATGATTTGCGGCAACGTGTACTTTTGCCAGGGGATGGTTCCTTCGGCGTCCTGCGGGCGAAGATACTCGCCACTGTCGAAGGCGTGATACACCCGGAGCACCACGCCGTGCATGTCGGGGCCGACGCAAGCGGCCAGATCATTGATGACACAGTCGGCGTCGGCATAGGACAGCTCGCCTTTGGCGAACTCGCAAGCGACGAAGCGCGCAAAACGATCATGAAACTCTTCCGGCGGCACACCGTGCTGGGTGCAGAACTCGGATACGACCGCCGGAGTGAGCGTGTTATAGGGCGCGCGGGCCACACTCAACGATACCAATGCCCTCAAGCCTTCTTCCATGAAACAGGCCTCTGCCTTTAGCCGCGCACTGCGGCCTCTGGGCAAGCCCCGATGCTTCGGCCGGCGCGGCGGATGAAGCCAATATGTTGCCAGACAGCGGCGACCGTGGCCTATCCAACCTGTGCGGGGTAAATCGAAATGGTTCACCCGGCAGACAAGGCCCGCCGAGCCAGCGCGCATAAACGCAATCCCTGCAGCAACACGGACAAGGGGGCTGTGCCCGCCGCGGGCTCCGCCGCTTCCCTGAGCCCCTCGGCTAGCAGCTCCGCCCGCCGACATCTTCGCAAGCGCCCCGACTTGAGCGAGGATGCAGCCAATCCCGTCGAGAGCTCTACCCGCATGACCTTGCCGCCTGGTGTCGTAGTGCGTCCGATCCTGCCCCGCGACGATGCCGCGCTGGCGGCGATCGCCCGCCAGGTGCAGGCGGAGTTCGGCGCCGGCTCGGTCAGCGACCCGGAAGTGGACGCCATGCAGCGGGTCTACAGCCGGCCGCGCAGCGCGTATTTCGTGGTCGAACGCGACGGCAAACTCGGCGGCGGCGCCGGCATCGCGCCCTTGCTCGGCGGCGACGACGGGGTCTGCGAGTTGCGCAAGTTCTACCTGCTGCCGTCGGTGCGCGGGCTGGGCCTGGGCCAGGCGCTGCTGGACAAATGCCTGCTGACCGCCCGCGGCTTCGGCTACGGCCAGTGCTATGCCGAGATGCTGGACCGGATGAGCGAGGCCCAGCGGTTGCTGCAGGGCAACAGTTTCCAGCTGCTGGAAGCACCGATGGGCTATGGCGAACTGCCCGGCAGCCATACCTGGTATCTGCGCTCGGTTTAGGCCTGCTGCGGCGACGGTAGCCCGCCTTCGCGGGAACGACTTCAAATGGATGGGGGCCAGCCCCTCCAGTTGTCATCCCCGCGAAGGCGGGGATCCAGAGGCTTCAGAGCGACACCTAGGTAAAGCCCTGAGTATTCGGCTCCGCCGAAGTAAAGCCGAGCCCGCCTTCGCGGGAACGACGATAGATGGGCCGCGAGACGCCCCTGCCAGCCGTCGTTCCAGAGAAGCAGGGTGAATGGATGCACCCATCCCTCAACGCCAAGGCGTCTTGTACCCCGCGAGGCCACAGGGACTGCAGCGCCCTGCCCCGACGCCGGCCCGGTTGGTCCTTTAGAATGGCGCCCTTTCCGCCTTCAGGACCGCTCATGCAACTCGACAACGTCCGCGCCGTGATTACCGGCGGCGTTTCCGGCCTCGGCCTGGCCGTGGCCCAGCACCTGGTCGCCCGCGGCGGCAAGGTCGCCCTGTTCGACGTCAACGACGACAAGGGCGCGCAGGCCGTCGCCGAACTGGGCGCCGACAAGGCCCGCTATTTCCGCACCGACGTCACCGACGAAGCCGGCGTGGCCGCCAACCTCGGCGCCGCCAAGGAGTTTCTCGGCGGCCTGAACGCGACGATCAACTGCGCCGGCATCCTCGGCGCCGGCCGCGTGCTCGGCAAGGACGCGCCGATGGCGCTGTCGCAGTTCCAGACCACGGTCATGGTCAACCTGGTGGGCAGCTTCAACGTCGCCAAGGCCGCGGCCAATCTGATGCAGCACAACGAAGCCGGCGACGACGGCGAGCGCGGCGTGATCGTCAACACCGCTTCGGTGGCCGCCTACGAGGGCCAGATCGGCCAGGCCGCGTACTCGGCCTCGAAGGCCGGCGTGGTCGGCATGACCCTGCCGATGGCGCGCGAGTTCTCGCGCTTCGGCATCCGCGTCATGACCGTCGCCCCAGGCATCTTCTGGACGCCGATGGTCGACGGCATGCCCGACTCGGTGCAGCAGTCGCTCAGCGCTTCGATCCCGTTCCCCTCGCGCCTGGGCCGTCCGGAGGAGTTCGCCGACCTGGTTGCCTACATTCTCGGCAACCGCTATCTCAACGGCGAAACCATCCGCCTCGACGGCGCGACACGGTTGGCGCCGAAGTAAGCCGGGAATCGGGAATGGAGAATCGGGAATCGCAAAGCGGTTCCCTCTCTAGTTTCCGTTCGCTGGCTTCCGCTCTCACGATTCCCCATTCCCCATTCCCGATTCCCGATTCCCCATTCCCCATTCCCCATTCCCCATTCCCCATTCCCGGCCCAAAACCATGAAAGCCTACGACGTAAAAAAAGGTAACGTAATCGAGCACAACAACACCGTGTACCAGGTGCGCGACATCGAACGCAGCTCGCCGCAGGGCCGCGGCGGCAACGTCAAGTTCCGCTTCACCATGTACTCGGTTCCGGGCGGCACCAAGTTCGACCTGAGCGTCGGCGGCGACGACGAGCTCAAGGAAGTCGAACTGACCCGCCGCCAGGTCACCTATTCGTACAAGGACGGCGACGCCTTCGTGTTCCTCGACGACGAGGACTACACGCCGTACACGCTCGATGCCGACGTGGTCGGCGACGACGCCGGCTACATCGTCGACGACCTCAGCGGCTGCTACGTGCAGATCATCGACGATCAGCCGGTGGCGCTGCAGTTGCCCGCCAGCGTTGCTCTGGAAGTGATCGAGACCCCGCCGGAACTCAAGGGCGGCACCGCGACCAAGCGTCCGAAGCCGGCCAAGCTGCAGACCGGCATCGAGATCATGGTTCCGGAATACATCGGCAACGGCGAACGCGTGCTGGTCAACACCGCCACTGGCGAGTTCGCCGGCCGCGCCGACTGATCGTGGCGCAAGCGTCCGACTATCGTTTCGCAGCGGCGACCGACGCGGATCTTCCGCGTCTGTTGCCGGTGCTGCGCGAGTTTTACGAAGTCGAACACCTGCCCTGGAACGAGGCCGCGCTGCGTCGCGCACTCGCGACGCTGGTGGCCGATGCGAGCGCCGGCCACCTGCGTTTGATCCAATGCGATGGCGAAATCGCCGGCTATTTCGTCTTGGGTTTCTGTTTCAGCCTCGAATTCGGCGGCCGCTACGGCCTGCTCGACGAGTTGTTCGTGCTGCCCGCGCACCGCGGCGGCGGCCTGGCCAAGCGGGCGTTGGCCGAGATCGAAGCGCTATGCCGGGCCGAGGGCCTCGACGCGTTGCGGCTCGAGGTCAACGACGACAATGCCCATGCGCGCGGCATTTACGAACGCGCCGGCTACGCGGCGCATCCGCGCCGACTGATGACCAAGTGGTTGCACGACTGAACAGTCCCTAGCGCAGATCCGGTGCAGGAAGCCAAAGGCTCTACGGAGTAGGAGCGGCGCGAGCCGCGACCGCGACAACGCAACTGCGACGAAACATCCCTTGAGACGTGGGTCGCGACTTACCTCGCTCCTACAGGAAGCCACCGACTTCAACGGGTAGGAGCGGCGCGAGCCGCGACCGCGAAACCCCGGCCGCGACGAAACCCTCCACGCACCGTGGGTCGCGGCTTATGACCGAAAGAAGTCCAGCAGGACATCGCTCCCACCCTTGGATCGCCGGCTTTTGCAAATGCGGCGCGAACCGCGAAAGCGAAAGCAAGCCTCAACGAATCTTTCGGTTGATGCGATCTCTGCCCGCGCTCACATAAATCGCCGCCCGATCGCAGGCCCGCGCTTGCGAAAACGTGACCCCGCCCGCTGGCGCGACGCTGCCACGAACCTGCAATCTGTAGCGCTCAGGCTTATCTTTTCCTGCGGCTATACGCCGCCACGCCCAGCACCGGAGCCAGGCCTTGACCGCATCCACCCGTCGCGACTTCCTCAAACTCGCCGGCGCCTCCGCCGCGCTGGGCCTGCTGCCTCCCTCGATCCGCGCCGCCCTGGCCACGCCGGCCGCGCGCGTCAGCGGCACGATCCAGGACGTGCAGCACGTGGTGATCCTGATGCAGGAAAACCGCTCCTTCGATCACTACCTCGGCGCGCTGCGCGGGGTGCGCGGCTTCGACGATCCGCGCCCGATTCCGCTGCCCGGCGGCAAGACGGTCTGGCAGCAGCCGAAGTCGACGACCAACGCGCAGGCAGTGCTGCCGTTCCATCTCGACACCCGCAACACCGCCGCGCATTGCATGGCCGACATCGACCACAGTTGGAAGGGCTCGCACACGCGCTGGAAGGACTACAACGCCTGGGTCGCGACCAAGGGCCCGATGTGCATGGGCCACTTCACCCGCGAGGACCTGCCGTTCTACTACGCGCTGGCCGATGCGTTCACGGTGTGCGACGCCTATTACTGCTCGCACCACGGCCCGACCAATCCGAACCGCATGCATCTGTTCGCCGGCACCAGCGGCATGACCGTCGGCGATTTCGGCCCGCAAGCGGTCAACAACGCCGACGACGGCAACTGGACCGCCGACATGGCGCTGGACAAACCGACCTTCGTCGGCCATCGCTGGACGACGTATGCCGAGCGCCTGCAGAACGCCGGCATCGCCTGGCGCGTGTACCAGGAACACGACAACTACGGCGACAACTCGCTCCCCTACTTCGCCAACTTCCGCAAGCTCGATCGCCAGTCCGAACTGTACAAGCGCGGCCGCGCCTGGGCGCCGGGTTCGACCGCCGAGAACGCCAAGGCCTCGCGCGGCGAATACCTGATCGCCGATTTCGCCAAGGACGTGCGCGAAGGCACCTTGCCGGCGGTGTCGTGGATCGTGCCGCCATACATCATGAGCGAGCACCCGGAAGCCACCCCGGCCTACGGCGAGTCGCTGACCGCGCGCCTGCTCGAAGCCCTGGTCGCCAATCCCGAGGTCTGGTCCAAGACCGTCTTCATCATCAACTACGACGAGAACGGCGGCTTCTTCGACCACGTGCCGCCGCCGCTGCCGGCGATCACCTCCAGCCTCGGCAAGAGCACCGTCGACACCGCAACCGAGAACTACAACGGCGTGCCGGTCGGCCTGGGCGTGCGCGTGCCGATGTTCGTGATCTCGCCGTGGAGCAAGGGCGGCTGGGTCAATTCGCAGGTGTTCGACCACACCTCGGTGCTGCGCTTCCTGGAGGCGCGCTTCGGCATCGCCGAGCCGAACATCAGCGCCTGGCGGCGCACGGTGGCCGGCGACCTCAGTACCGCCTTCGACTTCGCCAATCCGAATGCGCAGTGGCCGGCCCTGCCCGACACCGACGGCGCCATGTCCGGCGCCGATGCCAGTTGCAAACTGGCGACGCCTAAGCCGCCCGCGCAAGCGCGGATGCCGCGCCAGGAGCGCGGCCAGCGGCCCGCGCGCGCGCTGCCGTACGAGTTACGCGTCGACGGCCGCATCGAAGCGAGCAGCGGACGTTACTGGCTGGACTTCGGCAACGACGGCGTCGCCGGCGCTTGCTACAACGTGTACGCCGGCAATCGCAGCGACGGCCCGTGGTATTACACGCTCGACCCGGGCACGCAGTTGTCGGACTACTGGAGCGCCAAGCAGTACACCAAGGGCATCTACGACCTTTCGGCCTATGGCCCGAACGGTTTCCTGCGCGTGTTCCGCGGCGACCTGCTCAAGGCGACTGCGGCGCAGGGCGCGGACCCGGAAGTTTCGGTCCGCCACGACGCGATCGGCGAGATGCTGACGCTCGAATTCGTCAATCGCGGCCGCGCCGCCTGCCGTCTGAGCCTGCGCGCGAACCGTTACAGCGACGCACCGGCGCGCCATTACGATCTGGCGCCGGGTGCGACCCTGCGCGACCACTGGCCGCTCGCCACGAGCAAGCGCTGGTACGACTTCAGCATCACCTCCGATTCGGATGCCGGTTGGCTGCGCCGCATCGCCGGGCATGCCGAAAACGGCACGGCAGGCGTGAGCGATCCGGCGATCGGGGTTTGAGTCTGCGTTTCGCGTCCTGAGGCCGCTGTCCTTAGAGGCGCGGGGGCGAGACCGGCTGCAATTCCCAGTTACGGCGCTACCCGACCCTCACGGTCGCGGCTTGCGCCGCTCCTACCCGGTGGAGCGGCGCTGTTTCTGGGTAGGAGCGACGCAAGTCGCGACCGCGGGACGCGCAGAGGTAACAAGGCCGTCGTCATTCGTCGAAGCGACGTGCTTTCGCCAGGGTAGGAGCGGCGCAAGCCGCGACATCGTTGTGACGGTCTTGCGGCGCATCGCTTAAACGAGCCAGATCAAGATGAAGATCAAACCCAAAGCTTCCGCCACTAAAGCGGCGGGTTACTTTCTTTTGTCATAAGCAACAAAAGAAAGGTAACCAAAGAAGAATGCTTTTTCTTTGAATCACAAGCCCGCACGAGCGATGCATTCGCAGGGATCTACATACGGGACATCCCTGTCCCGATGAAAAACGGCGCGCATCCCTGCGCGCCGCCCTGCGGGTCTTCGGTTACCTTCGCGAGTGCGCGGCGGCGCACAGCCAATGCCAATGCCGAAGCCGAAGCCGAAGCCGAAGCCGAAGGCAGCAATAGGGACCAGAGTACGGCGCCGTCATCCTCTGTAGGAGCGGCGTGAGCCGCGACCGCGGGACGCGCGGAAACAACAATGCCGATGCCATCCGTCGAAGCGGCGTGCTTTCGCCGGGGTAGGAGCGGCGCAAGCCGCGACCGCGAATCTGCGGGTGCCGGCGCGGGTGATCGAGTGCTACGCGGTCGCGACTTGCGTCGCTCCTACCCCGCGAGATTTCACGGCTTCGATCGGGGACGTCGGCAATGCAACCTCTACCCGTCCCTTGGTCGCGGCTTACGCCGCTCCTACAGCGGCGGGTACGGTCAAAGGCGACGCCTCGCGGATGCGGCCGCCCAGTTCTGTATCGGCCGGCGCCGCCGGGGGGGGGGCCATGGCGGCGACGATCTCAGCCACGCTCCAACCACTTGCGCGCCATGCGCCGCATCGACTCGTCGCTGCCCGGGTCGTCGAGCAATTCGGCGATCTCGCGCCAGGCCAGGTCCAGCGATTCCTCGCTGATCACGTAGTCCTCGTTGTCGCTCGCGCGCACGACGTAACGCAGGTCGTAGTGCCAATGCCCCGGCACGTCGCGGCGTTCCGGGATCCAATGCCGGTCCAGATCGAACAGCCCGGGCTCGAGGCTGAGCCCGGTCAGGCCGGACTCCTCCTCGGCTTCGCGCAGGGCCACCTGGGCCAGGTCGCGGTCGCCGTCGGCATGGCCGCCGAGCTGCAGCCAGCGCTCCAGCTTGCGGTGGTGGGTCAGCAAAACCCGGCGCCCGGGGCGGTCGATCAGCCACGCACCGCCGGTGAAATGGCCGGCCAGGCGCTCGCGCTCGAAGGGGTCGCCCGGCGCCAGGGCGCCGTCCGGGGCGGTGCCGCGGCCCTGGGCCTCGTCGAGCAAGGCTAGAAACGCCAGCGTATGTTCGGCTTCCTGCGGCCAACGTCGGCCATATTCGATGAGATTGGAACGCAGATCTTCGATGGCGTCGGAATGTTTCGCAGGCATGCGGAGTGGACACTGGGCGCGCGACCGGGGGCGCGATTATGCGGGCAAAGGCCGTGACCGTGTGCGCTTGCCGCCCATTTCCACCCTGGGTTAAGGTGGCCCGCCGCTCCACTGAGGGAGGCGGTCATCGTCGTCGCCAGAACGACGGGTAGAGATCACTTCTTACGAGAGAGAGGGGAGTTCGATGTCGAGAGGCCTGTTCATCACCAAACCGGTGGCGCCGTCCGGCCACGTGGATGCCGGCGAGCCCGTAGAGGGCAGCCTCGAAGGCGAGGCAACGCTGAAGCGATCGTTGACCGCCACCCAACTGGTGATGCTAGGCATCGGCGCCGTGATCGGCGCCGGCATCTTCGTCCTCTCCGGTCACGCCGCGGCCGAACACGCCGGCCCGGCCATCGTGCTCAGCTTCATCGTCGCCGGATTCGCCTGCGCCCTCGCCGGCCTGTGCTACGCCGAGTTCTCGGCGATGATGCCGGTCTCCGGCAGCGCCTATTCGTATTCCTACGCCACCCTGGGCGAATTCGTCGCCTGGTTCATCGGCTGGAACCTGGTCCTCGAATACCTGTTCGCAGCCTCGACCGTCGCGGTCGGCTGGTCGGGCTATCTCAACAGCCTGCTGACCACCTTCGGCATGGGCCTGCCGGCCTCGCTCGCGGCCGCGCCGCTCAACGTCGTCGACGGCAGCATCGTCTACACCGGCGGCCTGATCAATCTGCCGGCAGTGGCGATCGTCGCCGCGCTCAGCGGCCTGTGCTACGTCGGCATCACCCAGTCGGCCTTCATCAACTCGATCATCGTCGCGATCAAGGTCGTGGTGATCACCCTGTTCGTGGTCTTCGCCGCCAAGTACATCAATCCCGACAACTGGGTGCCGTTCATCCCGGAAAGCCAGGGCCCCGGCAAGTACGGCTACGACGGCATCATCCGCGGCGCCTCGGTGGTGTTCTTCGCCTATATCGGTTTCGACGCGGTCTCCACCGCCGCCGGCGAAGCCAAGAACCCGCAGCGCGACATGCCGATCGGCATCCTCGGCTCGCTGGTCATCTGCACCATCATCTACATCATCGTGTCCGGCGTGCTGACCGGCCTGCTGCCCTACCACATGCTGAGCACCCCCAAGCCGGTCGCGACCGCGCTGGAAGCCTACCCGGCACTGGGCTGGCTCAAGCTCGCCGTCGAGATCGGCGCCATCGCCGGCCTGAGCTCGGTGATCCTGGTCATGCTGATGGGCCAGCCGCGCATCTTCTACTCGATGGCGAAGGACGGCCTGCTGCCGAAGTTCTTCGCCAAGGTGCATCCGAAGTTCCAGACACCCTACGTCGGCACCATCATCGTCGGCGCGTTCGCCTGTCTGCTGGCCGGCTTCCTGCCGATCGGCCTGCTCGGCGAGCTGGTGTCGATGGGCACCCTGCTGGCCTTCGCGACCGTCTGCGTCGGCGTGCTGATCCTGCGCAGCACCCGCCCGGACCTGCCGCGCCCGTTCCGGGTGCCGCTGGCCGTGGTGGTCTGCCCGCTCGGCGCGGTCGCCTGCCTGTACCTGTTCTGGAAGCCGTTCTCCGAGCATTGGCACCTGATGACCGGCTGGACCGCGATCGGCATGCTGATCTACTTCGGCTACGGCTACCGCAACAGCAAGCTGCGCAAGGCCGCCAACGCCGCCTGACCCGCACGCAGTCATCGAGGCCGGCGGAACTTCCGCCGGCCTTTTTCCTTTCACGTAACGCGCATCGCACCAGCGATCGGATTCGAGTCACCAGGCCCGGCGGCGTTTGATCGCCATCCCCGCGAAGGCGGGGATCCAGCGACTTCAAAGGTTCTCGCAGACAAGGCCCTGGATTCCCGCGTGCGCGGGAACGACGAGCGGAAGGTCGCTGCACGGCCGCAAGCAGCACCAGGAAGAAACACATGCTGGGACAACTCTGGGCGACCAAACATCCGCATGCCGCCCATACCGACGCCGAAGGCCTGAGCCTGCATCGCACGCTCGGGCCCTGGGGCCTGACCGCGCTCGGCATCGGCGCGGTGATCGGCGGCGGCATCTTCGTGATCACCGGCAAGGCCGCGGCCGAACACGCCGGCCCGGCGATCATGCTGTCGTTCGTGCTCGCCGCGATCTGCTGCACCTTCTGCGCCCTGGCCTATGCCGAGTTCGCGGCGATGGTGCCGGTCTCGGGCAGCGCCTACACCTACACCTACGCCACCCTGGGCGAGCTCGCGGCCTGGTTCATCGGCTGGATGCTGATATTGGAATACGGTGTGTCCGCGTCGGCGGTCGCGGTCAGTTGGACCGGCTATTTCCTCAGTCTATTGGAACATTTCGACATCACCCTGCCCGCCGCGCTGGTGCAGGCGCCGCTCGACGCCAAGCTGCGTCCGACCGGCGCGATCGCCAACCTGCCGGCGGCGGCGATCGTGCTGCTGCTGACCTGGCTGTGCTACGTCGGCATCCGCAAATCCTCGGCCATGAACATGGCGATGGTGTTGCTGAAGTCGGGCCTGATCATCCTGGTGATCGTGGTCGGCTGGAAGTACGTCGACCCGACCCTGTGGCAGCCGTTCATTCCCGAATCGCAGGGGCCCGGCAAATACGGCTGGGAAGGCGTGCTGCGCGGCGCCTCCATGGTCTTCTTCGCCTACATCGGCTTCGAGGCGGTGTCGGTGGCCGCGCAGGAATCGCACAAGCCGCAGAAGGACATGCCGATCGGCATGCTGGCCTCGCTGGCGATCTGCACCGTGCTCTACATCGGCATGGCCGCGGTCATGACCGGCCTGGCGCCGTACAACCTGCTCGGCACCGACGAGCCGGTGGTCACCGCCATCGCCGGCCATCCGGAGCTGAACTGGCTGCGCCTGGTGGTCGAGATCGGCGCCCTGGTCGGCCTGTCCTCGGTGGTGCTGGTGATGATCATCGGCCAGCCGCGCATCTTCATGATCATGGCCCGCGACGGCCTGCTGCCGCCGGTGTTCACCAAGATCCACCCCAAGTACCGCACCCCGCACGTCAACACGGTGATTACCGGTATCGGCATCGCCCTGCTCGCCGCGCTGTTCCCGCTCGACATCCTCGGCGACATGACCTCGATGGGCACCCTGATCGCCTTCGCCTCGGTCTGCGCCGGCGTGCTGATCCTGCGCCGCACCCAGCCGGATCTGCCGCGCCCGTTCCGGATCCCGTTCGCCTGGGCGATCTGCCTGGCCGGCATCATCAGCTGCCTGGTGCTGCTGTCGACCATGACCGCGCATAACTGGATGCTGATGGGGGTCTGGACCGGCATCGGTTTCGCCATCTACTTCGCCTACAGCTTCCGCCACAGCCGGATGCGCAAGAGCAGCTGAACGGCCGACCCAGAGACCCATCGCGGCCCCGCGGCAACGCTGTGTTGCCGCCAGGGCCGGCAATCCCACGGCGACCGGAGCGATCCGGTCGCCGTTTGTTTGTAAACTGCGACCATGAACAGCTCTCTGCCCTACGACCCCCAACGCCTGTCGCACTGTGCCGGCGAGATCATCGTCAACGTGCGCGAACTGGCGCTGCGCGGCTGGACCCCGGCCACGAGCAGCAACTTTTCCAGCCGCATCGACGCCCAGCACGTCGCCATCACCGTCTCCGGCCGCGACAAGGGCCGCCTGACCGAAGGCGACATCATGGTGGTCGACCTCGATGGCCAGCCGGTCGCGACCAGCCACCGTCCCTCGGCCGAGACCCTGCTGCACACCCAGTTGTACAAGCGCTATCCGCAGGTCGGCTGCGTCCTGCACACGCATTCGCAGACCCAGACCGTGGCCTCGCGCCTGTACGCCGGCATCGGCCACGTCCACCTGGAAGGCTACGAGCTGCTCAAGGCCTTTTCCGGCACCACCACCCACGAAACCGCCCTGGACCTGCCGGTGTATCCGAACACCCAGGACATGCCGACCCTGGCCGCCCAGGTCGACGCCACCCTCGACAGCCAGCCAATGTGGGGCTATCTGATCGACGGCCACGGCCTGTATGCCTGGGGCCGCGACATGGCCGAAGCCCGGCGCCATCTGGAGGCGTTCGAATTCCTGCTGGGATGCGAACTGGAACTGAGGAGGCTGCAGCGATGAGTCGCCTGCGCATTTTCGTCGAGGACCAACCCGACACCCCGCAACTGAGCACCTCCGACCAGGGCGAGATCGCGCGCGAGCTCGCCAAAATCGGCGTCGGCTTCGAGCAATGGCAGGCCGCGCAGCCGGTCAAGCCGGGCGATTCGCCCGAGACCATCATGGCCGCCTACCGCAGCGACATCGACCGCATCGTCGCCGAGCGCGGCTTCAAGACCGTCGACGTGGTCAGCATCGCCCCGGACAACCCGCAGCGCGACACCATGCGCAGCAAGTTCCTCGACGAGCATTACCACAAGGAAGACGAAGTGCGTTTCTTCGTCGCCGGCTCGGGCTTGTTCACTCTGCATGTCGAGCCGAAGGTCTACGAGATCAAGTGCGAACAGGGCGACCTGATCTCGGTGCCCGACAGCACCCTGCACTGGTTCGACATGGGCCCGCAGCCGAGCTTCGTCGCGATCCGCTTCTTCACCGAGCCGGACGGCTGGGTCGGCTATTTCACCGGCACTGATCTGGCGCAGCAGTTTCCGCGCTACGAGAAGGGCCAGGCGGGTTGAGACGAGGAGTGAGCGCAGAGGAGTGAGGAGTGAGCGGGTTGCGCTCGGACCTGATTCGCCTCGCTCGTTCGTCGCCGCCCGCTGGCGCTCATGCCGCGCCGTAATTCTCAACACCCCTTATTCACTTCTCTCCGCTCACGACTAGCCCTATGCCCATCCGCGCCATCCTCACCGACATCGAAGGCACCACCAGCAGCATTTCCTTCGTCAAGGACGTGCTGTTCCCGTACGCGCGCCGCGCCCTGCCGGGCTTCGTCGCCGCACGCGGGCGCGAGCCGGCGGTGCGCAAATGGCTGGATGCGGTCGCGCTGGAAAACGGCGGCGTGTGCCAGGACTCGGTCGTGGTCGAAGTGCTGCAGGGCTGGATCGACCAGGACCGCAAGCACACCGCGCTCAAGGCCCTGCAGGGCATGATCTGGGCCGACGGCTACAAGAGCGCCGACTTCACCTCGCACATGTACCCGGACGCCGCACCGGCGCTGCGCCAGTGGAAGGACCAGGGCCAACGCCTGTACGTCTATTCCTCCGGCAGCGTGCCGGCGCAGCGTCTGTTGTTCGGCCACAGCGACGCCGGCGACCTGACCGAGTTGTTCTCGGGCTGGTTCGACACCGAAGTCGGCGGCAAGCGCGAGCGCGACAGTTATGCGCGCATCGCCGAATCGATCGGGCTGCCCGCGCGCGAGATCCTGTTCCTGTCCGACGTGGTCGAAGAACTCGACGCCGCGCGCGAGGCCGGCCTGGCCACGGTGCTGATCGACCGCCTCGACGACTATCCGCAACCGCGCGAAGGCGAAGCCACCCACGGCCACACCCGCGCGGTGTCGTTCGCGCAGGTCGAGGTCTGACGACAGGTGACGGTTTCGCCGTCGCTTGAATCGCGGGTCGCGGCTCGCGCCGCTCCTACCCCTTGCGATGCCGCTCCTGGGTAAGAGCGCCGCAAGCCGCGACCGCAAACCGACCACAACGGTCGAATCCACGGCCGCTCGCCACAGCGACACGCTGCGATGACCGCAATTCCCGATCGCTACAACCGGCTCAGATGCCGGATCCGCACTTCATCGCGCTCCACGCCGCGTTCGCTGGCGACCTGGCTGCGGATACGCTCGACCAATTCGGCCGGGTCGAAACCTTCCGCATCCGGCGGCGCGTAATCCAGGGTGGTCTCGCCGCGGATGCAGAAACGGCCGCCGACCAGGATCTCGTAATCGGCGAAATAGAAATGATGCTCCGACGCTGAGCTCATGAGCGTGGCTCAGGTGCCGACGTGAATGTCGTTGCCGCTTTCGGCGCAGCCCAGGTGCTCCAGGGCGATCGACAGGGCCAAGGTATAGCTTTGCGCGGCGTAACCGTGGACCAGGCGCAGACGCGGACCGCATTGCGGCACGATCGACGGCTCCAGGGCGTGCATGTCATCGTCGTGGACCTCGATGTACGGCATCGGCAACCGCGCCAGCGCGTCGCGCAAGGCCCCGCTCGCCGGCAGGCAGGCGCCGGGGTCGAGCAACAGCAGCTCGGTATTCGCTGCGCGCATCGCCTGCAGGCATTCGACCAACTCGTCTTCGCTGCGGCAGCTGCGCAGCGCGAGCGCCTTGCCGGCGATGGCGGCGCGCTCGACCAGGGTCGCGCGCACCGCGCCGGCCAGAGCCGGAGCCATCGGATCAACCTCGGACACACCGCCTTGCGGGCCGCGCAGGATCAGGATCGACACGTCGGTACTCACGGCGCACTCGGAGCGGCGCGCCTGCGAAGCACTGTAGAAACGACAGGCGTAAAGACGCCATTCGCTGCGCGGGGTGGAGCGTAAAACCGGCGTCAATTCGCGACGGGCTCGCGGCGTACGGATCGGTGGTTCATAGGTCGGCGAAGCTTGCGTCGCAGCGGATGGTTCGCGGTCGCGGCTCGCGCCGCTCCTACCCCTTTGCTGCGCTGCTCTTGGGTAGGAGCGGCGCGAGCCGCGACCACGCAGCTGCAAGATCGCGGCGAAACGCATGCGCAGATGCGCTCCATGCGCGAACACCATCGCCAACGGCGCGACGCGCGCGCCCATCACCCGTGAATCTTTTCCCCGCGCGCCAGCATCGCCACCAACTTCTCGATCCGGCTCGCGCGCGTCTCCGGCTTCTTCGCCGTCTGCACGCGCCACAGCACCGCGTAGCGATTGGTCTTGTCGAGCTGCTCGAAGAACGTGCCCGCCTTGGGCTGCCTGGCCAGCGCCTTGGCCAGGTCCTCGGGCACCTCGATCTTGCTGGCCGAATCGTAGGCCGCGTCCCAGCGGCCGTCGGCCTTGGCCGCCTCGACCTCGCGCAACCCGCCGGCCGCCATGCGCCCTTCGGCGATCAGGCGCTCGGCCTTGCCGATGTTGATCTTCGACCACAGGCCTTTGGGCCGGCGCGGGCTGAAGCGCTGCAGGAAGAAGCAGGCGTCGAAGCTGCGCTTGAGCCCGTCGATCCAGCCGTGGCACAGGGCCACGTCGAGCGCCTGTTCGTAGTTCACCGTGACCACGTCCTGGCCTTTCTTGGCGATCTTCAGCCAGACGCCGGTCGCCTCGGGATGGGCGAGCAACCATTGCTCGAAGGCGGCAGCGTCGTCGAAGACGATGATGGGCGATTCGTCGAGTGCGGCCATGGCCTCAGTCCTGTGCGGTGTCGAGCAAACGATAGGAGGCGGACAGGCGCTGCTCGCCCTGCCAGGGGTCGAACACGCGTACGTCGACCTGGTGCTCGCCGGCGGCGGCATCGGTCGGCAGCGGCGCGTTCCACAAATGCGCCGACGGGGTCGCGATGGCGGCGCGGTCGTAGCCGCGCAGGCGACCGGCCTCGTCGTCGCGCGCGTTCTCGGCCAGCAGCGTCGGGTCGGGCTGTTCGACGCGGCGCATCGGCTTCCACTCGCCTTCGTCGATGCGGTACTCGACCCGGCTGTCCGCGCGGCCCATGTAGACGTTGGCGAACACTCCGCGGATCGGATACGAACCGCGCCGCAACACCTTCGGCAGGTACAGGCGCAGGTAGGGGTTCGCGGCCTTGTCGCCGCCGCTCTGCCGCGCCGGGAACCAGCGCAGGCCATAGCCGGCGTCGGCGCGCACCGACAAGCGCGCATAACCGTTCGGGGTGCCGTCGCTCATGGTCGTGTCGGGGATGCCTTGGGCATCCTTGACGCCGGACCAGAACGCGCCGCAGGCGGCGCCGACGTTGTATTCGTGCAGCGGTTTCGCACCCTGCCAACCGTCGGTTGCATCGTGGAAGACATGGCGCTGGGTGTGGCTGTGGCCGCTGAGCACCAGCACGTTCGGGAAATCCTTCAGCAGCGCGAACAAACGCTCGCGATCGGCCGAGCGAAAAGTCTCGCGGCCCGGCGCGGCATCGAACAAGGGGATGTGCATGGCGAGCACCAGCAGGCGCTGCTTAGACGCGCTGGCCAGATAACTTTCGAGAAAGGCGAACTGGTCCGGACGCAGGCCGCCGATGTAGTCGGTTTTACCGCCCGGCTGATAGACCACGTCGTCGAACACGACGAAATTCGCCTGCGCTTCTTCCCAGGCGAAAGTGTCCGGCCCGTAGACGTGGCGGAAACTCAGCAGCGAGTCCTCGTCGCGGGTCGCGTCGAAATCCAGGTCGTGGTTGCCCGGCGCGTGCAGCCACGGCACCTCGAGGCTGGCGGTGACCGCATTGAGCTGCGGATACAGCGACAGATCGTCGTGAGTGATGTCGCCCAGGCTCAGGCCAAGGTCGGCGACGCGCGAACCGGCGCGACCGGCAAGCAGGGGCTCGACGATGTCGCGGCGGTAGTAATCGACGTCGGTCGCGGTCTTGGTCTGCGGATCGGCGAAGACCAGTACATCGAGATCGCCGGACGCTTTGCGACGCTCAGGGATCAGGCCGTAGTCGCGGCAGTTCGCCGTCGCGGGCATACCGCCGTATTTGAGCGCCGGCCCCGCTTGCAGCCGCACATTGAGCCAATAATCCGGTAGGCCGCTGGAGCGGTTCGCCAGCCGATAACCGGCCGGCTTGATCAGGAACTGACTGCGGTTGTCGCGCAACGGCAGCCGGTAGCGGCCCTGCGCATCGCTGACGACGATGCGCTCGCCGTCGGAGACGCGCTGCCCTTGCAGCCCGCGCTCGCCGGCATCGCGACGACCGTTGCCGTTGCGGTCCTCGAACACGCTGCCGCCGTCGCAGGGCGCCGCCTGGGCCAACGCCGCGGCGGGAACGGTCAAGGCGAACAGCAAGGCAACGACGGACGCGGATGGACGCATGGAGGGCTCCGGTATGAGCGCTCATTATGCGTCGATCCCCGCCCCGGACCGAGGCAGGCGGCACGGTGTGGGATGGGGGCGAGAACCGCATGGCATCCGCCGATACGGTGCGGCGCGGCTTGCGCCGCTCTTACATGGGGCTGCGGCCGGATACGGCGCGAGATTGAGACCACGCGGCCGCGGCTTGCGCCGCTCCTACCCAAGAGCGGGTGCGAAACCACCAACCGTTGCCGTTGCCGTTGCCGTTGCCGTTGCCGTTGCCGTTGCCGTTGCCGAGATTTTGATCTGCTTTGCCGCTTTACCGGTCAAGTGGAGACCCGGAGGGTGGCGCACAGGACGTGCGCCGTTTTTCGATAGGACAAGGATGTCCTATCGAAAAATCCCGACGCGAGCATCGCACTCGTGGCCTGTGCCCTTGCAAGGAGAGCCCTTTTCTTTGGTTACCTTTGACCGAAGGGAATCCAGACGGACTTTTGGGCTTAGCAAAAGAAAGTAACCCGCACCCTTTAGGGGGCGGAAGCTCCGCACTTGCTTTTGGCTTTCATACAAACAAGATCAAACGCCAAGAGCTTCCGCCACTAAAGCGGCGGGTTACTTTCTTTTGTCTAAAGCAACAAAAGAAAGGTAACCAAAGAAAAATGCTTTGTTTTGAATCACCAGCCCGCACGAGCGGTGCCTCCGCAGGGATTTTTCATACGGGACATCCTTGTCCCGATGAAAAACGGCCCGCATCCCTGCGGGCCGCCCTCCGGGTCTTCCATTGCCTTCGCGAGTGCAAAGCTACGCACAGCAACAGCAACAGCGGCAACGGCTTCGCAGCGCCGCGGGCTCCGGGGTAGGAGCGGCGCAAGCCGCGACCACGACAATGATGAGTCTGCGCCGGCGCATGAAAGAGGTCGCGGCTTACGCCGCTCCTACAGGGACTATGCCAATAACGCCGCGAGATTAAGGAGGCGCGGTCGCGGCTTGTGACCGAAGGAAATCCAGCAGGACGCCGCTCCTACCCTGGGAACAGATCGTGCGAGGCCGACAGCAACAGCCTAATCGCCCTGCGAACCCCGATGCGGTTTACCGTGCCTCTCGCGCAACACCGCCACCGCATCGCTCAGCGACAGCCCACGCGCACGCAACAGCACCTGCAGGTGGAACAGCAGGTCGGCGGCTTCGCCGCATAACGCGGCATCGTCCTGAACCACCGCGGCCAGCGCGGTCTCGACGCCTTCTTCGCCGACTTTCTGGGCGATCGAGCGCACGCCCTTCTCGAACAGCTTGGTGGTGTAGCTGCCGGCGGGGCGCTCGCGCGCGCGCTCGGCGATCAGCCCATCGAGCTCGCCGAGAAAGGCCGCGGCGTCGCCGGGCGCGCTCGGGAAGCAGCTGTCGCGGCCGAGGTGACAGGTCGGGCCGTGCGGACGCGCGCGCACCAGCAAGGTGTCGCGGTCGCAATCGGTTTCGATCGAGACCAGGTCGAGGTAATGCCCTGAGCTTTCGCCCTTGGTCCACAGCCGCTGCTTGCTGCGGCTGAAGAAGGTCACATGGCCGCTGTCGAGGGTGGCCTGCAGGGCGGCGCGATCCATGTAGCCGAGCATCAGCACGCGCAGGTTGGCCGCGTCCTGGATCACCGCCGGCAGCAGGCCGTCCTGCTTGTCCCAGGCCAGGGCGTCGATCTGCTCCGTGCTCAGCGTCGCGGACGCCGTGGTGGAGGAATTAGTGGAGCTGTCTGACTGGGACACCCTGCTCTCGCAATGCTGCTTTCAAGGCCGGAATGCGGATGCTGCCGGAATGGAACACGCTCGCGGCCAGGGCCGCGTCGACGTCGGCCTGCAGGAACACCGCGCCGAAATGCTCGATCGCGCCGGCGCCGCCGGAAGCCACCAGCGGCACCTCGCAGATCGCCCGCACCGCGGCGAGCTGTTCCAGATCGTAACCGCTGCGCACGCCGTCGCTGCCCATGCAATTGAGCACGATCTCGCCGGCGCCCCGCTGCTGGGCCTCGACCACCCAGTCCAGGGTGCGCCGGGCCAGGGCCTGGGTGCGCGAGGGGTCGCCGGTGTACTGGCGCACGCGCCATTCGCCGTCGGGGTCGCGCAGGCTGTCGATGCCGACCACCACGCATTGCACGCCGAACTCCTCGGCGATCTCGCCGATCAGCTCGGGACGCTCCAGCGCCGGGGTGTTGATCGAGATCTTGTCGGCGCCGGCGTTGAGCACGCCGCGCGCGTCGGCGACCGAGCGGATGCCGCCGGCGACGCAGAACGGAATGTCGATGGCGCGCGAGACGCGTTCGACCCAGTCGCGGTCGACGCTGCGGCCCTGCGGGCTGGCGGTGATGTCGTAGAACACCAACTCGTCGGCGCCCTCGTCGCGATAGCGCAAGGCCAGCTCGACGATGTCGCCCATGTCGACGTGGTCGCGGAAACGCACGCCCTTGACCACGCGCCCGTCGCGCACGTCCAGGCAGGGCACGATGCGCCGGCTCAGCCCGTTCAGCATCGGCGCACCTGGCGCAGAGCATCCGTCAACTCGAAACGGCCTTCGATCAGGGCTTTGCCGAGCACCGCGCCGGCGCAGCCGACGCCGTCGGCGGCGACGATGTCGGCGATGTCGCGGATGCCGCCCGAGGCCTGCAATTGCACGTACGGAGCGACCTCGTGGATGTGCCGGTACAGGTCGAGGTTGGGCCCGGCCAGGGTGCCGTCGCGGGAGACGTCGGTGCACAGCAGGTGGCGCAGGCCGGCTTGGGCGTAGCGCTCGAGCAGAGGTTCCAGGCGCATGCCGCTGTCCTCGGTCCAGCCGGCCACCGGCAGTTCCCAGTCGCCTGCGCTGTTCTGGCGCACGTCCAGGGCGATGGTGATGCGGTCGGCGCCGAAGCGCTTGAGCCAGCCGATCACCAGCTCGGGCTCCTTGATCGCCAGCGAACCGACCACGACGCGGTCGGCGCCGGCGTCGAGGATGGCCTCGACATCGGCCTCGCTGCGCACCCCGCCGCCGGTCTGCACGCGCATCCAGCTGGAGGTGGTGATCGCGCGCAACAACGGCGCCAGGGTGTAGCCGCCGTAGCGGGCAGCGTCGAGGTCGATCAGGTGCAGCCACTTGGCGCCGGCCTCGGCGTAACGCGTGGCCAGGGCCAGGGGCTCGGTTTCGTAACGGGTTTCCTGGGCGTAATCGCCCTGGTGCAGGCGGACGACCCGACCGTCGCGAACGTCGATCGCGGGATAAAGCGTGCTGTTGCCCATGTTCACGCCTCCAGCGCCAGGAAATTAGCGAGCAGGCGCGAGCCGACGGCGGCCGAGCGCTCGGGGTGGAACTGGGCGCCGTAACAGCGCCCGCGCCCGGCGACCGCGGTGAAGCTGCGGCCGTAACTGGTGCTGGCCAAGGTGTCCGAGGTCAGCGGCGCGGCGTAGCTGTGAACGAAATAGGCTTGGTCGCGCTCGCCGATGCCGGTCAACAATCCCGGGGCGCCGGTGGGCGTTTCGCATTTGTCGAGGAAATTCCAGCCCATATGAGGCACACGTACTCCTGGTCCTGGTTGCAGCCTGGTGATCCGGCCCGGAAGGAGTCCGAGGCACTCGACCTCGCCCTCCTCCGAGGACTCGTACAGCAGCTGCATGCCCAGGCAGATCCCGAGCAACGGCTGCTGCAAGCGGCGGATCGGATCGACCAGGCCCCGTTCCCGCAACCGCGCCATCGCGGGGGCTGCTGCGCCCACGCCCGGCAGGATCACGCGATCGGCGGAGGCGATCGTTGCGGGGTCGGCGCTCAGGATCGAACGCGCACCCAGCCGCTCCAATGCATAACGCACCGAGCCGATGTTCCCCCCACCCGAATCGACGACTACAACCCAAGACATCACAAGACCCCTTTGGTACTCGGCAGTTCGCGACCTTCGCGACGGATCGCCTGGCGCAGCGCGCGCGCCACGGATTTGAAGCAGGCCTCAACTTTGTGGTGATCGTTATCACCTTCTACGTTCAGATTCAGGTTCAGCCCGGCGGTTTCGCACAGCGAACGGAAGAAATGCGCGACCAGTTCGGTCGGGAAATCGCCCACCCGCTCGCGCGCGAAGCTGCCGGAGAAGACGAAATACGGGCGGCCGGAGAAATCCAGCGCCGCACGCGCCAGAGTTTCGTCCATCGGCAAGACGACGGTGTGTCGGCCTAATGTGCTTTCTTGAAGTGTGCTTTCTTGAAGCGCGCTTTCTGCAAATGTGCTTTTTTCGGATACAGCTTCCTGAAGCGCGCCCTCTTCGACCGAGCCCTCCGTGCCGCCGCCCGCCGCAGTATCGAAGCCATAGCGGCCGATGCCGCGCTTGTCGCCGAGCGCTTCGCGCAGCGCCTGTCCCAGCGCCAGCGCACTATCTTCGATGGTGTGGTGCTCGTCGATGTGCAGGTCGCCTTCGCAGCGCAGTTCCAGGGCGAAACCGCCGTGCTTGCCGATCTGTTCGAGCATGTGGTCGAAGAAGCCCAGGCCGGTGCCGACCTTGGGCTCGGCGACGCGGTCCAGGTCGACCGCGACCGAGATCCGGGTCTCGCGGGTATTGCGCTGCACCCGCGCGGTGCGCGGGCAGTCGGCCAGGGTGTGGGCGATGCCGGCCCAATCCCACTCGCCGCCGAACTGCTCGGTGCGCAACTGGAACGCGCGGATGCCGAGGTTGGCGGCGAAGCCGTTGTCGGTTTCGCGGTCGCCGACCATCGCCGAGCGCGACCAGTCGATACTGCGATCCTTCAGCAACGGCAGGGCCAGGCCGATGCCGGGCTTGCGGGTGGGCAGGTTCTCGGCCGGAAAACTGGTATCGATGAGCACCTCGCGGAAGACGATGCCCTGGCTCTCGAACACCTGCATCATCAGCTGGTGCGGGCCGTCGAAACTCCAGCGCGGATACGCCTCGGTGCCGAGGCCGTCCTGGTTGGTGACCATGACGAACTGATAGCCGGCGTCGCGCAGCTTCAGCATCGCCGGGATCACCCCGCGCACGAAACGCAGCTTGGCATAGCTGTCGATCTGGAAATCGGCCGGCTCCTCGATCAAGGTGCCGTCGCGATCGACGAACAGGATCGGCGTCAGCGCGCTCATGCCGCCACTCCGCGCATCTGCGCATTACGCGTCAGCACTTCGATCACCGCCGCGTTCTGCTCCGGCGTGCCCAGGCTGATGCGCAGGGCGTTGCCGAGCTGCGGCGCGGCGCGCATGTCGCGCACCACCACGCCGGCATCGAGCAGGCCGTCGAACGCGGCCTGCGCGTCATCGAAACGGACGAGCAGGAAATTGGCCTGCGAGGGATAGACCTGGAGCACGCCGGGCAAGGCCTGCAGGGCCGCGAACAGGCGTTCGCGCTCGCCGATCGCGGTGACCACGCGGGCCTTGGTGGTGTTGCGCGGCACCTCGGCCAGCGCGCGCAGGGCCAGGTTCACGCACGGCGTGGGCAGCGGATACGGCGCCTGGCAACGCTGCAGCGCGGCGATCAGCTCGGCGTCGGCGATCACGCTGCCGATGCGCGCCGCGGCCAGGGCATGCGCCTTCGACAAGGTCCGCAGCACCGCGATATTGCGGCGCGCAGCGAGCAGGCTCACCGCCGAAGCGCCGTCGGCGAATTCGAGATAAGCCTCGTCGACCACGACCAGGGCGCGGCCGCGCAAACGCAAGGCCAGCGCATCGATCTCGGCCAACGGCAACAAAGTGCCGGAGGGGTTGCCGGGCGAGCACAGGAACACCAGTTTGGCGTTGTCGCGTTCGGCCGCTTCGGCGACCGCGGCGAAATCGCAGGCGAAACCGGCCGGCGTGTCGCGCAAGGCGACTTCGACCGTACGCGTGCCGTGCAGGCGCGCGTTGACCGCGTACATGCCGAAGGTCGGCGGGGTGAGCACGATGGCGTCGCCGCCGGGGCGGCACAGCGCGCGCACCAGCAGATCGATCGCCTCGTCGCTGCCGCGGCCGGCCAGCAGTTGCTGCGGCTCGCAGCCGTACAGCCCGGCCAGCGTCTCGCGCAGGCGCTGCGGCTGCGGGTCCGGATAACGGCGCACCGAGCCTTCACCATCGGCCACGCTCGGCCAGGCTGCTTCGTTGGCGTTGAGCCAGACCCGGCCGCTGCGCTTCTCGCTGCGCGCCGAGCTGTAGCCGGCGAAATCGCGCAGGTCCTCGCGCAACAGGTTCAGGGGGTTGTCGTCGTTCATGTCGATCGGACTCGATTCGTTCTTGGCGTTCATGCCGCTGCCGCCCGCAAACGCAAGGCCACCGCCTCGCGGTGCGCGTCCAACCCTTCGGCCGAAGCCAGCTCGACCGCGCAGGGGCCGATCGCCAGCAGGCCGCGCGGCTGCACTTCCTGCACGGTGATCGCGACCTGGAAACTGGCGACGCTGACGCCGCTGGCATAACGCGCGGCCCCGCTGGTCGGCAGGACGTGGTTGGTGCCGCTGCAGTAGTCGCCCAGCGCTTCCGGCGCCCAGTCGCCGAGGAACACCGAACCGGCCGCCTCGACTTCGGGCAGCCACTCGCGCGCATCGCGCAGGGCCAGGATCAAATGTTCGGGCGCATAACGATTGCTGACTTCGAGCGCGCGCTCGATCGAATCGACCCGGATCGAACGCGAGGACTGCAGCGCGGCGCGAGCGGTGTCGGCGCGCGACAGCTTGGCCAGCTGCGTTTCGAGTTCGAGGTCGACCGCATCGAGCAAGGCCTCGTCGTCGCTCACCAGCAGCACCTGCGAGTCCGGGCCGTGTTCGGCTTGCGACAACAGATCGGCGGCGACGAAATCGGCGCGCGCGCCGGCATCGGCGATCACCAGCACTTCCGAGGGCCCGGCCGGCAGGTCGATCGCCGCCCCGCCCTCGATCAGCGCGACCTGGCGCTTGGCTTCGGTGACGTAGGCGTTGCCGGGGCCGAACAGCTTGTCGCACTTGCCGATGCTCTCGGTGCCGAAGGCCATCGCCGCGATCGCCTGGGCGCCGCCGACCTTGAACACCCGGGTTACCCCGCATCGGCGCGCGGCGTACAGCACCGCCGGGTCGGCGCTGCCGTCGCGGCGCGGCGGCGTGCACAGGGCGATCTCGCGGCAACCGGCCAGGTCCGCCGGCACCGCCAACATCAGTGCGGTGGACGGCAGCGGCGCCGAGCCGGCCGGCACGTACAGGCCGACCCGGCGGATCGGCCGCAGGATGCGTTCGCAGCGCACGCCCTCGGCGGTGTCGATCGCGTACGGCTCGGTCATGCCGGCGTCGTGGAAGATCGCGATGCGTTCGGC
Source organism: Lysobacter antibioticus (assembly GCF_001442535.1). Classification (NCBI taxonomy): domain Bacteria; kingdom Pseudomonadati; phylum Pseudomonadota; class Gammaproteobacteria; order Lysobacterales; family Lysobacteraceae; genus Lysobacter; species Lysobacter antibioticus. The sequence goes on along the minus strand of NZ_CP013141.1, from coordinate 3,992,839 downwards.
GGCCTCGTCGATCGCCGTGCGCAAGGCCGGGCTCAACGAGGCTTCGGCGGCGTCGAACTCGGCGGCACCGACGGCGAAGCGCTCGGGTGCGCCGCCGTCGAAACGTTCGCCATACAGGCGCAGAGCGGCATCGCCGTCGCGCCGTACCGCTTCGACGATCTCGGCCACCGCGGCCGCGGTCGAGGCCCGGGTCTGTTGCGCCGGACGGCGCAGCGCCTGTTCGCGCGCGGCTTCGTCGAGCGCGTTCCAGTCGAGGCGTTGCATCTTCGCGCTCATGCCAGCATGCCCTCGACCGGTACCACCATCAGGCCGCGCGCACCGGCGCGCTTGAGTTCTTCCAGCCGCTGCCAGGTCACCGCGCCGTGGCACAGCGCCTGCAGGGCCACGCCGTCGCCGTTGTCCAGGCTCATCACCGTCGGCGGCTCGGCATCGGGCAACAGCGGCAGCAATTCGTCGAGCAGATTGCGCGGCGCCTGGAACATCAGCAGCTTGCTGTTGCGCACGCGCAGCGCGCCGTCGAGACGGCGCAGCAGCAGATCGGCCAGTTCGCCGCGCACGTCGTCGAAGCCGCCGGCCGGGCCGGCCAGCACCGCCTCGCTTTCGATCAGGGTCTGCACCGGCTTGAGCTGGTTGGCCGACAAGGTGGCGCCGCTCGAGACCAGATCGCAGATCGCCTCGGCCTGGCCCAGGCGCGGGGCGATTTCGACCGAGCCCGACAGCAACACGACCTGGGCGTCGACGCCCTCGCCGGCCAGCCACTGCGACAGCAGCGCCGGATAGCTGGTGGCGATGCGCTTGCCCGCCAGTTGCTGCGGGCCTTCCCAGTGCCAGGCCTCGGGCACGGCGAGCGCCAGACGGCAGCCGCCGAAACCGAGCGCGCGCCATTCGCGGAACGCCGATTCGCGGCCGTTGCTGCGGCGGTCGCCGTCCTGTTCGAGCAGGACGTTGCGGCCGACCACGCCGAGGTCGCAGACGCCGTCGGCGATCAGGCCGGGGATGTCGTCGTCGCGCACCAGCAACAGGTCGACCGGCAGGGTTTCGCCGTAGCAGAACAGGCGGTCGCGGCTCTCGCGCCAGCTCAGCCCGCAGGCGGCCAGCAGCGCGCGCGCCGGCTCGGCGAGACGGCCGGATTTCTGGATCGCGATGCGCAAGCGGTCACGCGCGGCGGCGCTGGCGGGAGGGCTCATGAACGGGTCTCGGAAGGGGGACGGTCGATGCGGGAACGAAGCGGCAGGCCGAGGGCGGCGCATGCCGGAAGGGATGGCGAAGATCAGCGATGTCGCGCCGCGCGCCGGTGCAGGGCCGCGCCGTAACCGCCGGTGCCGCGTTCGAGCACGCGGGCGACGCGCCCGATGGTGGTCACGCTGACCTGGGTGCGGTCGTGGATCTCGCGATACGGCACGCCTTCGTTGAGCAAGGGCACCACCCGCCAGCGGTCGCTCATCGCCTCCAGCTCGGCCGGCGTGCACAGGTCCTCAAGGAAGGCGCGCACCTGTTCGGCGCTGCGCAGACCGGCCAGGGCCACCGCCAGGTCGGCGATCGCGTCTTCGGTCTGCTCGGTGTCGTTGGCGCGGCGTTTCATTGCGGAGAACTCATTGGGCGGCCGGATCGCCGTGGGGCGGACGGTCGGGACGATGGCCGGAGATTGAACGCATTAATGTACTAACGCGTTAATACATTATCGATCGAACCGGCCGTCGTCAAGCCGGCCTGTCGCGGCAACGGATTGCGTTAAGACTCAGATGCGCCCGATCCCACGCCCCCGCCCGGGTGGGCCGCCGCGAAGATCGCTGTCCCCCGACGCCCCGCCACCGCGACGCAAAGGCCTGTGTCCGCCACCGCCACGGAAGATGAATACGAACCCTGCCCTCGCTGCCGTACCGAGTCGCCCCGCCTCGCCCCAGCGCCACTGGGCCGGGTGGGCCCTGCTCTGCCTGCTCGCCGCGGCGCTGCTCGCGCCGGCCTCGGCGCACACCGTGCTGAACCTCGAACGCAGCACCCGCGAGGTCGAACTCGCGCCGTTCACCGCCTACTATCACGACACCGACGGCCGCCTCGATCTCGACGGCGCGCGACGCGCGCTCGCCGACAAACGCTATAAGCCATTGCCGAACGGCAACGGCTCGTTCGGCTTCCAGCCCGGCGCCTACTGGTTCCACATCGCCGCGGTGAACCGCAACGCCGAGGTGCCGCGCTGGCTGCTGGTGCAGCAGTTCGCGCTCAGCGACCGCCTCGACGTCTACACCCGCGCGCGCGACGGCGCCTCGACCCACCAAGTCGGCGGCGACAGCCAGTTGTTCGCCTCGCGCGCGATCCGCTACCGCCATCCGAATTTCTGGATCGATCTGCCGGCCGACCAACCCGTCGACATCTTCGTGCGCGTACGCAGCGACAGCTCGATGCAAGTGCCGCTGACCCTGTACACGCCGAACGCCTTCACCGAACTCGCGCGCGACGCCCAGTTCGGCATCGGCATCTACTACGGCATCCTGGTCGCGTTGTTCTTCTACAACCTGGTGCTGTGGCTGAGCCTGCGCGACTCCAGCTACTTCTGGTACCTGTTCCATATCTGCGCGTTCGGTCTGGTGCTGCTGACCCTCAACGGCCTCGGCTTCGAGTACCTGTGGCCGCGTTCGCCCTGGCTCGCCGACCACTCGGTGCCCTTGTCGATCTGCCTGGCGCAGATCGGCATGCAGCAATTCGCCCGCAACTTCCTCAGCCTGCACCGGCGCTGGCGCCTGGGCGATTACGTCGGCCTGGGCATGATCGCGTTCTTCGTCCTGCTCGGCATCGCCGCGACCCAGCTGCCCTATCGCATCGCCACCCCGATCGCTTCGGCGGCGGTGTTCGTCAGCATCGCCTGGATCGCGGTCGAAGGCATCGTGGTGATGCGCCGCGGCTACAAGCCGGCGCGGCTGTTCCTGCTGGCGTGGTCGGCGTTCCTGTTCGGCACCGGCATGTTCGCGGCGATCGCCTTCGACCTGTTGCCGAAGATGTTCATCACCGAGTACGGCGTGCAGATCGGCTCAGCCCTGGAAATGCTGCTGTTGTCGGTCGCCCTGGGCTATCGCTACGCCTCGCTGCGCAACGAGAACGAACGCATCGTGCGCGAGGCCAAGGAGCAGCTCGAACACAAGGTCGAACAGCGCACCACCGAGCTGCGCAGCACCCTGGCCCTGCTCGAGGATGCCCATGCGCGCCTGCGCGAAACCAGCCAACGCGACGGCCTGACCGGCCTGCACAATCGCAGTCATTTCCGCGAGGCCTTCGAGGCCTTGCTGCACCGCTCGCGGCGCCAGCACCGGCCGCTGGTGCTGATGATGATCGACCTCGATCACTTCAAGCAGATCAACGACCACCACGGCCATCTGGTCGGCGACGAGTGCCTGCGTTGGGCGGCGGGCTTGATCGCGCAGATTCTGATCCCGCACCACGCCCTGCTCGCCCGTTTCGGCGGCGAGGAATTCGTCGCCGTGCTGCCCGACCACGACCTCGACGCCGGCGCGCGCGTCGCCGAGGCGTTGCGCCTGCGCCTGAGCTCGCAGCCCTGCCCCAGCCGCAGCCACGACATCCCGGTCACCGCCAGCATCGGCGTGTACGAGATCACCCCGGACTCGGACATGGGCGTGGAAGCGGCGCTGCAGTTCGCCGACCAGGCCTTGTACCTGGCCAAGGCCGAGGGCCGCGATTGCGTGCGGGTGTGGGGGGCGGCGGTGCAGGCTTGATGCAGGCCGTCGCTGCGCGTTGGAGAGGCGGGCTCAGCCGATCGGGCGGTACATCACGTCCGAACGCAAAGCGTATTTGACGCCTTCGAGCACCGCGGCGCCTTCGTGCCAGGTGTCGTGCACGAACAGCAGGCCGGCACCGGTCTTCGGCACCACCTTGAACTGGCGGAAGTCGGTGTCGCCGCCGACGAAATCGTCGTTGAGATAGACCAGCAAGGTGAGCTTGCTCGACAGGCCGTCCTCGCCCCAGGGGCCGTCCTTGTGCATGCGGAAACGCTGGCCCGGCGAATATTTGTAGAAGCGTAACGCCCGCGGCAAACCGACGGCACGTTCGCCGTCGAGCATGGGCAGGTCGAGCGCGGACAGCCGCTGCCATAGCCGTTCGACCCAGGCCGGCGACTCGAACACCACGCGCTCGTTATTGCGCACGTGCTGCAGGCTTTTCTGTTCGCCCGACGGGGTGCGCACGCCGGCGGATTCGAAGCCGCGGTCTTCGGCGAGTGCGACCAGTTGCTCGCACTCGGACGGAATAAGCAAATCTTCGACGCTGAAGACGCGGTCGTTGTGGAAGATCGTCTGCATCCTGGGCTCCTGCCGGGGAACAACGATGCGGTGAGCGATTCGGTGAGCGGGCGGAGCGCCCCCGCCTCAACCCCTCTCCCGCTGGCGGGAGAGGGGCTTTGACGCAGGTGTCGCTTAGCTTTGCACCGCAGCGCGCGCCGCGGCGATCAGGGTGCCTTCGTGGACCAGTTGCACCGCGGTGGCGACTTCGCCGTCGAGCGCGCGGTCGCGGTCGAGGAAGGCGATGGCTTCGCGCAGCTTGGCGTGCGCCGCGGCGACCGCCTTGCCCGGCCGGAACTCCTCGGCGGCGGCCAGCTCGGCGCGCAGGCCTTCGACCTCGGCGAGGAAGCCGGGGTGATCGGCGCTGTCGCCGACCGGGCCGCCGGACACCTTGGCCGCGAGGGTCTTGGCGTCGGCGCGGTCGGCCAAATCGCGGGCGGCGTTGATCATGTCGCGACGCAGGTCCAGCGCCTGGGCGGCGGTGTACAGCTCCAGCGCGAGCACCTTGCCGAGGTCTTCGGTCATCGACAGCACGTGACGGGCTTCGTTGGCGCCCATCGACACATGGTCCTCGGCGTTGGCGCTGGTCGGGATCGAATACACCGAGGCCGGATGCGCGCGGCTGGCGAGATCGTTGACGATGGCCGCGGCGGTGTACTGCACGATCATGTGGCCCGATTCGGTCGCGTCCTCGTTGCCGATCAAAAAGCCCGGCAGGCCGTCGTTGGTGGCCGGGTCGACCAGTTTGTTGAGGCGGCGCTCGGAAATGCTGGCGAGCACCGGGATCGCGGCCTTGACGTAGCTCATCACCAGGGCCAACGGCATGCCGTGGAAATGGCCGGCCGAGATCACCTGCTGCTCGACGTGCTCGGCCTGCGCATCCGGGAACACGATCGGGTTGTCGGTCAGCGAATTGAGCTCGACTTCGAGCACACGCGCGGCCTGGGCGATGGCGTCGCGCACCGCGCCGTGCACCTGCGGGATGCAGCGCAGCGAATAGCTGTCCTGCGGCTGATGTTTCTTGCCGCCGCGGAACGGACGGAAGCGGGTGTAGAACTTCTCGCGGCCGTGGCGCTGGCTGAAAGGCACCCAATCCCAACCGATGTCGAAGCTGAGCTGCTGCGCCTGTTCGGTATCCCAGCTTTGCGGCAGCCAGGGACGGAAGCGCGGCACCAGGTGATACGGAATGTCGGCGAGGGTCGAGCCTTCGAGCAAGCGGCGCAGGTTGGCCGCGACTTCGACCTGGCCCGGGTGCGGGCGCAGGTCGTGCACGGCCTCGGCGAACGCGCCGAGACGGCCGGCGAAGGCGTCGATGGTCATCGCCGCGGCGAGGTCGGCGGTGTCGAGCAGGTCTTCGAGGCGGGCCAGCGCCAGCACGCCGCAGGCGAGCATCTGCGCGGTGCCGTTGTTGAGCGCCAGGCCTTCCTTGTAGGACAGCTTGACCGGGGTCAGGCCGGCGAGCTGCAGCGCTTCTGCGCCCGGCATGCGCCGGCCGTCGTAGAAGGCTTCGCCGCCGCCGAGCAAGACGATGGCCAGATGCGACAACGGCGCCAGATCGCCGCTGGCGCCGACCGAGCCGAGCTGCGGCACCACCGGCACGATGCCGGCGTTGAGCATCGCCGCGAGCGCCTGCAGGGTCTGCACGCGGATGCCGGAGTGGCCGCGCATCAGGGTGTTGATGCGGATGCACAGCATCGCGCGCACGATCTCCGGCGCGAACGGGTCGCCCACGCAGACCGCATGGGTGACGATCAGGTTGCGCTGCAGCTCTTCGTGCAGGGTCTCTTCGTTGCGCTTGGCGCCCGGCAACTGGTCGCGCAGATGGTGCGCACCGAGCAGACGGTCGGCGTTGCTGCCGAAACCGGTGGAAACGCCGTAGATCGGTTCTTCGCGGCGCACCTGTTCGGCCAGGAAGTCGGCCGCGCGGGCCACCGCCGGCAACTGCGCCGCGGCCAGTTCGACCTGGGCGCCGTAAGCCACGGCCACGAGTTGCGAACGCGTCAGCGAACGGCCATCGAGTTGGATCTTGTTCAAGTTGTAACCTCGCCTCGCACCCTGGCGATCATCTGAACGGCTTGGTTTACGCCGCGAGCGGCGCAGCCCGGCCGAGCGTACTCGGGAGTCGGTGCGTCAATGAAACGATGGGAACCGCGACCGCATCATTGCGTCGCGGCATGGAATCGGCCCGCATCCGCGCCGGATCGCGATCCGGTGCGGGACGAACCAGAGAATCGGCCGCGAACGCGAACCCACGCGCCCGCCGCCGCAGACCCGCCGTGCAGACGGCCGCCGCGCGGATCGTTCGATCCGCCACGCCGGCACGGCCTGCACGGGCCGGGATCACTTCATGACCCGCGACTGCTCCAGTTCGACCCGCAGCGTGCGCGCCAGCTCGGCGCGCGACACCTCGAACTGGTCTTCGCGGCGCAGGTCCTTCACCGTCGCCGTGCCCTTGGCGATTTCGTCCTCGCCCAGCACCACCACGAAACGGATGCCGGCGCGGTCGGCGTACTTGAACTGCTTGCCGAGCTTGGAGGTTTCCATCACCACTTCGGTGTTGAGGCCGCCGTGGCGCAACTCGTTGGCCACTGCCAGACAATGCGGCAGGTGCGCGTCGTCCATTTGCGTCACCAGCACCTGCACGCTGCTGTCGGCGGTGCTGACCAGGCCGGCTTCCTGCAACTGCCAGAACAAGCGGGTCAGGCCGATCGAAATGCCGACGCCGGGCAGCTTGGACTTGGTGTAGTGGCTGGCCAGGTCCTCATAGCGCCCACCCGAACAAATCGAGCCGATCTGCGGGAAGTCGTCGAGCGTGGTCTCGTAGACGGTGCCGGTGTAGTAGTCCAGGCCGCGCGCGATCGAGAAGTTGAGGGCGTAGTTCTTTTCCGGCACGCCCAGCGCGCGGATCAGTTCCAGCACCTCGCGCAACTCGGCCACGCCTTCGCGCAGGGCCTCGTTGCCCTCGCCCAGCGCGGCCAGCTTGGCCAGCGCGTCGGCGTGCGAGCTCGAACGCACCGCGACGAAGTCGAGGATGGTGGCGACCGCGTCCGCGGCCAGGCCGAACTCCGGCCCGGTCAGGGTTTCGCGCACGTAATCGGGGCCGCGCTTGTCGAGCTTGTCGACCTCGCGCAGCACCAGCGCCTGCAGGCCGCCGTCGGCGACGCCCTGGGCCTCGAAGAAGCCGCGCAGCAGCTTGCGGTTGTTGAGCTGGATCGTGAACGGACCGATGTCGAGCTCGGAGAACACCGCATAGATGGCCGCCGGCAGCTCGGCGTCGTAGCGCACGCTGAGGCTGTCTTTGCCGATCACGTCGATATCGCACTGGTAGAACTCGCGGAACCGGCCGCGCTGCTGGCGCTCGCCGCGGTATACGCGCTGCATCTGGTAGCGGCGGAACGGAAACGCCAGCTCGTGCTCGTGCTCGGCCACGTAACGCGCCAGCGGCACGGTCAGGTCGAAGCGCAGCGCCATCTCCGGCACCCCGCGCTCGCCCGATTGCGCGCTTTTCTCCAGCGAGCCGGTGGACTGGGCGAAATAGACCTGGCGCTCGGTTTCGCCGCCGGACTTGGTCAGCAGCACCTCCGACAGCTCCATGACCGGGGTTTCCACGGGCAGGAAGCCGAAGCGCTCGAAATTGCGCCGGATCGTGTCCAGCATGCGCTGGAAGGCGATCTGGTCGCGGGGCAGCAGCTCCATGACTCCCGGCGGGGTACGAGGCTTGATCAAGCGGAACTCCAATACGTCGGCCGCGCCGACAACGAGCGGGGGGTTGGAAAGCGCCACAGTTTAACGGCCGCCCCCGCTCCCTGCTCGTCCGATCAACAGACCCCTTGCGCCGGCCGGGGGTGAGTCGCTAGAATTTGCGGCTCAGCAGTCGGGGTGTAGCTCAGTCTGGTAGAGCGCTACGTTCGGGACGTAGAGGTCGCAGGTTCGAATCCTGTCTCCCCGACCAATGCTGAGAGTGTTTCTGACGAAGCCGGCCTTGCGCCGGCTTTTTCGTGTCTGCGTATCCGCGAATCGCGCCGGAACGCAGCCCCGGGCGAGGCCCTGCGCCGATCAGGTCCGGCCATGCCGCGATCCCTTCCCTCCCGCAGCTGCGCACTCGACGGGATCTCGGCGCTGGGCCCGGCCCTCGCGACTGCGCTCAGCGATCCTGCCGAGAGGCCGCAGGCAGGCTCGACCGACAAGCAAGTCGCGGCCGCGGCAAACGGCCACCGGCCTGCGGGCCCAGGCCCTAGCCCTGCGGCACCCCGGTCATGTCCGGCAACCGGTGCGCCACGCCCTTATGGCAGTCGATGCAGGTCTTCTGGCCGGTGCCCAGCCACAGTTTGTGCACCTGCGCCGCCCGCGAGCCCTGACGGGTCAGGTCCATCGAGTCGTAGTCGTGGCAATTGCGGCATTCCAGCGAGTCGTTGGCCTTGAGCCGGGTCCACTCGTGTATCGCCAACTGCAGGCGGTGGTCGAGGAACTTCTCGCGGGTGTCGATGCTGCCGAACAACTTGCCCCAGACTTCCTTGGACGCCTGCATCTTGCGCGCGATCTTGTCGGTCCACTGGTGCGGGACGTGGCAGTCGGGACAGGTCGCACGGACGCCGGAACGGTTGCTGTAGTGAATGGTGCCCTTGAGCTCCTCGAACACGTTGTCGCGCATCTCGTGGCAGCTCGTGCAGAACTTTTCGGTGTTGGTCGCCTCCAGCGCGGTATTGAACCCGCCCCAGAACACGATGCCGGCGACGAAACCGGCCACGGTCAACAAGCCCAGGCTGTAATGCACGCTCGGCGAACGCAACGTGCGCCATAGCGATATCGCGAGCGCCTTGAGTCGGGTCCACATGGCCTAGTTCCTCGCCGGCGGATTCAACAGGCGGTCGATGTCTTCGAAGGTATTGGCGACCAGCGGCCGCGCATCGGTCTGGACGACGTGGCATTGGTTGCAGAAATAGCGCCTGGGCGACACCGCGGCCAGGAACTGGTCGTCGCGGTCCATGTAGTGGGTGACGCTGACCGGAGGCGCCTGGAACGTCGCCGCGTTGGCGCGCGCATGGCAGAGCAAGCAGCGATTGCTGTTCTTGTCGACCTGATAACTGTCGATGGTGTGCGGGATCGTGGGCGGCTGCATCGGATAAGCACGCTCGCGCTTGAGGTCGGTGTTTTCCACTCGCGCCAACGGCGGCGGCACCGCCTCGCCGCCGATCGGCACGCCGCGACGAAGCGCATCGAGTTGCATTCCGGTCGGGCCGACATCGTCGGCCGCCACGATAGGCAAGCCCGGCCCTGCGGGCGCCGGGGCGGGCGCTCTGCCGGCAGAGCCGAACAGCCAACCGGCGCCGAAGGCCATGGCGGCGAGCGCGACCACCAAGGCCGAGGCGATCAACAGGTATCGGTTACGCATGCCGTCCTCCCCCTAGGCCGCCTGCACCCTGACCGCGCATTTCTTGTAGTCGGTCTGCTTGGAAATCGGGTCGGTGGCGTCGAGCGTCACCTTGTTGATCAGTTGCCCGGCGTCGAACCAGGGCACGAAGATCACCCCGCGCGGCATCCGGTTGCGGCCGCGCGTCTCCAGGCGCGACAGCATCTCGCCGCGACGCGAGGCCACCCGCACGGGATCGCCGCGCTTGAGCCCGCGCGCCTTGGCGTCGTCGGGGTTCATGAACACCACCGCGGCCGGGAAGCTGCGATACAGCTCCGGCACCCGCATCGTCATCGAACCGGAGTGCCAATGCTCCAGCACCCGCCCGGTGACCAACCACAGGTCGAACTCTTCGTCGGGCGACTCCGGCGGCGGTTCGTACGGCAAGGCCCAGATCACCGCGCGACCGTCGGGGTTGCCGTAGAACTGGAAGCCGCTGCCGGCCTTGACGTAGGGGTCGGCGCCCTCGCGGTAACGCCAGCGTGTTTCCTTGCCGTCGACCACCGGCCAGCGCAGCCCGCGGGCGCGGTGGTAGTCGTCGAACGGCGCCAGGTCGTGGCCGTGACCGCGGCCGAAGGCGGCGTATTCCTCGAACAGGCCTTTCTGCACGTAGTAGCCGAACGCGGCCGACTCGTCGTTGTCGTAACCGGCCTCGATCTCGCTCGACGGATAACGATCGACGTTGCCGTTGCGGAACAACACCTCGTACAAGCTCTTGCCCTTGAACTGCGGGTTCGCCGCCAGCAACGTCGCCGGCCAGCACTCCTCGATGCGAAAACGCTTGGAAAACTCCATCAGTTGCCACAGGTCGGAGCGCGCCTGCCCGGGCGCCTTCACCAACTGGTGCCAGAACTGGGTCCGCCGCTCGGCGTTACCGTAGGCCCCTTCCTTTTCCACCCACATCGCCGCGGGCAGGATCAGGTCGGCGGCCTGCGCGGTTACGGTCGGATAGGCATCGGACACGACGATGAAATTGGCCGGATTGCGGTAACCCGGCAGGGTCTCCTGCATCAGGTTGGCCGCGGCCTGCACATTGTTGTTGACCATCACCCAGTAGGCGTTGAGCTTGCCGTCGCGCAAGGCGCGGTTCTGCTCCACCGCGTGATAGCCGGGCTTGTCGTGGATGGTGCCGTGCGGAATCTTCCAGATGTCCTCGGCCTTGCGCCGATGCTCGGGATTGGTAACCACCATGTCCGCGGGCAGGCGATGACTGAAGGTGCCGACTTCGCGCGCCGTGCCGCAGGCCGACGGCTGTCCGGTCAGGGAGAACGGGCTGTTGCCGGGCGTGGCGATCTTGCCGGTCAGCAGATGCAGGTTGTAGACCATGTTGTTGGCCCACACGCCGCGGGTGTGCTGGTTGAAGCCCATGGTCCAGAACGAGGTCACCTTGATCTTTGGGTCGGCATACAGGTCGGCCAGCTTCTCCAGCCAACCGCGCTCGGCCCCGGTCATTTCCACGGCCTTGTCGAGCGTGTACGGCGCGACGAAAGCCGCGAACGCGGCGAAATCGATGTCCTGGCCGCCGTTGGGATCCTTGGCATTGCTGGCGCTTTGCTCCAGCGGATGCTCGGGACGCAGCCCGTAGCCGATGTCCTGGTTTCCCTGCTTGAAACGGGTGTGGCGGTCGACGAACTCGCGGTTGACCCGGCCGCTGCGGATGATGTGATTGGCGATGTAGTTGAGGATGACCAAGTCGGTCTGCGGCTTGAACACGATCGGGATGTCGGCGAGCTCGAAGCTGCGGTGCTCGAAGGTCGAAAGCACCGCGACTCGGACATCCGGCTTGGACAGGCGCCGATCGGTCACCCGCGTCCACAGGATTGGATGCATTTCGGCCATGTTCGAGCCCCACAGCACGAAGGCGTCGGCCGCCTCGATGTCGTCGTAGCAGCCCATCGGCTCGTCCATGCCGAACGTACGCATGAAGCCCATGACCGCCGAGGCCATGCAATGGCGCGCGTTGGGATCGATGTGGTTGCTGCGGAAGCCCGCCTTCCACAGTTTGTTGGCCGCATAGCCCTCGAAGATGGTCCACTGCCCCGAGCCGAACATGCCGACCGCGCCCGGCCCCTTGTCCTTGAGCACTTTCTTGAACTGTTCGGCCATCACGTCGAAGGCCTCGTCCCAGTCGACCGGCTCGAACTCGCCGTCCTTGGCGTAGGCGCCGCTCTTCTTGCGCAGCAGCGGCCGCATCAGGCGATCGTGGCCGTACAGCACCTTCGACAGGAAATAGCCCTTGACGCAATTCAAGCCGCGGTTGACCTCGGCGTGGACATCGCCATGGGTGGCCACGACGCGACCGGATTTCACCGCGACGTTGACCCCGCAGCCGGTGCCGCAGAAACGGCACGGCGCCTTGCTCCACTTCAGCCCGGTCAGATCGCCCTCGGTGACCAGGTTGCTGCCGCCGCCGCTCAGAGGAATGCCGGCGGCGGCCGCGGCGGTCGCGATGGCGGTACTGCGGATGAAGTCGCGTCGGGTGACGGCCATGGCCCTTACTCCGCCTGCAAGGAAGATCCGATGAGTTGATCGAGCGCGGTACGCGGCTCGGCGTGGTGGTAGACCAACAACACGTTGAGCACGCCCGGCGTGTTGCGCAGCGTGTCGATCCGCTCGGTCAGGACCAAGCGCTCTTCCGATTCGCACACCACGACACTGCCGGTCGCGCCGACCAGCGCGAGTTCCAGGTCCGGACAGGCGGAGACAGCCGCGGCCACCGCGTCGGCGGCGCCGGCCCGGTGTTGCACGATGAAACTGGCGATATGGACGTCGTCTTCGCGATTCGCGCTCGGACTCATCGCGGCGCCTCCTGCGCGGCCTGGCGCTGCCATGCGCCGCAGCCGATCCAGCCACCGCCGTCGCTCCGGCGAGTCGCGTCGCCCGCGACGGCGCACTGCGCCCCTCGGGCGCGGACGACCGACCGTCGCGGGCAGGCTTGCTGAGAAATGCAGATGATTTCCAGCCGCGGGGATGGCTTCGGCTTCGGCCTCGGCGCGGGGCCGGATCGCAATGCCCGCCTGGACAGTCGCTTCGCCGACATGGCCTCAGTGCCCCGTCGGCGGGCCGGTGAAGATCTGCCAGATCCACACCGCGAAGCCGTAACCGGCAACCAGAAAAACCGTGAGCAGCGGAAAAATCACGCCGGTCAGCAGCAGGAACGCCACGCGTTCACGCCATTTGCTGCTGCTCCTGGACTCCGTGAGCTGCTTCATCCGTCATCACCTGAAGCTGAGTTCGGCGATACGGACCAGACGCTAGCACAGCCCCCCGCCCTGCACTGCGACGAACGCCGCAAGCGCGGTGGCCGACACCATGCTCGACTCGACGGACGCGGCCAGATGCAGCTCAAACTGCAGTCAATACCCGACAAGGACCGACGGCGGGCGCCGTGCCTGTCTATGCTGTGCCGCAACATCCCCGGCTCCGGTCGAGCGGCCCGTCCACGTCCTTGGCTCGTCTGCACCTCTTGGCTATCGCCTACCGCGCAGGGCCGGGGTAAGTCGCTAGAATGCGTGCCTCGGCGCGGGGTGTAGCTCAGTCTGGTAGAGCGCTACGTTCGGGACGTAGAGGTCGCAGGTTCGAATCCTGTCTCCCCGACCAATGCTGAGAGTGTTTCTGACGAAGCCGGCCTTGCGCCGGCTTTTTCGCGTCTACAAAAAGCCTGCAAAATCAGCTGCGATGACTTGGCCCGACGAGGATGCCATCGACAGCCTGGGTCACCACATAGGGGATGACTGCGTAGGCGCAGGCGCACGCCATGCCAGCTCCAGCAGCCTGTGCGAGCGCCGCTCAGGCTTGGAAGGCGAAGTTGAGCAGGTACGCACCGACGGCGGTGCCGACAAGGGTTACGAGCCAGAGCAACACCAGCACGATACGGGACAGCAGTTCCATGACCTACTCCGTTAGAGTGAGAAAGGTTGAAGCGGCGGGATCCGGATCAATCTCGCCAACGGACTTTCGGGCCTTCCGCGGCCGACTGTCCGACCGATTGCGATCGCGCCACTCGACGACCTCCCCAGCCTTCCAGGTCGCGGGCTTCCGGGTCAGCCGGACCGGGAAGCCCGGCCGGCCGGCAGGCAGGCAATCGTCACCAGGAAGTGTTCCGGGGTGATCCCCAGAGCTCGCCGCACTCCGCCGCGGTGAAGGCCAGTTCCAGCCACGGGATTTTCTCTGAGATCGACATGGCGCGAGGCTATGTCGCTGCTGTCGCAAGAGCAGAGACTCTGGCAGACGATAGCCTGCGATTCCGTTCCCCCCTTGAACCACAGGAGGATTGAAAGATGGCCGGTGCGCCGAAGTTGCAGATCTACCGAGAAGGGCTCAAGGCTGTTCAGAATTCGACAATCCTTACTGAAGCGCTACACGAATCACCCACCCACGGTGAGTGGCGCTGGCGAATCATCGGAGGAAACGGTGAGCCGCTTGCATTCGGTGGCGAATCTTACAAGCGCCGAATCGACATGATGAGCGCCATTGAGACGGTACTGACCCTCACGCCCTTGAACGCGCAGGAAGTCGACGGCTGAGCAGTAGCCGGAAAACCGGCTATCCCGATTACAGGATAGCCCCACATTAGAACTCCGGATGGCGATGCGCGCTTGGGAAGTTGAAGAAAGCAATCTCGGGGAAATCATGAAGAACAAGATAGAAGATCTAAGAAATCACTTGTTCGCAGTCATAGAGGCGCTCTCAGACCCCGACAATTCGATGGAGCTAGATCGCGCAATTGCGATCGCTAACGTCGCCCAGGTACTCATCAATTCAGCAAAGGTCGAGGTTGAGTTCATTCGCGTGACCGATAGCGTACGAAGGTCGGGATTCATCCTTCTGACGTCGACCTTCATGCAACTCGGCCTGCACTTGAGGCTATTCCCAACGATCAAGGCGGCTGGAGTCATGGCAAGGCGAGCTGATGCAATACAAGCCTCGGCCTATCGTCACCTCGTAATTGATCATTACCGCCAACAAAAAGCCCCGCAGTGCGGGGCTTCTCAATACTGCCAAAGTAGGGACAGCGTGCTTACGCACACTCTTCCAGTTCGTGCTCTACAGCTTCTTCAATCAAATTGTTGAGGCTCACGCCGCGCGCCGCCGCCGCAATTGTGGCGCGTTCATGCGTAGCCTTTTTCAGTCGCAGTTGAAGCTTCCCTGAGAAGGCTTTGTGTGGGGAGATTTTACGCTCTTTACAGATGGCCAGGAACGCATCCAGAGACGCCTGACCCTCGGCGCGAAGTTCACGAACGGAAGCCGCATAGAAATCAGCACCTCCGTTCAAGCTAACGAACTCCCCGCGGAACATCTCGATTTCTGGATCGTACGAGACCGTTGCGAAGTAGTTTCCGAACTTCATTACATTGGTTTTGGTCATGGGGACACCCCAAGGTCTTCGAGAATTTTCTTCACTCTGGCCACTGCGCCTTTGTCAGTGTCAGGGCTCGGGTGAGGTCTGTGAAATAAGTGCACTTGGCCATTCAAGATGAATGCAACGCGAGAGCCTTCGCGCTCTTCCTTTTCTGCGCCTAGGTAGCTGACAAAAAGCGACTCGATGTCGGCCCACTTGATGGACCCAGACATGGGCCTGGCGAAGATCTTTGTGATCGTCTTCTTGTGCTTTTTAGACACGTCGCCGCCTCCCTGGCCCGGTACCATATTTTGGTACCGAGACTATTTTGCCCTATCCGCTCCCAGTTGACGAGTCCGTCAATAGCATCAGCCTGAAAGCATTCAGGCCCGCTGACTTGGTCGCCGGCAATTATTTAAAATCAAATACTTATCTATCAAAGACCCTCTGAGTAGTGTCAACAATCTTCTTCGCGCCCCCTAAGAACGGCTGAAGGGCTTGGTCGTAAACGATCTTTGGAGCTGGCCGAAAGGCACCCGCCCCAGCCGATCTGCGGTCAAGTCGCGCCAGTGGCCCCCTCTTCGTGAATTCTCACCTCGCCAGTCTGTTCAAAATGGCCTCAATGCCTGTGGCGATCGAGCAGGGTTTCGTCATGGGCTTCGGCTTCGGGGGCAATGGCGGGGCCGTATCGCCGCACCCAACCGAGCACGTAGTCGACACCCCGCCCGAAGGCCCTGGTCCAGATGGGGTACCGGCCTTCCATTTCTTCCCGATGGCAGCCGATCTGAGCCAGCCAGCCCTCGCGGGTTGCCATGGGGACAACTGAGCCTCCCCTCTGATCCGGGGCCCGGATCTCGACATAGTCGTCGGTCGGGATGTTGTTGCCGAAGTTGGGCCGCGCCCACGCGAAGCCGGCCGGCAGCGCCGGCGGGCGACACGATGCACGATGCATGCGCGGGCCGCGCACTTTCCGGAAGAGAAACCCGGGCGCCTGCCCCACTGTCGCAGGGGGAGCGGGACGACATCTTGGGTCGGCCCGAATCTCTCCGGGCTCCGCACCGTCGGCGACTCCAGCCCTGCCCCGGCCTGGCTTGCGGGTTCGGCTTGCAGGGTCGAGCCCAACCCGGTGCCAGCCGATGCGCGCGACCTGGCTACGTCTCCCCTCTTGGCTACAGTTCCTGCCCGAACATGATCCGATGACCGTCGATCGTGCGCACACCGAACTCACGCATGCCCCAAGGCTTGTCCGAGAGCGTTTGAGTGAACACTGCGCCGGCAGCCCGATACTCGGCGAATAAAGCGCTGGCGTCCGACACCGTCGCGTAGCCGTACCAGGAGTGGTCGCCGAGCTCCGCGGGCGCAAGCGCGTCCGTGCACTCGCCTAACATCACCCGGAAGCTTCCGCGAGACAGAAAGGTCCAGCCGGGCGCGGTGAAGTCGATGCCCAGGCCGAGAACGGACACGTAGTAATCCGTGGACTTGGCCAAGTCGAGTACGGCCAACGTGTATCGAACCTTGGTGAAATCGGACATCTGCGTCTCCTCGCCGTGAACTGGGCCGCTGTCGCCCTACGCCGGAATCGAGCGGGCCGCGAAGCAGCTTCGCTTTGAACGAATCGTCAATCGTCGCTCGCGACATTGAAGCGAGCCAGCTCACCCAGCGACCGGCACACCATCCTTACCTGTGAACTCGACCCGAGCGGCTGATGGGCCACGGCGCCGTCCGCAAGCAGAACATAGACGCCTTTGCCCTGGTCCGAAGCGATGGGGACGTTCTTGGTGCCGTGAACCTTGCGATTTTCGCGGACATGCCGAGGGACGAGCGGGTAGAACCTGCCGATCCTCCAGCGCCGGCCGGATGGAGCCACCAGAACGAACTCAAGCCGCTGCAGAAACGGCGCGGAGCGGTAGAAGTCGCCGGCCTCGATCGGCAGCGGAAACCCCACCACTCTTGCGCTGCCTTCGATGTCGGGCCGTTTGAGCGCGGCCGAGGCACCGCGGGTAATCCAAGGGGAAATGACCGCATAGCGCAGAATGCCCCAGAGCAGGAAAACCTGCGCGAACACGATCACTGCGCAAAGCGCATACCCCAGGAAACTCAAGACTACGTCCATGTAGCGCTCGCCCCCGATAAACCGATCTGATGGCGGGGTTATACACCAGCGGCGCCGAGGCACGATAACCAAGCGAGCTATCGCCCAAGCCGTGAACCACCCGCACCGTCTGTGGCAACGTTTGCGGCACCCTCGAAGGTCGTGGCGCCTGGCGCAGTGCCGCTTGCTGTCTCGCCACGCTCAAGGCATATCGCGTTGCCCTACAGCTGACGGACATACATCACCGAATCGGGGGACGGAGCAGCGCCGCAGCATCCCTTCCGTCACCAAGCGCCGCTCGCCCGTTCCACGATGCGCATCACAGGCAACGTGCGGCCTGAGCCGTCACAGCCGCACAGCGCTTCGCATCGGCATACCGTCCAGCCGTCCGACCGAGGTTCGCAGGCCCGGCCAGCAGCGAAGCCCGACCAGAGCGCTGCGACGGCCAGGAGGGCGTGGCTCCGTGGCCGGTCCATCCTGATGGTCCCGTTTGCCAATGAGGCAACCCTCAACACAGCCAAGCACAGACTCATGAGCGACATTCAAAACAACCCGACGGCCGGCGCGGCCGAACTCCGCGACCAGATCAAGACGATCACCGACGCCGCCGAGCAGGCGCTCGCTTCGCTGCACCAAGTGTCCGGCGACGCCGCCGGCCTGGTCGCGCAATCGGCCGCGGCGTATTTCGACGGCGTGAGCAAGATCGCATTGGCCAGCCAGGGCGTCCTGATGAAGCAAACGACCCAGGGCCTGGTCGAGCAATCGATAGAGCAATCGGCCGAAGACGCCCTGGGTCTGTTGGCCACCGACCTGCTGATGGGCGCGGCCGCCGCGGTGGCCGCTGCGGCCGGGGCGATGGAGGCCGAGTCGGCGCGCTTCGCCATCGACCGGATCGACCAGAGCATCGCTAGGTACTCGACGATGATCCGGGACCGCAGCCCCTGAGTGTGGCATCCGCGGGCCTGTCCTATCCTGTCGCCAGCCGCGCACGACGCGCGACCCCATGCCATGCAAGGATCTGCAAGCCGATGGGTCGTTATCTCAAAATCTGGAACTGGATCGCGATCTGCGCGGTCTTCGCCTCGCCGCTGTTCGGCGGGCGTCTGTCGCCGAGCGGCCTGCTGATGGGCCTGGCCCCATTCGTGTTCGCCCTGCTCTCGGCCTCGCTGCTGCGCGCGCCGTTGTTCGCGCTGTTGGTGCGGCTGGGTTCGGGCCTGTTCGCCTTGTTGGCCGCCGGCGTGGTGCTCCGCTACGGCGTCGTCACCCCACGCACGGTGCGAGCACTGTTGCTGTTTTCGGCCGTGCCGATGTTCAACGCGATCTATCTGGTGCCCTGCCCGCCGGAGCTGCCGACCCTGCGCCCGCACCGCAGCCCGTTGCCGCCGCGTCCGGCGCCGAGCCAAGACCCGGATCGTCCCGCGCCCTGAGCTACGGCCCCGCAGCTCCGACGACGCGGCCTCAGCTGTGGGTTCGCCGCGACGTCGCATCCGCGGACAGGAACTCGCCGACCCGCGCGAATCCGTAGCCTTGTTCGCGCAGCGCCGGCACCAGGCGACGCACGATCTCGACGATGCCGTGACGGGCGCGGCCGTGTTCGTCGTCGCCGTCGTGCAGCAGCACGATCGCACCGGGGTGGATGCGCGCCAGCACCGACTCGACCACGCAGGACAGGTAACCGGGCGCATCGGGTTCGAGCCAGTCGCGCGGGTCGACCGACCAGCCGACCACCGTATAGCCAAGACGCCCGAGCGCATCGACCTGCCCCGGCGCGATTTCGCCGTAGGCCGGACGGAACAATCGCGGCGCTTCGCTCAGCCCGGCTTCGCACAAGGCCGCCGCGGCGGGATGGATTTCGCGCACGATCCAGTCCTCGATGCCGAAACTGCGCGCATCGGCATGGCTCAGCGAGTGGTTGCCGATCTCATGGCCTTCGCGAAGGATGCGTTCGATCAAGGCGGGCTGCGCGCGAGCGGCTTCGCCGGTGCAGAAGAAGGTCGCGGCGACCTCGAGTTCGGCCAGCGCCGACAACAGGGCCGGCGTGGCCCGGCCGGGGCCATCGTCGAAGGTCAGCGCCAGCCGGCGTTTATCCGGCGACCCGCGGCCGAGGTAGGTGCGGGGGTAGTCGGCGAGAAAATCGTGATAGTCCATGCCCTGCTCCGCCGTCAGCGTGTCAGCCAGGTTTTGCGATGGCCGCGCAGTTCGTCGATCAGGCCGATCACGTTGGCCGGCAGCAACAGCACGTCGATCACCGTATTGCAGATCGACACCAGCACCAGGTCGAGCGGCCCGAGCTGCAGGCGTGTGCGTGCCTGCATCACCGCGATGAAATTGAGCAAGGCCATCAGCCACCAGTTCAAGGCGGCGATGCCGAGCAAGGTGGGGCTGCGGTAGATCGAGGCGCCGGCGATCAGCAGCAACAGGGTCGGCACCAGCGCCGACTGCGCCCACAGCAGCCACCACGGCAGCATCTTCATGGTCCGCGGCCAGGAGATGCGCCAGGCCACGCGGAACGATTCCAGGCGTCCGCGCGCCCAGCGCCGGCGTTGGCGGAACAAGCCGAAGAAGGTCGAGGGGCAAATGGTGTAGGCGATCGCGTCGGGGGCGTAGGCGATCGAATAGCCGTGGGCGAGCGCGCGCCAGGTCCAGGCGATGTCCTCGACCAACCATTCGCCCCAACCGCCGAGCTCGCGGATCACTTCGGTGCGATGCAGCGAGAACGCGCCGGCCACCACGTTGACCACGCCGATCTTGCTCTGCACGTAACGGATCGCCGCAAGCGCGCCGACATGTTCGTAGAACTGCAGGCGGTGCAGCCAGGAGTTGTGGCGGCCGGCCGGCACGATCAACCCGCAGGCGGCGGCGTGACGCGGCGAGCTGTACAAGGCCTCGACCGCCCGGCGTAGCGAGCACGGCATGATCACGGTGTCGCTGTCGATCACGGTGACGACGTCCGAATCGGCCGACAACTGCGGCAGGGCCGCATCGAGCGCCAAACCCTTGGCGCCGCCGTTGCGTTCCAGCGAGATCAATCGATAGGTCTTGTCGCGCGGCTGCGCCAGCCAGGTCGCGACCGTGGCCGGCGTGGAATTGGTCGAACCGTCGTCGACCAACAACACTTCGATGCGGCCCGGATAGTCGGCGTGCTCGATCGCATCGAGGGTCATCAGGAACGACGCCTCGGGCTCGTTGTAGAACGGCACCAGGATCGACACGAACGGATAGTGGGCGAGCGTCGGCGCGGTCGGCCGCCGCACGGCCTTGAACAAGGCCCACCCGGCCAGGAACACCAGGCAGCACAACAGCACCAAAGTGGAGAAACCGACGAGGCCGGTCAGGACGAACTGGCTGAACATGAGGCGATGCATCCGGCAGCGCGATACGCCGCCGCGGCATCGTCGATGCGCAGTGCGTTCGCAGGGTCTGATTGGCAGACCGGACGCGTCGATACGGGTCGCCGCGCGTGTGCGCGGCCCCGCACGCCTGGTGCTTGTGGGGGAACTGCTTCTTACGAACTGCAGGTAGGACGTGGTGGGGTTAAAGCTTGCTCGTGAAACGGTGGCGCATCTTTCCATCGATCGAAACGCAATGCGTTGTCGCGTTTTCTCAAGAGAGAATGAAAG
Source organism: Lysobacter antibioticus (assembly GCF_001442535.1). Taxonomy (NCBI): domain Bacteria; kingdom Pseudomonadati; phylum Pseudomonadota; class Gammaproteobacteria; order Lysobacterales; family Lysobacteraceae; genus Lysobacter; species Lysobacter antibioticus. Next base: position 3,972,090 of record NZ_CP013141.1, on the reverse strand, counting down.
CAGAAAGCGTTTTATTCTGTGACGACGGCAAGCAGTTCGACGATCGTTGTAGCCGACCTCGCTCGACATGCGATCGATGATCGATGAAGAATCGAAACCGTTCTGTCTTATCTCTTGGCCATGATGAACAATCCCCCGACGATCGCCCCCACGCAGGCCGCCCCGATGTTCCGTCCGCGCTTCGATATCGGCGCCCAGCGCATCGATTGCGGCCGCGAGCCCGACGTCGCCACCCACGACGCCGCCGACCAGTTCGCGTCATGGCCGCTGCTCGACTACTCCGCGTGCGAACCGACCGAAGACCAGGCCGCGATCAACCGCTGGCTGGCCGCCGCCGACCTGCGCGATCGCGACATCCTGCACGTCGGCACCGGCAACTCGTCGGTGGCGCGTCTGCTCGCCGGCAAGGTGCGCGGCATCGTCTCGGTAACGGTGGCCCACAACGAATGGCAGCACGGCAACGCGCTCGGGCTGCCGCAGTACTCGGTGCATCTGCTGAACAAGCACAGCGACGACTTCGCCCGCCGGTTCGAGCCGGCCAGCTTCGATTGCATCCTCGACAACAACCTCGCCAGCTTCGCCTGTTGCCAGCGCCACCTCGAACGCTATTTCGAGACCTTGGTGAGCCTGCTGCGGCCGGAAGGTTTCATCCTCACCCACTGGCTCGGCATGCAGTGGACCCTCGACGTCGGGGTCGACGACGTCGAACCGGTCTGGCAGCTCGATGCCGGCAAGCTGCGCGCCATCGCCAGCGCCTACGGCCTGGCGGTCGAACGCCAGGACGAGTTGTTCTTCCTGCGTCGCGCACGCATGCCGAACGCCGGCGCGGCCAAGCCCTGACCCGCCGCTCGCCGCGCCGTCGCCTGCGACCGCCGTGAGCGAACGCCCCGCACCACTGCCTGGTCCGCCGCCGCATCGGCCACGCAGCCGCTTCGCCACGGCCGCGCGGCTGTGGCGCATCGGCCGGCGCGAGCCGCGTTTCGGTTGGCTGTTGCTCGACAATCTGATCACCACCTTCGGCGCCAGCTTCACCCTGATCGCGCTGCCGTTCCTGGTGATGCGCCTCACCGGCAGCGCCTTCGACCTCGGCCTGACCGCGGCGATCGAAGCCTTGCCGAGCGTGCTGTTCCTGTTCTTCTTCGGCGGTTTCCTCGACCGCGCCAACCCGATCCGGGTGTTGTGGATCTGCCGCGCGCTGTATGTCGTCATCAACGCCAGCATGGGCCTGCTGACCTGGTTCGGGCTGATGACCATCGAGATCATCTATGCGCTGGCCTTGTTCGGCGGCCTGGTCTGGGCGGTCGCGTACCCGGCCGGGCGCGCGAGCTTCGGTCTGTATATCCGCAAGGGGCTGCTGCCGGCCGGCAATGCCGTGTTCGCGGTGGCCTCGAGCCTGGCGATGATGCTGCTGCCGATGCTCGCCGGCAGTCTGATCCTGGCTTCCAGCGACGGTCATGGCCTGGCCGTCGCGTTCTGGATCGACGCGCTCAGCGTCGCCGCCTCGCTGTGGCTGCTCGCGGCGGTGCGCCGACGCGGGCCGGTGCGGCGGCCTGCCCAGACAGGCGACGCGGCCGATGCCTCACTCGCGAACGCCACGGCAGCGGCGTCGACCCAGGCCATCCCGCGCAGCTATTACCTGTATCTGTTGGTCAGCACGGTGCTGGTGTTCGGCCCGGTGCAGATCCTGCTGCCGGTGTTGCTGGTCGAACACGGCGACGCGCGTTACTTCCTGGTCTATGTCGCCCAGTTCGCCGGCATCGCCGCCGCGGCGTCGTTCGCCGGCCGCGCCTCGACCGGCTTGGGCGAGGTGATCGTCAAGTTGCTCGCGTGTTGGGCGGTCGCCGCGATGGCCTACGGCCTGCTCGCCTGGAACGCGGGCCTGGCGACGGTGTTGGCCGCATTCTGTTTGCTCGCCGGCGCCTCCAATTTCTACGGCATCCAATCGCTGTCGTGGCTGCAGCGCAGCGCCGCCGCGCAACGCATGGGCCGCGAGATGACCTGGTTTTCGGCCGCGACCATGGGTGCGATGCCGCTGGCCACCTTGTCGACGGGGTTGTTGCTCGAACGCCTGCGCCTCGCCGCGACCAGCCAATGGCTGATGACGCTGATCGCGCTGTGCTTGCTGGCCGGCATCGTCCATCTGCGTCTGCGGCTCGTACGCGTGCCGGCCCTGCAAACGCTCCGAGGGCCGACGGCCCCCGGAGCTTGACGCCTTTGTCGCTTTCGACGCTCAGTTCGTCTTCAAGCCGTACATGAAGGTCGCCGGCACGCCGTTGATCGCGCCTGCGGTGCCCGGGTTCGGGCTGGTGTTGCCGGCGCCGCCGATGCCGTCCCAATTGGTCTGGCCCAGCGAGTACAGCCCCGCGCCGACGATCGACAACGCATTGAGCGCCGCGGTCTGGGTCGGCGCCGCACCGTAGTAGGTGACGAAGCTGCGCGCCGCGCCCGGTGCGAGCGAACCGAAGCGGAAGTCCATGTGCGCCCCCAGATCGCCGGGGCCGTTATCGGTCATCGGTCCGGACAGGCCGGAGTTGGCGACCAGCGGGTCGAGCGAATTGAAGCCGTTGTTGTTCCAGGCCAGCAGGAACGGCGAGGCGCCTGCCAGGGTGATGTACTCCGAGAACGTATTCGGCGGCACGTCGTAGTCGATGCCGCGGGTGTAACGCAGGTCCTTGACCGTGATGCGGCCGATGTTCTCGATCTTGACGTCGACCCGGTACAGGAAGCTCGTCGCCGCGATCGGCGTGTACTGATGGGTCACCCGGAAGGTGCTGCCCACCGTCACCACCGAAGTCGCGGTGCTGGGGGTCGGAGTGAAGCTGACCAAGGTGACGTTGCTGGTGCCGGCGCAACGCGAGGTCCGCCCGGTCACCAGCGCGGCCGGATCGGCATTGGCCACGCCCCAACCTTCGCAGGGCGCGCCCGGCGCCGAGGCTTCGCCATTGGTCGGCATGTAGCGCAGGCCGACCAGACGCGTGCCGTAGCGACCGCTCGACTGATCGATATTCGGGCATTCGATGTTGAGATAGCCGGTCGGCGACACGCCGAGCTGGATGATGCCGTTGTTGATCAGGCCCGGGCAGCCTTCCGGCGGATCGACCGCACAGACATAGCCCCAGTCCCTGGCCTCCTGGCTCGGTGTGTCGACGCGCTGGAACTTGGGAATGCGCTCGAGGTGCGGCAGGAACTCCTTGTACGGCAGGTCCGGGTTGAATGCGCCCGGGTCCCACAGATCGGCGCAACCGGTGTTGAGGCCCGGGTCGACCTGGACGAAATAGAAGTCCTGGATATCGCCGACGCCCTGCCAGTCGCTGAAGGTGTTGCCGGCGAGGATGAAGCGGTCGCTCTTGCGATCGATCGCGTACAGGCTTTCGCGGAACTTGTCGCCGAAACGACGCGGGCCGAGGCCGCCATAGCGCAACAGGTCGCGGGTGTTGGCCGCGAACAGAAAGCCCTGGGTACCGGCGATGGTGCCGACCACCGCGACCGCGCCTTCGCGGCCGTCGAGGCCACGCGCCTCGACCACGTCGAACGCGGTGAAGCTGGCCTTGTCGCGATCCACCCAGGTCGCCTGCACCACGGGTTTGCAACTGTAGCGGTCGTAACGGGCCAGATAGGCCTGCGAGGCGCTGCCCTCGTCGAGCCCGGTCGAGGCGCCGACCGAGACCGTTTCGCCGGTGTAGTTCGCGTTCAACAACGCGGTCAGGCCGTGGAAGTCGCGATGGTCCTGGCCGTCGATCAGCACGCTGCTGCACACCGGCGCGCCGTTGGCGTCGGTACGGAACATCAGGCCGCCGCGTTTGGCGTCGGTGGTCAGCGCGGTGCCGGCGACGACGATGTCGGTGAAGCCGCCGCTGCTGGCGAGGTTCTCGGTGACCGCGCGGAAACGCAGGCCCGGCCAATCGCCGCTGCCGTCGTAACGGTGATCCCACAACACGTTGCCGACCGCATCCAGGCGGGCGATGCGGCCGAGGGTGCGGCCGTCCTTGTCGTTCTCCTCGCCGACCACCACCAGATCGCCCTGCGCCGGCGCCTTGCTCGGCATCACCGAGCCGGTTTCGATCAGGTCATAACCGGTCGCGCGATGGCTGGTATCGACGTTGTCGAGCAACGTGGTCCAGATCTGCCGACCGCGGCAATCGATCTGCAGCACGTAGATGAAACTGCCTTCGCCGAGCTGCACCGCGCCGGTCACGGCGAAACCGCGCTCGCCGCTCAACTCGACGATGCCGAAAGCGTCGGAGCGTTTGCTGCCGGCGATCATGTAGGCGTTTTGCCAAGTGTTGATGCTGCTGTCGTCGGTGACGCCGAGGTCGTTGGCGCGGGTCACCAACACCTGGGTATTGCCGTCGCTGGAGCGACGTGTGCCGACGGTGACCGAGCCGCGGCCCGGACAGTAGTTCACGGCCTTGACGTCTTCGCCGCCGTCGCGCCAAGGTTGGTTGCCGTAGTGAGTTTCGAAGTTCTGGGCTTGCGCCAAGGGCGCGGCGAGCATCAAGCCCGTAGCCAGCGCCGCGGCGTGAAGCCGCAGCCTGGGGCCGGTACGTCCCATGAGTTCCATATGAGCCTCGTTGCGGAATCGTTCCGCGTGGATGGGTCGATCGCACTGCATCGCCGAACTTAGCCCTCCTCAGCGCGCGTTCCGAGGAAGAACACGGGGCGATATCGGGACATAACGGGAACGATTCGCGCGATCGGACCGCTGCGTTCGAGACGCACGCATGAGGTTTCCGTTAAAGCACGCAGCGCGTCACAGCGCCAATGCGAGCGCCGGCGGATTAACGTGGCGCACGCCGACCAACGGCGCGATGAAATACCTGCGTCGACCGACGCCGCGTGCTGCATGCAGCACGGCCGCAACCTTGCGCTGCGGCCCGGATATCTGAACGTATCGTCGAAACACGCTGCGACAACGGTGGCCGCAGCGGCCGCCGCGCCACGCATTCGACGTTGCGGCGGCGGCCTCGTTCGAGCAGGCGCTCGCGCCGGCCCTATTTCGCCTCGCCGAGCAACTCCACTTCGGCCAGCTCGATGCCGCCCTGGCCGGCGCCGTCGGCGAGCAGGCGCAAGCGATAACGCGAATACGCCGCCGCTTCGGCGATGGCGAACGCGCGCGTCTGCTTGCGCCAGGCGAACACTTGGCCGCTGCGTTCGTCGAGCGTGGTCCACTGCGCGCCATCGTTGGAACCCTGCAAGGCCCAGGCCTGCGGATCGCCGCGGCGCGCCGACGAGGTCAGGGTGTACAAGCGCACCGTCGCCGGCGCCTTGAAGTTCCAACTCAGCAACGGCATCGGGCCGCTCAAGCGCGTCGAGGTGGTCGCGTCATTGTCGAACAACGCCGCGGCCTGCTTGGCCGCGACACCGGCGACCGTCGCATTGTCGCGCCGGCCCAGGTCGCGCAGAGGCTTGGGCTGTTCGCCATCGGCGCTGAGCGATTCCGGCAAGGCCTGCGGGTTGCTCGCCCAGTTCGACGGCGACGGCCCCATGCGGAAATCCAGCACCGCGCCTTGCGCCAACAATTCGTGCGGCAGGGTCAGCCGGTCCCAGGCTTCGCCGTTGACCCGCAGCGACTGCACGTAGCGATTGCGCGCGCTGACCTTGGGCGCGTTGATCTGCAGCTCGCGGCCGTTCTCCAGGCGGATGCTCATGCGCTCGAACCGCGGCGCGCCGATCACGTACTCGGGCGAGCCCATCCGCAGCGGATAGAAACCGGCGGCGCTGAACAACCACCACGCCGACATCTCGCCGTTGTCTTCGTCGCCGGCATAGCCCTGGCCGATCTCGCCGCCGACGTACAGGCGGTCGAGAATGTCGCGCACTTTCTCCTGGATACGCCAGGGCTGGCCGGCGGCGGCATACATATAGGGAATATGGTGCGAGGGCTGGTTGCTGTGACCGTACTGGCCCATGCGCACGTCGCGCGCTTCGAGCATTTCGTGGATGACATCGCCGTAGCTGCCCACTTCGAAGGTGCCCGGCGTGGCGAAGAACAGGTCGAGCTTGTTGCCCAAGGCGGTGCGCCCGCCGTGCAACGCGGCCAGGCCGGCGCCGTCTTGCGGCGCGTGGAAGGCCATGTTCCAGGCATTGGTCTCGGTGTAATCGCCGCCCCAGCGGGTCGGGTCGAACTCGGTCGCGGTGTAGCGCCAGCGGCCGTCGCGATGGCGGCCGACGAAGAAGCCCAGCTGCGGATTGAACAGGTTGGCGTAGCCGAGCGCGCGATTGCGGTAGTACGCGGCATCGTCGCGATAGCTCGCCCGGTAGGGATCGCCGGCATCGGCCTGCTGCGCCAGCGCGCCGGCCAGGCGGCCGATGGCGAAGTCGTTGATGTAGCCGTCCATCGACCACGACAGGCCTTCGCCGACGGTGGTGTCGGTGTAGCCGGCGAAGATCGCGCGCTCGATGCCCTTGCGGCCCGCGCCCGGCACGCTGCTGACGCTGGAGGCGTTGCGGATCGCCGACTGATAGAACGAGCGCACGTCGAAATTGCGCACACCCTTGAGCCAGGCGTCGGCGAAGGCGACGTCGGAACTGGTGCCGACCATCAAATCGGCATAGCCCGGCGAGGACCAGCGCGCGATCCAGCCGCCGTCGCGGTACTGCTGGACGAAGCCGTCGATCATCTCGCCGGCATGCGTCGGGGTCAGCAATACATAGGCCGGCCAACTGGTGCGGTAGGTGTCCCAGAAGCCGTTATTGACGTAGACCTTGCCGTCCACGACGGCCGCGCCGGTGCTGTCCGCGCGGTCCTTGCCGGCCGGCGCCGAGAACGGGCTCGCGTATTTGTACAACGGCCGCTCGGCGGTGCCGGTGTTCTCGTAGCCGCTGTTGGGGTACAGGAACAAGCGATAGAGATTGGAATACAGCACCGCTTGTTCGTGCGCCGGTGCGCCCTCGGCGCGGACGATGCCGAGCTTGGCGTCCCAGGCCGCGCGGGCGCGTTCGCGCACCGCATCGAAACCTTCGGCGGCGCCGATCTCCAGTTCCAGATTGCGCTGCGCCTGCTCGACGCTGATCAGCGAGGTGGCGATGCGCATCGTCACCTGGCGGCTCGGATCGCCGCTGAGGTCGAAGCCGTACCAGGCCGAGACGCGGTCGCGCCCGGCCTTGTCGCGCTCAAGCCGGGCGCCGTCGCGGATCGGCCGGTCGAAACGGGCGTAGAAAAACAGGCGCGAGGCGCCGGTCGAGAGCTTGCTCATGCTCTCGCTCCAGCCGCTGAGCGCGCGGCCGTCGCGGTCCAGGCGGATGTCACCGTGTTCGTCACGATGATCGAACAACAGCTGCGCGCGGGTCTCGCCGGGCTCGGCCGGGAAGGTGAAGCGCATCACCGCGGCGTGGTCGGTCGGGGTCATTTCGGCGATCAGGCCGTTGTCGAAGCGCACCCGGTAGTAGTCGGCGCGCGCGGTTTCCTCGTCGTGGCCGAAACTCAGCGCGCGCTTGCTGCGGTCGAACTCGGGCCGGCCCTCGCCGATCGCCGGCATCACGTGGAAGGTCTGGCGGTCGCCCATCCACGGGCTGGGCTCGTGCGACAGCGCGAAGGCTTCGATGCGCGGGCGGTTGTCCTCGCCGTTGCGCTCCTGGTACTGGTAGATCCAGTGCGAACCGGCGTTTGTGGTCGGGGTCCAGAAGTTGAAACCGTGCGGCACCGCCACCGCGGGAAAGGTATTGCCGCGCGAGAAGCGGCTGTTGGAATTGCTGCCGCGGCGGGTGTCGACGTAATCGCTCGGGCGCAGCGCCGCGCGCTTGCCCTTGGCGAGCGCCGGCGCCGGGGCGATGCGCAGGTCGTCGAGATACCCTTGATACGGCAGCGCCGTGTCGCCGTCGTGGACCAACAGGATCTGGCGCACGCGGCGACCGGCGGCGACCTCGCCGATGCGGCTGCTGACCGCATTCCACTGGTCGGGATAGAGCAGCCGCGCCATGCCCTGCTCGCGCGCGGTCAGCGGGTTGCCGTACAGATCCAGCGGCTTGCGTTGCGACAAACGGCTGCCGTCGTCGAGCACCAGGTCGATGGCGACATAGGTCGAGCCGTTGCGCAGCGCATCGAGCTTGGACGGCGCGGGCTGGCCGGCGATGTGCGCGCTGGACAGCGGGAACAGGCGATAGGAGAGCTGCGTGTCCTTGCCGACCGCGATGTCGACCTCGAAGGCCTGCACGCTTTGCGCGGCGCCAGTGCCGACGCCCTCATAACGCAGCGAGCGCACCCCGCTGAAGCCCATGCCGGGCTTGGCGGTCAGCGCGGCGGCCGCGGACGGACCGCCGTCGGCGCTCAGGCGCGGTGCCGCCCCTGCGCTCGT